>JACIVZ010000073.1 GCA_014361205.1 Methanomethylovorans sp. | reverse complement strand
AATAAAATATAAAAACATTGAAAACATTGTTTGTATGAGTATAATGAAAAATTCCACAGAGAAAGAACAGAATTTAGATTTCCCACTGCAGTCATTACCAAAAAAAAATGATCCTTACCTTAGATTGAATGCTGTCTGTCCTTACTACACAATGTTTCCATTGGACTTCCCATTCAAGAGCCTTGAATCATCTGTCTTGGGAGAAAAGGTAATAGATCCCTTCTGTGGGCGAGGTACGAGCAACTTTGCTGCAAGGTTAAGGGGCATGCCATCAATTGGAATAGATTCAAGTCCCATAGCATGTGCAATCGCACAAGCTAAATTTACAAACACTACACCTGATAAAATAATTAAACTGTGTACTCAGATCCTCGGAAACGAACAGAAGCCTGAGCATATTCCTGATTATAGATTTTGGGAGCTTTGCTACCATCCTTCGACTCTGGAACAAATATGTAAACTAAGAGACACCTTTTTACAAGAATGTCAGACAGACGAGGCCATTGCATTAAGAGCACTAGTTTTAGGAATTCTCCATGGGCCTGCCAATAAAACTGTTCCTTCCTATCTATCTAACCAAATGCCAAGAACGTATGCTCCAAAACCTAATTACTCTGTAAAATATTGGACAGGACGTAGTTTATTTCCGAAAATGATTGATGTATTAGAGATTGTGAAAAGAAAAGCACACTATTTTTTTAGATCGTTGCCTCCGTCAGTGAGTGGAGGAATCTTGAAAGCAGATAGTCGTAAGTCTATAAAAGACTTACCTTTAACAGGGTTTGATTGGGTAATTACATCTCCACCATATTACAACATGAAAACATATATTCCAGATCAGTGGATAAGAAACTGGTTTTTAGGGGGATCGGATAGTGTCGAATATACTTCCTATAGCCAAATTACCCACACTAAAAATAAATTCATCTCGGACTTAGCCGATGTATGGAAAAACGTAGCTGATGTGTGCAATCCAGATGCGAAATTAATAATCCGGTTTGGTTCTCTTCCAAGTAGCCCATGTGATCCTTTTGAAGTTTTGAGAGACTCGATAGAAAAAGCTGATTGTGGTTGGGAAATGCTGAAAACAAACTCTGCTGGGACATCTTCAAGTGGGAAAAGACAGGCTGAACAGTTTATGAGTGGTTCAGGAAACGCCAGAGAAGAAATTGACTTTTATGCTGTACTGAAGTGATATGAAATGTTTGATCTCGACTCACTTCCCGTATTGAGAAAAGCGATATATGAAAGAGCACAATGCGATAATAAGATATTGGAAGCTTTAAGACGAGAAGTTCGTTCCTTTGAAAGTGAAGTCCGTACTATAAAGCCGTATTCTACTACAGCTGTTTCTCTTGTTGCGAGTGATGGTGGCAACAACCAGCTATCTTTTGATCCTTTTTTTGTGCAATTGGTCCGTGTCACTGATTCTTATGGCAAAGAGCTTTGTGTCGATGCAGTTTCGCCTTCTACTGACACCGACGAGTTGGGTAAAGCTCAGTTCAATCCAGATGGCACACCAAGAACTGCTCTTGGGAAAATGATGAAAGACCTGGGTGTGGGTTATCCCCCTTATTTGAATAGGTTGAGTCCAATGATTCCAAGAGGATCAGAAATTCGTAACAATCCAGATTCAGTTACACCTAAATGGGTTCTGACCTACAGAGACCTTTGCGAATGGGCGGTGTTGTATGAAAGAATATGTCATACTACCTTTGCTACGGATACACTAATTGTAAGAGATGGACTGCTCAGAAGTAAAATATTTAGCAGTGATCTATTCATTAAATGGCGGAAAAATGTTGAAAAGGCTATTGAGAGAATATATAAAGAAGATCACAGACGCGTTTTTCTCGTAGGGATAGCTAAACACAGCAAAGTGATTACCCGTTATCAACTGGCAATGGCAATTGATGATATCTTTCCTCCAGGTGAAGCACGGTATGTCAGAATTCCACGTGATCTAGAGGCAAAGGCATACATTTGGCAAGAATATGCAAGGGGTGCTGAAGTAGAGGGGGAAAATATCGAAGCACCAAAGTTCGTCGCGGGAGATATGTTCCTGGTAAGGTTCGGACCCATGGATGGGGACCCGATCTGGGCAGTGGATATCTTCTCAAATCAAAGTAATGATGCTTCCGAAATATTCGGTTATCTACTCAATGATGCAATTAATGGATTTCCTGTACCTTTTTATCCACGTTGTTTGCAGAAGGCACATGAACACGCCCAGATAGTAGATTTTGACCTTGATATATTCCAAGATCAGATTTTCGAAGCTGTAAGAGACCTTCTTCCAGCTGAAAAAAAGAATATCATCGATTCGTGGAGATTCCGATCCGATGTTTCTATGAGGCGATATGGATGAAATTGTTCCCGAAAGATAAAGTGGTTGGAATTTTTAGAGGCTTCAGTCAGGGTGGCATGGAGTTTCATGCAGAAATTATACTTCCCTACCGGAACGAATTTCAAAGTGTGCCAATGCATGGACAATTTTTACTTGTCCAGTTGGAAAACGACAATGAAGCCGTATTGGGTAGGATTACATCTCTCTCTTCCGACGGCAGGTTAGCCTCTAGTTCCGGGGACGATTACGGCATCCGTGCTGTTGCCGAAGATAGGGTTATTCCGGAAGATCTGCTGAAACAATACCTGAAGTATCGTGTGGATATTCGTGTACTTGGTGTTGTGAGAGTAGAAGATAGTAAAATTGTTTTTGCACCTTCGCACAGAAGACTACCTCATGTTGGCAGTAAAGTAGCATTTCTTTCGGATGAAATCCTCCGAGAAGTTGCTGGTCATAACTTAGATGGTGTTGAACTTGGGTTCTTCTCTTTAGGTGAGTTTGTCTATGGTGGTAATGATACCCGTCTTAAGCATGAACCATGGATCCGAATAAAATTTCCTGTTATAATTCCACGTTTCCAAATTAGAAACCTGGTTTCAAGAAGGTCATTCATATTTGCAAGGGCAGGATTTGGTAAATCCAACCTTAACAAATTATTGTTTAGTAATTTGTACAAAGAAACCCCTACAGTTGAAAAAAGAGGTGGAAAGCAAGTTCCAGTAGGCACGATTGTTTTTGACCCTGATGGGGAATACTACTGGCCAGATGATAAAAACAGGCCAGGACTTTGCGATGTCCCTGAATTAGAAGATAAATTAGTGATATTTACCAAGAAAAGGGGACCTAGTGAATTTTACAGCTCATTTGTGGCTTCTGATATCAAACTTGATATCCGTAGATTAAGACCCAGCGATGTAATTTCCATTGCCCTTGGACCTGAAAAACAGGAACAACAAAACGTAAGGAAGTTGAAAACATTAAGTGACCAGAACTGGAGTGAAGTTGTTGATCTGATACATGAAAATGGTAACCTTGCGGATGGGGAAAGACTAAAGGAACTTCTTCATCTGGAGAAAGATCAGAACGTGGAAATGGCTGCAGCTAGGGCTAACATGACTACAATAGTGAAAATGCTCCATGATCCGGGAAGCTGGATGCTGGATATGCTTATTCATAGCCTGAGAGCTGGCAAACTTTGTATAATAGATATCTCACAACTGAGAGGAGAACCTTCTCTTATTCTTTCTGGAATCATTTTACAAAAAATATTTGAATTCAACCAAGACCAATTCACAAGCTCTACACCTGAAACTATTCCTACCATTGCAGTGATTGAAGAAGCGCAATCAGTTCTTGGAAATACTGGAAGTTCGAGGCCTTACGTTGAATGGGTAAAAGAAGGTAGAAAATATGACCTGGGGGCAGTACTTATCACTCAACAGCCTGGGAGTATACACAATGAGATATTGAGCCAAGGTGACAACTGGTTTGCTTTCCATCTACTATCTGAAAGCGATCTTCAGGCCCTTAAGAAAGCTAATGCTCATTTCAGCAACGATATATTGAGTACACTCCTAAATGAACCAATTGTGGGAAATGGAATATTTTGGAGCAGTGCAGGAGGTAAAAGTTACCCAATACCAATAAGAGTAATGTCTTTTGAAGAATTATATAGAGTAAGAGATGCGAGTTATAACTTGCCTGCAGCAAATACCTTTGTCCGGGAACTTAGGACAAAATTTAGAAAAGCAATTCGTGATGTTAAAGAAACAGTTGTCACATATCCAGATTCTGCGCCTACAGTAATTAGAAGCGAGGATATGACAGAGGAAGAGAATACAGAAACGATCGATCTTATGGAAACATACATCAAGAACGCTATTGAAGCTTTCAAATCAGATGAGATCATAATTGGAGAGATAAAAAGCAAAGGTAAACCATGGTATGGGGTTCAGGTCAGAATCAGCCAGCTTCTACCTGAAGTAATTGAAGAAAAAGAAAGACTTCAGATAGCATATAATATAGTAAGGAAGACACTTGATGCAACTTTTGGTAATGAGAATTGGCATACTGAAAAAAGGCCAAAAAAGAATGGATTAGGCACAACTTCATGGATTATAGTCAATAAATAACTACTTTAGCCATGACAATTGACCAGAATTCGAGTAAACATGTAATATCAAATTTTGGGGATGAAAAATACTGATATTCTATCAATAAGTAATCACAGCATCTAGATGTGGAATGTACTTGATATTACTGCATGATATAGAATAAAACAATTAAAAAAATTATGGGTATTGTTGATCTTTGGAATTTAAGACTTGATATTGATGTGATCCGGAACAATTTTTCTTTATCTGATCATCGGGATGACAGAAGATATTTAAATGGCAGGACATGGGGATGACAACCTGGATATATTTTTCACAGACAAACAAGTTAGCTTTTAGTTTTTTTTTCAATTTTCAAAATGACAATCAAAACTAATAACATTACCCATAACTCAAATCCAGGTTGTTGTCTGAGATTAGGGTCAATAATTGTGTTAGTTTGATTCGTATCGAGAGGAGATGATTTTTGATTGTCTTCTGATACCTCCGCATAGGAAAAACTCTCCATGTCCTCTTCTGTTTCAGGATTATAGAATTCATCAACCTGCTGTCCTGCCTCTGCTTCCGGAGAATATTCTTCTTCCGGCTGGTTATGATATACTACTACATTTCCGGCAATCATAAAAGGTATCAAAAGGGGACTGGAATTTTTCATACCTGTATACCCTTCCATATCGATAAACGTCGCTTTTGTTGCCGGCAGTTCTATATCAGCTTTATTTTCAAGTTTAAGAGTATATGAAAAACTTTCGCTAGAACCAGCCTTTACGACACTATTAAAAGACATCGGTCCAGTTACATAACTTGTACCTTCTGGTACTATTTCATTTATTTTTACATTTGCAGCCCTGTTACCTTCATTTTTTACCTCGATAGTTATAAGAACATCATCACCTGGAAGGAACGAAGATATATTGGCCTTTTTTTCAAGAACTATATATGGACCTTTTACCTCGATAGCAGGTTCCTTTGATTTGGAAGAATAGGATTTCCCATCAGCTATGAAATCAGCAGTTGCTGCTGGGAGTTTATATGTACCGGGTTTTAACGGCTTGATAGCGTATTTTATAACTTCCACTGTTTGATCAGGACCAATAGATATTATCTTTTCCAGCTGCACATCATCTACTGGACTAAAATTATCATTAAGGGTATCGTTGATCGTCAAAGAGTTTATGGAAAATGAACCTGTGTTCCTTGCTATAACAGTAACATAAGCTGTTTCGTCAATATATATTTCATTTGTACAGATTTTAGTAAGTATTATTTCAGTTTTGGGTTTGATGTCAATGCTTTTTGTAGCATTGAATTTGTATTTTTTACCGTGTATATCATAAGCTGTAACTTCTGCAAGAATATCAAATTTACCACTATCCCAAAGCAAAGGAATCTTAAGACTGAAATTAAGAGGTTTAGTGGATTCTTCTTTTTCAAGAGAAGCCGTTGTTTGTGTAAGTTTTCCATCGGCAAGTTCAAGACCATCAGTATCTATGTTAAGCATCAGGTTACTTGCTTTTCCACTCCCCACATTTTCAATTGTCACCTTAGCTTTTATGTAGAGAGGAGTTGAAAGTTTTGCTGGATCATAAGTGTCTTGTTCTACATCTATTTTAACTTTAAGATTAGGTAATCCACGCCTGTATATCTGTAATGTGACGGTAGGATCTTCAAGTTTTCCAGTCCATTCATTAACTTTTAGGTTAAGAGTACTGACATATACCTTTATGTCATTCCCATCTACAGAATCTCTGTATACAAGCTCATCTGAAAGTCTCAAAGCTCCTGAATTGACTACTGCATTATCTTTAGAGATAGTTATGTAAGCAAAACCATCCAGGCTGAAATCAGCAGCAGTAATAATATAGCTATCTACAGTAATAGAATTACCCCAATGAAGGGTAGCTGTTTGTGCAGACTCCCATTCTATATCTTCTAAGCTGTAACCAAATGCTTCAGTTGTTAAGCATATTATCAGAAGAAATAAGAAAGATATTAACTTTGGGAACATGCTGATCCTCTTTTAGATAATGGCTTGCACAAATTTTACCTATTCATGAGCCAGTTATATCCCCCAATGATTCCAGCTATTATTAAGATGCCAACAATAAATATCCATAAATTGGATCTTCTAGGTTGTGTTTCTTCTATATTTACAATTTCTTTTGGGGGATTATTTTCAATGTCTTCTGATACAATGTTCAACTTTGTATCAGTATCAATATTTGCAGGTTCTTTATTAGCACTGATAGCAAATGGAGAAAAACCTGGGGTCCTAGACTCAAAAATCATATAATTGGAATTATTGCTTACCAGGGTAGTGGGTAATATTTCCCACGAGTTCCCGTTATATCGTTGTAATCTTATATCTGCCGGACTAACACCAAGTTCCTCTAACCATGAATTGTTTACCTTAAACTTTATACGTGCATCCTTTATTGTGGAGTCGGTTGCAAAACCAGCATTACCTACCCAGATATTAACATATTTATAGATAGATCCTTCAGGAGTACTATTCACCAGCTTTGACCTATTATTGAGCATCTCTACAGTAGAAGTAATGTGTCCCGAATTCTTAAGAGAATAGAAACTTATTGATTGGATAACATTTCCGGTTCTTGTGAATTCATATGTGACATTGGAATTAGCCAGTAGATAAGCATTAGCAACATCTTTGAGTGCAATATTTGAAAATTCTTCCGAACTGCTTCCACCACCTCCTCCACCACTACTTTTGCTATTACCACCACTGCTACCTCCTCCATTTCTTTCTGCACTGTCGATAGAAGATCGGGTCTTTAAGTTTATACTTACCGGATAGCCTTCCAAACCATTATCATTAGATGGTACTAATATATAACTGTAAATAGTATCGCTGCTTAGGTTACTGTCCACAAAAGATGTTGCACTTACATCTCCGAGAAACATACCATCTCTGGTAATCTGTACTTTTGCAGTATCATTTGAAGCTTCCCATGCCAGTGTAATTGAGGTTTCAGTGATATTGCTTCCGGAAATACTTAAAATCCTGGGAAGCTGTAATGCCATTGCAGTGTCATTAACCGGAATAGTATTTATATTCCCATAAATATCTACTGTTTTTATACTGATCGTATAGGTAACACCCTCGGAAAGTCCCGTTGCATTGTAGTAATTGATGGAACTATTAGTTGTATTAGTTACAAACACACCATCCAAATATACCATCACATGACTGAAATCTTCATCAATTGGGTTTTCCCATGCCCAGTTAATCCAGCTTGGTCCAGCCCCGATTTCGTTAAGATTTGTAACGGTTGCAGGTGGTGTAATATCCGGAGAAGTTAAAGTCATTGCTGAATCATTCACCCATGCTGGATTGATGTTGCCGGAAGTATCAACTGTTTTAATGCTTATATTATATACTGTTCCCTCTGACAGTCCGGTAAAGTTGTAATAATTATCTGAAGTATTAATAACATAAACATCATTCAGAAAAATCATTACATAATTGAAATTTCTAGAATTGGGATTTACCCAAGTCCATCTTATCCAGTTTGTTCCCACATCACTTGCATTAAGGTTTGTCACGGATGCAATGGTAACAAGAGTAGAATTAAATGTTTCGTGAGCTATTGTAAGATCTGCTAAAGCTTTATCGACCTGTGCCTGAGAAGCATTGGCATCATCTACAACTGACTGTGCTGCAGCAATCGCTAAATTAAATGCATCGATTGCAGGTTGTGGATATTGTCCATATCCTGTCCCTGGTATGGCAGTGCTTACTTTGGTAGTTGCGGATGCAATAGCAGATATCAATGAGCTTTTATCAACAGATACAGTAATAGTAACTGTTTTAGAATCGATAAGACCCTTGGATTCTGCAGTAAATGTAATAAAATAAGTACCTTCACTACCGCTACCAGGAGTCCAGCTGAAAGCACCTGTAGTTGTACTGAATGTAGCTCCCCTTGGAATACCTGTTGCAGAGTAAACTATAGGATCGCCATCAGGATCAATAGCTGATATGGTAAAACTGAGAGGTGAATAAATAGACACTGTTTTGTTATCTATGTCAGCAAGTACTGGTCCTCTGTCAACGTCTCCTACTGTTACTGTGATAGTTTGAGAATCGCTTAGACCGTTCGCTGTTGCTATAAATACAATAGTATATTTGCCTGAAGCTGTATATGATGGAACCCAATTAAACACTCCAGTATTTGGATCCAATGTAGCTCCAGCAGGTAATCCCACAGCTGAGTAAGTAATTTCATCACCATTAGCATCAGTGGCTGATATTCTAAAGCTTAGCAGTGAATTTTCATTAACAGCTTTATCGCCTATTGGGGCAAGTACAGGTGCAACATCTTCAATTTCAACTGTTATTTCATCGTCACCCAAAACATTGACTATAACATTACTTCCGTCAGTTGTAGATGTTCCAAAGATCGTTCCGGTTATGGTATATATGCCACCTGCTGCACTTTCAGGGACTGTGACCATATAAGTAATTGAAGCGGAAGTATCTGCCATAATTGATGTATTCTCTTTCCAAGTCCATTTAATATCATCCGGATGATATCTGAATTTTCCAGAATTGATTTCCCTGACTAACCATCCTTTTGGTATTCTCTCTTGCAGTTCAAGAGTTGAAAGTTCCTGCTTTGTTGTTAAGCTTACAGTTACTCTGAAGGTATCCCCGGGATTTATAGTATCTTTAGAGATTGTTCTGGAAACTATCACTTCATTTGCAGCTAATGCAGGAATTGAAAACAATATTAAGACAATAAAACATACCATGCCTAAAGTGATATAAGATGAGTAATTATTTTTATTTATCATTTCACCTACCACCAATAGTTGTAATTATTATAGATACAAGTAGATATGTCTTACGTATATGCTAAATCTATAAGTAGTATAAAAGTATTGCTAAATAATCTAATTTAAAATAATAATACTTAATTTAACTCTTTACTCTTAAAGAAATTAATTTTCTTTTTGTATATAGTTGTAAATTAAATTTTAAATGGATATGTTTTAATTAGTGTTATGTATTTAAAGTAAATTAAGAATATATGTTAATAAATATTTCGATTTAACTACCCATTTTCTCTATTGTCAGTGAAGGTCGGGTCTCGTTCCTGTACCGATCACCCGTGAAATAGATGAGAGCAAACTCTTTGAGAACAGGGATTTCTCAGGATCCCTGGAAGATCCTGCAAAGGTGGAGAAAGCCTTCAAGAATATTGACACGTTCAACGACAAATACAGGATCTCAAAGTATGTCCTCGACCAGGACCTGGCTGCAAGGATCATGCTGGAGAAGGGTGTGAGTGTTGGTGTCAGTGGGCCATCGTTGGAGAGCCTGGCTAAGAGCTTGAGTCAACCCAAAGAGATCTCAACATTGAACGCCGTCTTGAAAGCCCGCGAAGATGAGATCCGGAATAAACCATATGAGAACTGCTATGCATTTGGTCCAGATGGACGTATCTTGTTGTCTAAGTCTGGATCCGTGGATACCATAGTTATAACACGAGAAGAAGGAGCACGACTCAAAGGAGCGATATTCACGCACAATCATCCGCGCAGCAGCTCTTTCTCACCAGCTGATATAAGCACGGCATGTGGAACGAGATTGAAGGAAATAAGGGTAGCTAGTTCTAAGTATTCGTATTCGATGAAACTGAAAGATGGATCCAACTTCAGTGAAACTCTGTGGAGCGAGATAGAGCCCGTAATGAATCGCCACTACTATAACGTCAAGTTTGAGTTCACTGCTAAGATAGCTACCGGGGAAATGTCCATGGAAGACGCCGAGCTCCAGCACTGGCATGAAGTTTGGTCACGGGTCGGAAAAGATATAGATAAGTTAGAATATACCAGGACATAAGG
>JACIVZ010000072.1 GCA_014361205.1 Methanomethylovorans sp. | reverse complement strand
ACAATTACTTCTGGATCAGGAGCAATACTTACCACTACGGGAATCATTTTTATTTCATATCTGGGACTTGCAGAGCTTGCTTCAATTTCAGAAGAAGTAAAAAATCCATCTAAAAATCTACCAAGAGCATTTATAGCCTCAGCAGTGGTGGTTACTGTTTTCTATGTTCTAATAATGGTAGCAGTTGTTGGTGTATCATTTAGTTATGGAAGTATGGCTACCATCACTCCTCTTGCAGATATAGCTGATTTAATATACGGTGAAACCGGCAAGTTCCTTATTGTTATTGCAGCTTTGCTTGCAACACTTTCAACAGCTAATGGAGTTATATTATCTTCTTCCAGATTTCCTTTTGCCATGAGTAGAGATTTATTAATGCCACAGTGGTTTGTGGAAATTCATAAAAAATATGAGACTCCTCATAATTCTATATTAATTACTGGAATGATAATGATTATTATATTATTTTTATTTGATATAGAACAACTAGCCAGATTAGGAGGAACATTCAATATTCTGATTTATGTTTTGCTGAATACAGCTGTTATTATCTTAAGAAAAAGAACTTTACCCGGATATGAGCCTACATTCAGAGATCCATTCTTTCCAGTCACACAGATGATTGGGATAGGTGGCAGCTTGATTTTGCTTCCTGTATTAGGGAGTCTACCTTTGCTTTTTGCTATATCACTTGTGATTTTAGGTGTATGGTGGCATTGGTTCTATGGAAAGGATAAAGCCATACCAGAATATAATATATTTGACTTGTTAGAAAATAATATAGAGCCTGCAATAATAAAACCCAATAATGTTGTAAAGGTATTAGTACCTATTTCCAGTATTAAACACGAGAATGATCTGCTCAAGTTAGCAGATTATTTAGGAGATGAAATTGTCGGCCTTCATGTAATTAAGGTACCAGACCAGACGGCATTAAAATTTGCTCAGGAAGCTTTTCATGAAAAACAGATTGAAATAGATTCAGATTTCAAAGAAGAATTTGAAAAATACCCTGTAATAGTTGGACACAAACGGAAATACATCACCGCTTTTGACCACAGTGTATCAAATTCAATAATTGAACAAGCAGAAATAGAAAATGTTGATTTGGTAATTATGGGTTGGCATGAGTCAAACAGATTCCAATATTCTCTTGGGGATGTGACTAATGAGGTTCTGTCATCATTAAAACGTCATATAGTCATATTAAAAGGTTATTTTTCTGACAGGATAACAAAAATAGGAGTAGCATATAACGGAAAAGATAATTCAGTATATGGACTTCATCTGGCAAAAAAACTGGCACTTAACACAGGAGCAAAAATAGAGATTATCACAGTGATAAGTCCTGATGAAGAAAAGGAGAGAAAAAAGAAGATAAAGGAAGAACTTCAAAGTATATCTGATAGTGAAGAAGTTATTCCAATTACCTTTAAGATACTGGAAAGGTATTCTGTCGAAGATGCAATATTGGAAGCTTCAAAATGTAGCGACTTGACTATCATTGGTGATTCAAGTCAAAGATTTAAAATTTCTTTCCTTGGAACTTTGCCACAGAGGGTTGCCAGGCACTCTAAAAATCCGGTATTGATTGTAAAAAAAGCCAAACCAATATCTAAACAATACATAATTTATAGTTTGAGAAAAATATCATTGAAGCTATATACTAAATTTGCACACTTCCTGAAAGAGTAGCTCACAAACAGATATTATTAAATCTGCATAAGTATGTGAATATACTTTAACTGTGTTCTAAAGACTCTTAATATATATTCAGTAATGAGTTAAGGAATAATACTTTCACTATGCAAGACAATCTCTATTATACTTAAACATAATACTCTTATTTGCCTCTCTATGAGAAACAAACCAGAGGCTAGAGGAAGAATATGAATACAATTGTAACAGATATTAAGGCTAAGTTTAAGGAACTTGGTGTGGATATCCCTGCAGAAAAGATAGAAGAGAGACTTGAAAAACTTATTGTACAGTTTAAGGTACCTAAGGAAGAGGCTAAGAGGAGTGTAATCAACTTTTTTTTGAAAGAGCATGGAATTTCTAAGGATCAGTTCTACGATGCTATGGGTGAAACAGGCATTTCAAAAATAGCTGATATTTTTGAGGTTGGGAAATGGTTTAATTTAAAGGCTAAAGTCGTTCAGTTGTGGGAAAACAGCAATCCCTCAATATTTCAGGTGGGGCTCATTGGTGATGAGACTGGTACTATCAAGTTTATTTCCTGGGAAGCTGCCGGATTGCCAGCTCTCGAAGAAGGAAACACTTACCTTTTTAAAAAAGTTGTCGTAAGTGAGTGGAATGGTAAAGTGGAAATAAATCTTAATAAGAGCAGTTCTATAGAACAGATACCCAATGATATACAGGTTCAAATAAGGACAAAAGGAGTCGTTCCTCTAGTAAAAGTCGCAGATATTTCTGAGGATGGAATATGGGTTGATCTGAAAGGTAAAATTGTCCAGTTATGGGAAAACAGCAATCCCTCAATATCTCAGGTAGGGCTCATTGGTGATGAGACTGGTACTATCAAGTTCATCAAGTGGGTGAGTGCTGAAATACCGACTGATTTAGTTGAAGGGAAAAACTATCTTTTTAAGAATGCTGTTACAAATGAATGGAACGGGAAACTAGAGATTACTCTTAATAGAAGCAGTTCAATTGAAGAGATTGCTGATGAGATCGAAGTTAGTACTAAAGATATTGTAATGACAGGTGCAATGATTGATATTCAGTCTGGATCAGGTCTAATTAAACGTTGCCGAGAATGTAATCGTTCTTTAACAAAGGGTGCCTGTGCAGAACATGGTAAAGTGGAAGGCGTATATGATCTACGACTCAAAGCTGTGTTAGATACTGGAACTATTACTCAGGATATACTTCTTAAAAGGGAAATTACAGAAAAAATATCCGGTATCACCCTTGATAATGCCATAGCTATGGCAGCAGATGCGCTTGATCAAAGTGTTGTGGTTGAAACTATGAAACAAAAGCTTTTAGGTAAATACTATACTGTTTCTGGGTCACGTGTTGATAGGTATATCTTAGTAGAGTCGATAAAAAAAGAATCATTTTTAGAACCTAAATTAATACAAGAACTTATAAAAGAAGCGGAGGCGCTATAAATGACAGCTTACACACGTGAAGTGGCAAGAAGGCTCTTCGCTCAGGAATTCAGGGAATCAAATCTGTCTTTTAAGGACGGTAATGATCAATATTCTCCTCAATATCTATTTACCCCGACAGGTGCAAAAGTAAATAGAATGTTTATAGTGGGAACTCTTACAGAGAAAGAAGATATTGGCAGTGATTCAGAATACTGGCGGGGGCGTGTATCTGATCCAACCGGTTCCTTCTTTATATATGCTGGACAGTATCAGCCAGAAGCTGCCCAAGTGCTTTCAGAATGTGATGTACCAGAATTTATAGCCATTGTTGGCAAACCAAGTACATATACTACACCAGAAGGAGAAATCAGGAAATCTATAAGACCAGAATCAATATACATAGTGGATGCAGAAACAAGGGATCTGTGGGTTTTAGACACTGCAAAAGCTACACTTGAAAGACTGAAAGATCTTTCAACTTCAAATCCAGATGCTTTAAGAGCAAAAGAACATTACAAAACCGAAACGAAACATTATGCATCCATGGTAGTAAGAGCTCTTAAGTCTCTTCAGGAAAATTATTGATCGGAAATATCGCCTACAATTCATTTTTTCTTTTGCTTTTACCTTTTTTGAAGCAAAAGAACCATAAACAAAAATAGTCAATAATTGTTTGATCAATATGAAAACATATCTTATGATCTGGTTTAGTAGTAATGGGGCAAGACCCTCAGAGGTTACCCGTAGCCTAATGTCTATGGGCTTCACTCCTATAAAAGGTTCTTATGATTACGTATATGAATGGGGGAGTAATGTGGACATGGAAGAGATATTAAATTTTGGAGACAAAGTACAAATGACATTAAAAGATACAGGTGTAATGTTCAAAATTGAGACTGTAAATAATACTCTCTGACTAATGGAATTTATCTTTTGCAAGTTTGCGGGAATATTCTATGTAATTGCAAGAATGGCCAAAAACCTTAATTATTTTGGCTGATACTATTCCATTATTTATTTCTATTTCCACAGCAGAGGGATCTGACATTCTGGGTTTGGTGGGGGAACCCGGACAAATAAGCAATACATCTTTTTTCTCAATAAGAGGTCTGTGAAGATGTCCAAATATAAGTATAGATACTCCCATCTCCAGTGCAAGATACCTTAAAGCTATAGTATCATTCAGTGATAATGATCCTTCATGGACTATACCAATTTTTACACCTTCTACTTCAATAACGTGCTTTTCAGGCAGTGACTGCTTTATTAAGATGTCATCCTGATTACCATAAACAGCTTTTAGTTTACCGGTAGCTTCGAAAGCTTTATAGCATTCATAAGCCGTGAAATCCCCGGCATGCACTATCATATCATAATCTGTAAGTATATCTGCTAAATATTTTGGTATAATCCCACTTTCAATATGAGTATCTGATATAGCTATAATTTTCATTGTTTTTTCCTTAAGTTTAATGCAAAGAAAGATCTACAAGTTCATATTCTAGATTTTCGCTTTCAAGTCGACTAAGTATGCTGGGGACCTCTTCGTCAATAGCAAGAAGCAAGGAAGACAATCCATGGAATGCCGCCTCTATCACGGATTCTTTAGCCCCGAACATTACATGAGGTTCCTTGCCAATCCTTCTAAGTGCTATCAAGGATTCAACCCCAATTGTAGCCAGATATGATTTCGACTTGACAAGGTTCTTCAACCTTTCAAGATCGACATTTTTTGAGCCGCCTCTTTCGACCCTTGGTATTTTACATACAGTAATACTTGCATTTTCTAAATCAATAAGCCCCATAAGGTCAGTAACCCCTACATCCTCTCCCTTCAATGCACTGGAAATGGTTGTACCAGTGGCATTTGTAACACTGTGTGCACTTACATAGAGTAAGCCATTTCTCATTGTAAGATATACTTTTTGATTTTCTTCTAAGTCTTCTTCTGCAATTGCAGTCCATGTAGACACATGACTGATAATCTCGCTCATTACAAACCTGGCATACCTTTTCATCTCCGCAGCGTTTTCCAGAACCCACTCCACTCCCTGCTTTGTAATGCGATATCTTACCCTTCCTTCAGAACTAACTAATCCCTCAGCCAGAAGTTCCTTGATATATTCTGAAACAGCCTGAGGTGTTACGCCAATCTTCTCTGCAATCTCTTTTTGGCGGACATTGGGCTGGTTAGCAGCTACTTCTATAAGTATCTGGAACTTTGTTATACCACTTTTACTACTAAGAAGCTCTATCATTCCTTATCCTCAACTAACTTGATACGTTGCCCCATCACTGCCAGTTTATCTGATCTCCTTGCAACTGCACGAATATACATTGGACTTTTGTTCAATGCTCTTGTCAGACTGCTCATTGACTCATTTCCTTCTTCTACTAATTTCTCAAGTTCTTCAATAATATCCTTGATTTCTTCATATGGTTTAAAAGTAAGCATTATAATGTCACTCATATCTTCCACAGAACATTGAAAATTAGTCTGGACCTTGGAATAAGAACTGTGGTATTCTTTTTGTGGTGTCTTGCCAGGTTCAGGCATATGCCACTGGCTTTCAATCAAACCACTTTTTTTAAGGATCTTTATACTTTGCGCAACATCCGTTCCCAGCATTTCCTCAAGTTCATCTTTTGTCATCCATAAGTTTAAGAGAGCATCAAATACTTTTTTGTGCCGCTTAGAACCAAAAATTTGGAGGAGTGGTACAAGTTCGGAAGGATCATTGATAATTCTTGTTCGTTTATTCATAGCATTAACCTCTGAATGTACCTCATATGGATCGTGACCAGTTACATATAATAAACTCTCAAGCACAATCGATCCAAAAATTCAGTTAATCCATCAGAACACTTTTGGGTATACTATATGTTTCTTAATCTAAATAAAGATGTTGTGATATTACAATGTTTTGAAATCGATAGTGAGTTCCCCATCTTCTTTCCAATAGAATTGAGGAAATTTCCTTCTCTCATGCAAGTTTTTCTCATGTAATGCGTGACTAACGATTGGGAGGGCAATTGTTGCATCCACAAAGACCTGAACTTTTTTAGCATCTGCGGCTATTTTGCCCCAAGATACAGCTTCATCAAAAGTGCATCCTGAAAGTCCTCCCCAATGAGGGACATCTGTAGTGTATTGAATAGCATAATCATGTCCATAGATATCCATACCCATTATAGAAGCTACAACTTCTGTCTGCTGTATAAAGTTCTTGGGAACACCTCCCCCTACATATATTACTCCAGTTTTTCCAGATTTTTCTACTATTTTGGTTATTTCATCCACGTCTTTTATCTGATCAACATCAACATCAAATCCTGCTCTTCTTGCAATGGTTAATCCGATTCCTATAGAACTATCTCCAAGGGCAGGCACAAATACAGGCACCCCATATTTGTAAGCACTTCCAACAATGGATTCATCGCTATTCTCTTCTTCAAGTATTTTTTTCCCAAGAAGCTCTATAAATTCTCTTGAAGACAATCTTTTCCCATGAAGCGTTTTAGCAAAATCAGCTATTAGATGGTCTGTATGTCGAAACTCTTCTTCAAAAGCGAAAACATCGTATATTCTGTCTACACCATGTCTGAAAAGTTCTTCATCATTGACCAAGTGAGATCCTACATAATGTTTTTTTCCTAATGCTTCATGACAGTCATGAAAAAGATTTGCTCCGGTACTTACAAGGCAGTCTATCATCCTTTTCTTTATAAGATGAACTATAATTTTTCTCATGCCTGCCGGTACCATGGCACCAGTAAGTCCCATCATGATAGTTAGTCCTTCTTCTTTTAGCATGTTATTCCAGGCTTGCACAGATTCAGCAAGTTTTCTTCCCTGAAATCCAGTATGAAGCATTTTATCAACGAGCTCTCCAATAGACCTCTCTGTTACATCTAATGGTCTGGTAGGGTTTTGAGTAAAAACATTGATCTTGTATGTTTCCATGTTGGCACCTCTAAATAGGATAGTAATATAAAAGTCTTATGAATATTCAAATCATTGTGTATGGTAGGTAGAATACCAATTAAAAAACATATAATAGGTAACATGTAATTAAGCCTAACCTTTGTTTTAATGTTATTTTTCTTTCATCTACAGACCGTTAAATATATCCAATTCTGTTACCAATCAATCAGATATCATGCCCCAGAATCTAAATGAGAAGATAAACGATGTTCTTGCTGACAGACAGTTATCAATCAGTGCCATCACCAGAGAGCTTAAAGAAAAAGGATTTGTGGAACACAGACTGGTGCTTACAGGATATTTAAGGGCTCTGCGCGATCTTAAAATATTACAAGAGATTGAAGTCCCTCCTTCCAAGGTATATAAACGTTTGGAATATCATGAAAAATGCACGGATATCTATTCAATAATAGGTGATCAGATAAAGCATATGGATATGGAAATCCGTCTTCCTCTTGCTGTTTATATTATCTCTAAACTTTTTAAACGTCCAGTATTCAGAGAAGAACTTTTGCATCTTGGAATGAATAGCAAGATTATTGCCAATTATATGGAATCTTCTGATTGTTTGATAAGTATTTCCAAGGATGAAAACTTGAAACTCTATCGAAACGAAATTACCAAAATTTCTATACCAGCAAATGACCCTGCATATGAATTAAAAAAAGAAGACATAAAATTGATCTCTATAGCAAATAATATACTTCTTGAGACAATTAAAGATTTTGTAGACATAAGTGGACTTACACCGAAAACAAAACAAACAAAACTGGTTGAGATGTAACCTTTTAACTTTGTTTTATCTTTGAATAAAATTAGTGCTGATTAATCAGGCAGTGATAATTTGAACTTTAAGTATAATGAGCCCATCCAAATGTGGCCTATAGGATATATATACAACGAGTTTAAAGAACCTGTTTTCGATGAGAAAATGTATTCTTCAAAGTCACGTATAATAGTGAAAGAAGAATTTCAGGAGGGTCTGAGAGATATAACGGATTTTTCAAAGATCTATGTCATATTTTATTTTCATCTCTCAGAAGGTTACACTCTTATACAAAAACGCCGCTTCGATGGTAAAATTGCAGGTGTCTTTGCTTCCAGGTCACCTAAAAGACCTAATCATATAGGTGTTACACTGGTTGAATTGCTGGAAGTAAAAGATAACGTACTTGTTGTCAAAGGCTTAGATGCTGTTGATGGTACCCCGGTGCTTGATATAAAACCTTTTATAGAAAAAAATGCTGCAGGTGATAGCTTATAAAATCCATAAATGTAGCGTGCATCCAAATGGAAGTAATGCACTGTTCTAAAGTAGATAATTTTAAGAAAGCTATGAGTATGGCAGCAAATGCTGTGTTGTCAGGAGCAGATATACTCGTACTCCCAGAGGTATTTACTACAGGTTTTTGCTATGAAAGAATAAGCCACATGGCAGAAGAAGCACCATTTCCAACTCTCGACAAACTTATTGAGTTTTCAAAGACTAACAAATGTGCTGTAATAGGTTCCATAATTGAAATGCAGACCCAGAAAGCTGTTCCCACGTACTATAATCTTGGTTTCTGTGTGGAGCATGGGAAACTTGTTGGTATCCACCGCAAGTGTCATCTCTTCAAAAAGGAACAAAACTATTTCTCAGCTGGCAATAGCATCCATCCCATATTTCTTGAAAAATATGGAGTTTGTATCGGACTGGAAATCTGTTATGAATTACGTTTCCCAGAAATTTCCAGAAAACTGGCTCTTGAAGGCGCAGACATACTGATAACTATAGCACAATTCCCATACCCAAGAAATAATGTATGGAAAACTCTTGCTTTAGCTAGATCAATTGAAAATCAAATACCACATATAGCCTGTAATATAGTGGGTTCTTCTCCTTCTTTATCCTTCTTTGGTGGTTCCCTGATCATTGATGCATCAGGCAATATACTTGCTGAGGCGGATGAGATGGAAAGTATTATAATACATGCAATAGATCTTGAAAAAACCACAAATGTAAGATCAGAAATCACCGTTTTCGCAGACAGGCGGGAAGATCTTTACAAATAGTTTTTCTATACTGTCGATCCAGATGCAGCTATTGGAGACATTGAGAGTATTTTTATAAGTTTTTCTTCATCGTGATTGAAATTATGTACATTATAATTTCCAAGTGGACATCTGCCAACTCTGCCAGGTCCGTGATAATCGGAACCACCTGTTATAATCAGATCATATGCCCTGCATAGTTCCAGCATAGACTTTACCTGTTGCCAGTTGCTTTTTCCATAGAATACCTCAAAGCCATCTATACCACATTTTACAAAATGGTCCACAACATCATCAAGTAAAGGCAGACTGTTGTACTGGTCTAATGTACGAATCAAATGTGCCACAACTGCTTTACCGCCTGCTTTGTGAATAATATCAATAGCTTCCTCTATCTCAAACTTTTCAGCATCTATAAAATATTTAGACTTTTCAGTGAGCCACATATCATGGAATTCATAAGTGGATATATCTCTGTTGACAACAGCAAGTGCAATATCATGTTTTGTAATTATGCCTTTTGCTGCTTCAAGACGTGAATAATCCACAAGCCATCCATGGGAGGCAAGCAAATCCACAACTTCTTCAGCATACTTCCAGGCACGTTTTTTTGTTATCTCAAGCTTTTTTTGTAGATATGAGTCTTCTTGATCAAAACCATATCCTAAGACATGTACTTCAATGCCAAGAGGATTGAAATTAGTCGTAAATTCTATACCGGGAATAAATTGTAATCCCATTTTTTTACATTCCTTCTCAACAGAATCAAGTCCATCTATTGTATCATGATCAGTGACACTTATTGCCTTTAATCCAACATCCCTTGCTTTTGTGACTAATTCTGAAGGGTAAAGGTCTCCGTCTGAATAGACAGTGTGCATGTGTAGATCTGAAATAATCTGGATAATAGCACCTCACATATATTTGTTTTTGCAGTTTGTTTATAATGAAATTTATGAAAATAGACTATAAGAACCTCTATAGACTATATTGGATCTGTACTGTAAACCTCAAATGCATTTTGAAGAAGATAAGCATTATACTGCTGTGTGAAATAATTGAAAATAGAAATAGTGATGAGGTTTGTACAATATTCTGAGATTGAATTTATGTCATAATGATAATATTTGTTCACGTTTTTGTTCTCCAGATAAATAATATAATAAAATTACTATATAAAGTTCTCCCATGAATAAATCCGA
>JACIVZ010000071.1 GCA_014361205.1 Methanomethylovorans sp. | reverse complement strand
AGTAAGTACATCAATGAATATTATACGTTGCGAATCAATATAATATTTATATTCCTGAAACGTTTCCAATACTTTTTTCATAGGGTTTTTAAGGCAAAGCCATATCACTTTTTGTTGCGGATAATTTTGCAAAAGATCAGATATATAAAAATAAACGATACGACCTACAGCAACATCTATTGGAGCCAAGAAGAGAACATTTTTTGACTTTAAACCCTCTCTGAAAACAGAAATTATTTCTTGAGTCTCGTCTGCATTCATCATACATACCTTGTATAAATATTATTTATAATTTGTTTTGGTTAGATATTAAACTTAAGCACTATATGTAGATTACACAATATATTAATAGCATTAAAAATATAAACAATGAATACAATTTAAAGTATACTTTCCAGTGAAATCTGGGATTTAAGGCAAAACATCATTAAAGATATAATCAGTAATCGCACAGAGATTCTGATTTTACGATGTATTGGACTGTGTACCATAAATGTTCGGTAAGAATAATAAAATGGTGTCTTTCGAATCACATGAAAATGTATGGGAAAAAATTCTGTTATTAGTTGTTACCATTGCATTTTTAAAGGAAATGCTGGTTGCTACTTTTTACGTTGTACATATGTATTCTGCAGAAATACAATTGTTTAAATCCATAGTCAATATTGATATTTTTATAATTATTTTCATATTGGCTGCGATTATCTACTCAATGGTTGGTGCATTCCTTAGAGATTTTACAGCACATTCAAGCTTATTTAAAGAAACTATCAAAGGTGAACTCAAATATTTAACTAAAGATGAAGAAGATAATAACATCAAAAATATAGTAAAATATATTAAAAAGCTCGTGCATGAATTTGATGAAACATCCAATAAAGTATTAGAATTCAGAAACTTTTTAGATCTGATAGCAAATGCAAGCAATGATGCAATTTTCATTGTGGATGAAATGGGTTCAATAGAATATGGCAATAAAAAATTTTTTAATCTATCTGGGTTCACAGAAGATGAAATAAGTAACATGCATATAAGTTCACTTTTTACATTATGTAAAGAGTGTTCCATCCTACTGAATCAGAATTATTCAAAAACTTGGGATCAGAAACAGCTGGATACCGATCTTATCATGAAAAGCGGATTAAGAAAGCATGTTACAATTAAATTTGAATATGCAGAACTTAATTCAAGAAAAAAACTGGTGTGTGTAATCAAGGATATTTCAGTTATCCAAAAAATTGATGAAATCAGAAATAATATCGTTTCTAATATTTCACATGAACTGCGAACACCTTTGACAATAGTAAAGGGTTTTATAGAAATGGCATCTGAAGAAGACAATATAGAGAAACGTAAAATCTACCTGCAAAAATCCCTGGAAGCTTTAAAAAGACAAGAATGGACGATAGAAGACCTTTTAGAAGTCGCCATGAATAGTGACGATACAAAATCCATATCTTTTGATTGTGTGCATCTATACGATCTCGTTGAGAAAGCCATCGAAAAAATACTACCAAAAGCCATGGAAACTGACATCAATATAAAAAATTTTGTTGAAAGGGGAATATGTGTAAAAGCTGATCCAGATAAACTTTGTTATGCTGTGGCTAAACTGTTGGATAATGCGGTGAAATTTAATAAACCTGGAAAAGATGTTGTCATAGAGTCTGTTTGTGCTGCAGATCGTATTATTGTAAAAGTTATGGACAATGGAATAGGAATACCGCCTGAGTACCTTCGGCTGATATTTGATCAATTTTATCAAATAGATCCAAGTTTTGAAAGAAGATATAATGGAAATGGTCTTGGACTGACCATTGCCAAACGTATCATTGAACTCCATGGAGGAAGTATATGGGTGGAAAGTGAAACAAACAAAGGAAGTACTTTCTTATTTACATTGGATAGATTTTCAAGCTCAACTTCTTCATATTGATAAATAAAAATATGTTGTAAAAGACTGATGACAGAAAAATTCTATCATAATGTGTTTCAAATATAATTTTTTAATGATTGATTGCTTTTTCTATCATAGAAATACCCTTTTCCATCGCCTCACCTATTTTCGCAGTGTTATCTCCACCTCCACGAGCCATGTCTGGACGACCCCCACCTCCTCCTCCTACGATTCTCGACATTTCTCTTACAACTATGCCAGCATCAACTCCTTGTGCCACAGCTTTTTTACCTGCAGCAGCTACGATCTTCACACCATTAAAATCACTGATAAGTAAAGCCATTACGTCATCGGCCTGGGTGAGCTCACCTGCCATCTTCACAAGTTCCTCTGTATCGGCATGATCCACATGCTGTGCCACAAGTCTCACACCTCCAAGATCCTGAGCCATGCTAAGCATCTTTTCCACACGCAACTGAGCTATCTCTTCCTTTAGTCTTGCATTTTCTTTCTTGTATTCTTTCCACTCAGTGAAGAAACGTTCAATAGTTGCAGGAAGCTGTTCCGGAAGAACCCTTAACGAATCAGATGCTCTCGTCAAATAGTAGTCAGATTCCTGTATTGCTCTTACAGCTGCCATGCCTGCAGCATATTCAATACGTTCCACTCCATCCTGAATGCGCTCTGTTTTAAGTATTTTAATGGGTCCTACAAGACCAGTATTAGTACAATGGGTACCACCACATGCTTCGATATCATCAGCAACCTTCAGCACACGAATGATATTACCTTTAGGAACGCCTCCCTGATAAAGACCAAATCCATATTTTTGTTCTGCCTGATTCCTTTCCATCCATTCAGCCGTAACTCTCTGGTTTTCCATTACTGTCTTGTTAGCCAATAGTTCTATCTGATTGAGTTGTTCTTTTGTGATCCTTTTATAGTGAGTGATATCGAGACGGGCTCTTGTCTCTGTTTTCTGAGCACCTGCCTGCCATATATGGTCACCAAGAACTTTCCTTGCGGCATCATTGACAATGTGAGTAGCTGTATGATGACATGCATGTGCCATACGACGGTCTTTATCAACCTTACCAATAACAATGTCTCCCTTACGAAGATGAAGTTCATTCTCCATAGAGTCTATCCGATGGACTATCACACCTTTTACCATCTGTACGTCCACTACTTTCAGAACAACATCATCGACAATAAAAACACCATGGTCAGCAGGCTGCCCACCGCCTTCGGGATAAAAAAAAGTGCTGTCACAAACAATATAATTGTCAAACAGATCAAGTACAACGGCTTCAAATTCCATCCGGGTGGGCTCATCATAGAATAACCTTTTGGTAGGCGGTAAACGAGATACACGATCTGCATAGGGAAATACCTTTTCTTCCTTTTCTTCTGCTTTGCTGTGTCTTTCTGCAACAAGAGAATAGAAATTGTCAGGAAGATCTACTTTGACACCTTCTTTATCAGCAACTTCTTTTGAAATTTCAGGTGGGATGCCATGAGTATCATACATTTCTATGATAGTCTCAAGAGGTATTTTTTGTCCAGTCTGCTTATAGTGTTTGGCAGATTTACTGATCATTCTCCTTCCCCGCTCAAGAGTTTCCTGGAACTTTATCTCCTCATGATGCAGGATATCTTCAATGACTTCGAATCGTTCTGCAAACTCAGGATATTCAGGCAGGTTTTTGATGTGCATTTGGACAATTTCACTAAGAGGAATTGAGATATTAAGATCCTTCATCATACGAAGTGTTCTTCTAAGCACCAGTCGTGCGAGATATCCTGCTTTTACATTGGATGGAATTATACCGTCACCAAGCATAAAAGTAAGGCAGCGGCTATGATCTGTAATAGAATATACTGTTTCCACCGGTTCCATAATCTCTGAAAGTTTTTCAGGAGTAATACCTATACTAGATGCCACTTGCTTGCGTAATTCCAGCAAATTTGCTTTTTCACTTATATCCATGAGTCCTGCAAGCCTTGCATTTTGGGCAAGTATATTGGCATATTCGGGATCCTCTAACTCATGTTGTATCCCAGCTAGGTCCATAAGCTCTTTTACTATATTGGGAAATATGGCATCATATATAGTGGGAGAACCTTTTGAAGCCCAGACAAAACGTTCAAGCCCATAGCCAGTGTCCACTATATAGTTATCCATCTTACGATACATCTCTCCTTTTATCTCGATTGGACCATCTTTTACCTGTTCCAAATTCATGAACACAAGAGTTGCAATTTCCAGACCTCCAACCAGTGTTTCTAAACATGGACCGGCATTTCCTCCTCCTGCCCATGGCTCTTCCTTATATGTGACAACCATTGGATCAACTCCCAGAGAATTCAATAGTTGATCACAAAGTTCCACTGTTCTGTCTTTCCAGTAGATTTCAGAATTTGGTTTATTGAATGCGTGATGAGCCATCATCTCAAAGGTTGTTAGATGGCGGCCACTTCTGCCTACAGCATCCAGATCAGAAAGCCTTATGCAGGGTTGAGATATTGTAAGAGGGTTAAACGGAGGAGCAACCTCACCAGAAGTAACGAATGGCTGGAAATCAGCAATAGATGCTATCGTAAGGTATATGTCGTCTCTCCACCGCGCGACCACAGGATATCTTTTCATCCTTGTATGGCCTCTTTCCTCGAAGAACTTTAGATAATATTCTCTCATTTCTGCTAGATTGAAATTCTTTTTGAATACAGGATTTCCTATAAAAGAATAGGGATCACATGGTGCATCTCCGCACGTAACCCTTTCAAAGTCACGGGTCCAGAAGAACTTGCCACATTTAGGACACTGTTTTCTGACAAAACCGTTATCCTTAAAAAAATCAAGTTGATATTCATCTTCAAGCATAATAATACCATCTGATAATTGAAATGCGTTTTTACCATATCACCTATATTTCAAGGCTTAAAAACATTTCTTATGAAATGTTCATATTTAACTACTGAATATTCTATAAGGTATCAATTTGATCTATTCAAAAATATTATGCAATCGAATTCATTTGAACATAAAATGCATATTTATGAACATGATTTACAAAATAATGCCATCATATTTAAATCTGTGAACACGAGTATCTCAGTGTAGTGATTGCCGATGGAAGCAAAAAGATACATGTCACTAGTTTTTAGAGGAATTGTTGAAGAATATGATACTGCCGGTGTAAGACCATCTGTATTTATGGATGGCAACGGAAGTTTACATATTTACTTATGTGACTGCATAATTCCAGATGAAGAAGATAATTATGGATCCGAAATAGATTATTCATATCAGGTAAATGGCGGACAGTTTGTTGAAACTGTATGTGCACCAAAGAATATCGAACCAATAAGACCTAAAACTGTCTTAGAAAACGACTGGTCAGAATAAATGCTTTTTGTAAACATTTAAAACAGAAAGTAGTAACAGTGGCAAACGATATTTACAAACAAAATTGTAAATTACTTGCCTTTTAATCACGGTGTGAAAAAAATGGACTATAAAAAATTTAGCCGTGTTCTTAAAAACGCCAAACAGGTTTATCGAGAAGACTACATAAAAAAACTTTTTAGATCTGCACATTATGATATTGGTCTTTTTGAAGAGCAACTTAAAGATTTCAACAATGGTCTCACATACGGAGAAACCAGAAAGGCTAAAGAATATCTGGAAAGGACTATTATCTCTCAAGTGCTTGACGATGCTGCTCTACTTCTGGAAATAATAACCAACAGTTCAAACATGTCTCCTGAACAAAATCAAGAAATAGCGGCTATAATCGATAGACTCGAAGAGATGCGTGATGAAATCGAAGTCATTGAAGAAGTCAAGATGATGGCTCAAATACAAGAAAAGGAAGAAAACCAGGGACATGGGAGCCATAGAAGAATATTTGCCAATCTATAAGAATAGTCTATCTATTATTTTTCCAGTGAATTTGATTTTTTTGTAAGTTCATGGTTTTGTAAGTTCATGGATTAATTTTAAGACATTGTCTGACAAAGATGAATCCATGCCAAAAATATTGCTTACAAACGATGATGGTGTATATTCAGCAGGAATAAGGGCAGCGTACAGAAGTGTTAAAGATTTGGGAGAAGTTACAGTATGTGCGCCTTCCATGCAACAAAGTGGAGTTGGCAGATCCATATCCATTTTTGAACCATTAAGGATAAACCAAGCCACTATCAATGAAATTAATGTATATGCGGTTGGAGGAACTCCGACAGATGCAGTGATACTTGGAATATTTGCTGTGATGAAAGAAATGCCTGATTTACTTTTGTCAGGATTCAACATTGGAGAAAACATAAGCACCGATACAATCACCACATCTGGGACCATTGGTGCTGCACTGGAGGGAGCAAGTTATGGAATACCTTCTATTGCTGTTTCAATCCAGGCAAGAGAAGAAAAAGATAAATTCGATGATAACTGGGAATATGAACACGATTTTGACGTCGCGGTGAAGATTGTAAACAGGATAGCAAAAAATGTAATTAAATTTGGTCTACCTGAACATGTAGACCTATTGAATATAAATATACCCCACGAGGTAGAAGAAAATACTGAAATAGAGATTACAAGACTTGCCAGAAAGGTATTCAAAACAGCTGTTGAGGAAAGGCGTGATCCGAGGGGCAAGCCTTATTACTGGATAGCTGGGGATCTTATAATGGAAGAAGAGAAGGGTACTGATGTCCATGCCATTTCACAGAAAGGACATATTTCAGTAACTCCCATTTCTCTGGATGCAACTTCCCCCATTGATTTTTCAGAAATAGAACACCTACTGTAAGTAGGTTATCTTTTTATTTTCACTATTATTTCGTTACAACTTTCTTCCACTCCATTTAATGTGCCAACGGCACCTATAACCATGCCTGCAAGAATTTTTTGAACAAAATTATTAATTTCAACATCTTTTCCATCAACTATCAACTTAACTTCCATGATGACATCTCCTTTTATTTTCTGTAAAATGGCACTCTACTTTTGATAGCAAGTCTGAAAAGGTCAGGCATTTCCTCCAATGAAGCATGTGATACGTCCACAAGATTATTACTGACAAGCAAACATGGACGAAGTTTTCCGTCGGCTGTTACCCTTAGCCTGTTACAGTTAGCACAGAATTCTGTATTATCAACAGGTCTAACTAATTCAACTTCAACACCATTAATATAATATTTTTTCCTTTTATGCAACTCCCTTAACTTTACAAATTCTGCTTTAAATTCAAGTTCTCTTTCTATTTTATTGATATCTACATCATATCTGGAACTATCCTTGAAATCCATAAGCTGTATAAGCTGTAATATAACCTTCCCATGAAATTGCCTTGTAAAAGATAGCATATCCTCAATTTCACATTCATTCACATCTTTAAGAAGAACCATATTGATTTTCACTGGGGTAAGACCAACATCTACTGCTGCATAGATACCATTTATCACTTTTCTGAAAATTCCATTTCCACTTTTGGTTATGCGTCTATAGTTTTCTTCATTCAAGGAATCAAGACTTATGTTCACTCTGTTAAGACCTGCAGCCTTAAGAGAATGAGCACGATCCCTGAGTAATACTCCGTTGGTGGTTAATGATACATCTTTAAGAGGAGGAAACGATGCAAGCATCTCTTCAAGATCCCCTCGCAATAGCGGCTCACCGCCAGTGATCTTAAGACTATTTACTCCAAAATCCGCTGCAATGTGCACTATATTGGATATAGTCTCCACTGACATCTCACCTGAAGAGCATTTACTACCTTCGTTATGACAATAGATACAATTCAGATTACATCTGTCGGTTATTGATATCCTCAGGCTTTTTATGGTACGGCCATAAGCATCGACGAGGAATTCTTTTTTGTGTGGGATGTTCATAAGTATGGATATTTCTTTTTAGAAGACTTCGAACGGTTTAATCGGACATAATGATATATATACGTTACACACACAATAAGACTCATGACAAAAGCCGTATTGATAGCGGGAACGAACAGTGGTGTCGGGAAAACAACAGTTTCTATGGGATTAATGGCCTCACTGGTCAAAAGAGGAATGAATGTTCAGCCATATAAGGTAGGGCCTGATTATATCGATCCTTCATATCATACAGCCATTTGTAAAAGATCATCACGTAATCTGGACACATTCATGATGGGAGTTGATGGTGTAAAAAAGGAAGTTGCCCGTACGTCTGTTGGATCAGAGATCTCAGTTATTGAAGGAGTAATGGGCTTATTTGATGGGATGGATTCCAGTGAAATTGCAAGTTCTGCACATGTAGCTAAGTCCCTTGATGTACCTGTTATTCTGGTAGTAAATGTACATGGAATGTCACGGAGTGCTGCTGCTATAGTAAAAGGGTATGCTGAGTTCGATCCCGAAGTGGATGTTGCGGGAGTGATCCTTAACAAAGTAGGAAGCAAAAATCATACAAGAATGATAACAGATTGTATTCACAACATACCAGTTGTAGGAAGTCTTCCGCGCAATAAAGAGATAAGCGTACCTTCTAGGCATCTGGGCCTGCATATGGCCTTTGAAAGTGAATTAGATACCAGTGAACTTGCCCGTTTCATAGAAGAGAATGTGGATTTGGATACAATCATAGAGCTGGCGAGGGAACCTAAAACATCTGCCTGTCCTGAAGGAGATATCCCCACGGCTGACCTGAAGATAGGAGTGGCTATGGACAAAGCATTCTGTTTTTACTATGCAGACATGTTCGACGAGTTCAGGCGAAACGGTGCCGATGTAGTGTTCTTCAGCCCCATGGCAGGGGAGGTACCTGATGTGGATGGTATGTATTTTGGCGGAGGTTATCCTGAACTGTACCCATCTGAGCTTGAAGCGTCTGCAACTACGAAAGCTTTAAAGGACCTTTCAGCGGACGGAATGCCTATATATGGAGAATGCGGAGGACTGCAATATCTTTCAACCTCATACGAGATAGATGACGTTACCTATAAAATGGCAGATCTGTTCCCTGCACGCACAGTACTTACAAAGAAGCTCCAGGCCTTGGGATATACTGAAGGTTATGCACATGGACCATTCATAAAAGGACCCGTGCGTGGACACGAATTCCACTATTCAATTACAAATTGTGATAATGATGCGAAGTTTACATTTGAAATGAAACGCGGGAAGGGAATAAAAGACGGATGGGATGGTATTGTGGAACACAATTCGCTCGCATGTTATCAGCATGCTCATCCAATGGCCTTCCCTGTAAAAGCATTTGTTGATATGTGCAGGAATTATAAGCGCAGCTGATATATGCATATGACTGATATCCTATTGATGACATATAAATATTAAAGGGGGAATACCTCCGTGAGAAAATGGAAACATGACATAGGATTGGAAAGCAGGATGCTGCTCACCATGTTCTTGCTGGGAGCAGTATATATATTCTTCCTCATATTCCTGGCTGCAAGTGGTGTAGAGCCCATGTTTATACTCTTTTTTGCAGGAATAATGATGTTCATACAATACTACTATTCTGATAAGATGGTACTATGGACGTCCGGAGCCAGAATTGTGTCTGCAAGAGAGGAACCTGAACTCCATGAGATTGTCACTCGGCTGTGTGCAATAGCAGACATCACTGTTCCAAAGATAGCTATAATGAATACAATGATGCCTAATGCTTTCGCAACGGGCAGGAACCAAAAGAATGCTGTAGTTGCTGTTACTACAGGACTTATGCAGCGTCTTGACCGTGAAGAGCTTGAAGCTGTGCTTGGTCATGAACTAACACATATCAAAAACCGAGATATGATGGTACTTACTATAGCTAGTTTCCTTTCGACTGTTGCTTTTTTCATAGTAAGGTATGCCCTTTATTTTGGTGGAGGCGGGAACAGGAAAGGAAATGCAGGGCTTATCCTTGTCTGGATTGTTTCAATGATCGTATGGATTGTGAGTTTCCTGCTCATCCGCGCTCTTTCAAGATATAGGGAATTCTCTGCCGACAGAGGTGCAGCAATTATAACAGGAAAACCTTCAAAACTCGCTTCAGCTCTTATGAAAATAAGCGGCATGATGCAAAGAGTACCATCTGATGACTTAAGGAAAGTTGAAGGGATGAATGCCTTTTTCATTATACCGGCAATATCCGGCTCTTCTATCATGCAGCTTCTGTCCACGCATCCTTCCACTGAAAAACGTTTAGCAGCACTTGAAAAATTAGAAAGGGAGATTGAGATGTGATGGGTTTTCTTGACACAATACTGGGAAGGAGCAAGCTTCCAAAAGCAAAAACTGACAGATTGTTTGCCATTTCAACGGCAAGCATCACTCTGGAAACAAATCTTGGTATAAAACCTTCGACAATGGCAGGAATATGTTTCAAACCCATTGAATCGTCTCGCTATGAGACTGCACGCACTGAGATAGAAGAACTCCTGCGATATAGTTGTCAGGAAACAGAAACCTCCTATAACCTCAAAAAAGACGAATATAACTTTTTATGGGTTATCCTTGAAGATCCTGATTTTGAAGACATTGTCACCACCATACACCTGATAAGCCAGACGATGATAGAGCATGATTTTGGTGAACA
>JACIVZ010000070.1 GCA_014361205.1 Methanomethylovorans sp. | reverse complement strand
TATGGAGTGTAAAAGGCTATCCTTTAAAAGGTCCACGTGGTGATATCACAGGTGGTATTGTAGTCACTCTTGATATTACTGAAAGGAAAAAAGCTGAGGAGAAAATACAAAAGTTCAACAGGGAACTGTTGAGAATGAACGAGGAACTTAAATCAGTAGATCGAATAAAAAATGAATTTCTCTCGAATCTGGGACACGAACTCAAGACACCCTTAAGTTCAGTGATAGGTTACAGTGAACTTCTGGATTCTTTAACCTTGGGAGAACTCAATGAGGTTCAGAAAAAGGCCTGCGAATCTATATATAGGAATGCAGAAAAGTTGCGTAGGTTGATAGACTCCCTGCTTTACCTTAGCTATGTGAACTCGGGGAAAATCGAATACAATTTCGAGCTAATGCATATTAGCAGTTCCATTGACGAAGCGCTTGCTAAGGTTAGCCGGAAATTAGAAGACAAAAGCATAACAGTGGATAAGAGGATTTCACATAATCTTTCATTCATAAACGCAGAACCTGAAAAGATTCAGGAGTTGCTTTATAACATACTGGACAATGCCATAAAGTTTTCATATGAAGGGGGAAAGATAGAAATATGTGCTTACGTGCACGAAGAAAAAATGCTGAAAATAGAGATAACAGACTATGGTATAGGAATACCCTCTGATAAGTTGGATGATCTTTTTGCACTTTTTCATCAGATTGATGGCTCCATGAACCGTAGGTATGGAGGTACAGGGGTGGGACTATATATATGCAAAAACATTGTAATGGCACATAATGGCTCTATATGGATTACAAGTCAGGAAGGCAAAGGTACTACTATTCATGTGTTACTTCCTTTGAAGGGAAAGCAGTCTGATAGAAAAGAGTATATAAACTTCCCTGACAATTAAAGAGGCAACTAATTGAAGAAGGTACTACATGCTTCCTTGCATGTTAGGCCCATTTATATATAAAATAAGGTAATGAACACAACCCTCATTGCCCAATCGGAGAGTTTGTTTGAACTGGACAACCGTTGGAATCGCATTATTTCTCCTGTACTGGATGTTTGTATCGTATCTGAACAAGCAAGGTGTCCTTGAGAGATACAATATCACAAGCTATGGTCCCTTGCTGATGATCAGAACTACAAAAGGAATAAAATTACTTGATAAATTAGCAGTGCCAAAAAAAGCCTGGAGACTTTTTGGTGATGTTGGCATACGCCTGATGTTTATAGGCATGTTCTCCATGCTTCTTATTGTAATAATTTCAGATATAGCTATGCTTTCATCTTTGGGTAACAATTCAATGCCTGAACCTAATGCGTTTAATGAGGCACGTAATATATTCCTTATCCCTGGTGTAAATGAGTTCATTCCTTTTACCTGGGGTCTTATAGCCCTTATTGTGACACTGGTAGTGCATGAGTTCTCACATGCCATTCTGTGCAGGGTGGAAAACATCAGGGTCAAGTCTATGGGGATACTTCTTGCCCTTGTACCAGTGGGCGGATTTGCGGAACCTGATGAGAAAGAACTCTTTGGTACACAGACCACTGGAAAAGATAAGATATCAGATGAACAAACAATTTCCAAGGCAGCTACCCGCCAGCAAAGAGCACGTATTCTTGCGGCTGGTGTCATGGCCAACTTTGTTGTTGCATTTCTTGCATTTACTCTTTTTTTCGGTCCTGTGCTTGGTGCCATTGTACCTATTGGTAATGTAATGATTATTGATACTCAAAATGAGGCTTCTCTTGCAGGACTGGAACCGCAGATGATCATCACTCAAATCAATGAGAAACCGGTTGACAATATAATTGGCATGCTTGAATATCTTGATACCTTGCAGGCAGGAGAAACAGTCAAAGTTTATGCATCAAAGGATAAAGTTATTTCTGCGTATGATGTAACTGTTGGACCTTTAGAACAAATTGTAAAGGGTGTTCTGATACAGGACATAGTGCCAGAATCTCCTGCAGAGACTGCAGGATTACAAAAAGGTATGAGGATTATGCAAATAGATAATGTTCCAATGCGGAATGTTTATGATTTCAGGTCTTTTATGGATACCACATCTGCAGGTCAATCAGTGAAAATTTTACTTTCTGATAATACATCTAAAAACTTTGAGGTAACACTTCAGTTAACATCCCATCCCGATGAGGGTAATCAAAAAGGTTTTTTGGGAGTCTTTACCGGTCAGAGTGAAAATGTAATAACTCGTCTTGGAATAACAGTTGGAGAATTTCCTGCAACAACATATCTGTCTTTACTCAAGAATATTCCCCATATGCTGGGAGGTATGGCCGGATGGCTGATTTTACTTGGATTGCCTATTGTTGGGCTGGCAGGGGAAGGTTTTCCTGGATTCAGTGGCATGCTTACCAATTTCTATGCTCCAGGCGGCTGGGCTGAACCTCTGGGAATTGGTATATTCTGGATAGCTAACTCTCTCTTATGGATCGGATGGCTTAACTTCTATGTAGGCTTATTCAATTGTCTTCCAGCAGTACCTCTTGACGGTGGACACATTTTCAAAGATTATACAAAAGCTTTTATTTACAGGATCACAGGAAATGAAGAAAAGTCGGTCCACCTGGCAGCTATTATCAGTGCCACATTTGCAGTGCTGATATTTATGTCCTTTGTCTTTATGATATTCGGACCTTATTTAGTGCACGGTTTCTGAGGACATGTGGACATGAGACCAACATAAAGCATATGTATTTTTGGTGCATTGCACCACCAAATACATTGCATATATTTTTGGATACCTTTGATATATGTAAAATAATTTTAGTACAATTCAGTATGTTTCATCTTGTCTGTGGGAAATGTAAATATCTATTAAATGAATGCTAGCTTAAATAGGCACGATGATATCATGGAGCACCTGGCTTTTGCAATAATAATATTTTTTCTCTCGATCTTGTTCTCTATGATAGGTCTTGGAGGTGCTATCGTCTATGTACCACTTTTCTATTGGTCAGGATTTGATCTGTTAAGTGCCATACCTATGGGTTTGTTGTTGAATTCCACAACAACAGCATCTGCAGCTTTGACTTATCTGCGAAAAGGGCTTGTGCAGTTATCTTTAGCTATACCTTTTCTGATTGTATCCATGATAGCTGCACCGGTTGGTGCTTATTGTTCACATTTAATACCAGTGGATATACTACTTGGGATATTCAGTTTGATCATGATAGTTATAGGAACTCACATGCTGTTACCGGAAAATTTTTTTTTCCCAGGAAAGGTAAATAAAGAGCAAAAAGCTTCTTTTTCTCTGATCCTTATAGGAGGGTCTGTTGTAGGTTTTGCAGGTGGATTGCTGGGGATTGGTGGGGGTTCACTGGTAATGCCATTATTGATATATCTTGGATATGCAGTAAAAAATGCTGCTGCAACATCCGGACTTATTGTATTGTTCACGTCATTTGCAGGTCTTGTTGGTCATCTTAGTTCATGGAAACCAGACATTCAACTTGTAATCTATATTACAATAGCAGCTTTTTTAGGTGCACAGGTAGGCTCTTATCTTATGCACAAGAGAATGCAACCAGAAACATTGAGAAAAATGGTTGGTTTGGTTTTGTGGTTCATGGCTTTGAGGATGATAACAGGTTTGTTCTGAAATTATTCGGATGGAAAGCTTTAAGAATTTTATTGTAATCACATGTTCCATAATTGTTTTGTTCATTGGGCTCGTAGGGTAGCCAGGATATCCTCATGGGCTTCGAAACCTGCGGTGAAGATACCCATTGACCCGCGTTCAAATCGCGGCGGGCCCGTTTCTCTTCAAAAAAGAAGAATACTCAAATGAGATTTTGGCAGAGAGGTAATTTTTTATTATAATATATGTTTCCTGAATATCCTTTTCTTTCAAAAGTAAATACCAGTGGATGTACCTGTACTCCTTTTTTCAGGGCACGTATAAAAGCAGCAGTGAAACCCGGGTCTATCTCCTCATGAGTCCAGAAACAATGAGTATTCTCCCGAAATACCAGTACTATCATCACAGCTTTGTCTTTGTTATGTACTGCTTTTATAAGCTCTTCCACATGCTTTTTACCCCTTTTTGTGGGAGCATCCGGAAAAACCGCTCTCCCGTTTTTAGCCAGAGTGCAGCCTTTTACTTCTACCCATATCTTCAGACCATTTGCTTCAAGCAGGTAATCCAGCCTGCTATTTCCACATATCTGTTCAGGTAATATGCTTTTTACATCTTCAAGACCGTCAATTATCTTATTTTCTATTACCCACATGGAAATTCGCCTGTGAAATCCTGAATGGATAAGTACCCAGCTATCTTCTGCTTTTCCTGCTATAAGATCCCATTTTGTCTTTCTTTTCTTGCCCGAAGCTTTTTTCAGTAACACGTAGTTTCCTGGAAAGAGTATGTCTGAAAGCCGTCCAGGATCATGGATATGAACTTGTTCGCCTTTTAACCATATAGGAGCTATTATGTCTACGATTCCCAGAAACCTACTGGGTCTTGAAATCAGTATCCCTTCAGCTTCTATAGGAATTTCAAGCACGTGTTTTATATTGTGTGAATTATTCTTATCTGTCATGTTTGTTCATTTTTATAAGGATCTCTTCAACATCATGTAGATAATTAATAAGTTCTTTGTCTTCCATCTAAAAGGGTTTAGATGAAATAATATCTTAACTTAACCATTAAATGTTGTAAAGGTCCAAAAAATTTAATCTTGAATTAAAGTAACATAAATGTGTACATTATCTATAAGAAGATTCTCAGCAAATATTTGCTAAACTTTTAATCATATCCAATATTATTTTTTTATTTTTCTTTCCAATTCTTGCAACACCTCTTCTTTCTAAAAGAATAACATTGTCATAACATAAAACTTCAGATTTTAAATTTTTACTAGATACAATAATTATAAGTGGAATATGCTTCAGTTCGTCGAAACAACTATTTTTAAGAAAATACAGAATGTATTCTCGTGGTACCAATAAAATTACGATATCACTTGTTTGAGAGGCTACGAGCATTTTGTTATAAAAATCGGTATTAATATTTAAAAAATCTAAATCAGCTAGTGTTTGAATCGAAGAAGAGTATGGAATAATAGTATCGAACTCTTTTAAAAGTCCATATCTACTAGAAATAATGTATAAGTTAGTTGAAATCAATGTAGATAATGTATCAGTAAAATCTCTAACTTCATTAAATGAGCCTGCAAACATATATTTTGAAGGACGAATAAAATCTTCTAAAATCTTACGATATTTGTCTTCTAAATCAATATTATTGCTTGGAACATCAAGATTATTCATTTTTAATAATGAAATTAACTGAGTGTGCTTTTCAATATTTATTCCTCTACCAAAATGTTTAGTCCATTTCTTTATTTCCGGAAATTTTACTCCTGATTCATCAGTAAATATAATAGCTCTCATTGTTCCTCAAATCTAAGTCATCTCTAAATCAAGATATTAACCATTTTTATTCTATCAACTATCTAAGTCAAAGATACCATTATTTTAACTCACATTGAGCCTTATAAATAAATATTCTTGTTTTTAAAAAATTCCATTATTCTTACTTTCTTCTTTTGAGTTATGAACTTGTTTGTTACTTGTTCTAATTATCATTTTTACTCAATTGTAAATACTCGTTAAAAGAATAAAGAGAAAAATTATTCTAATGATATAATAACCATTTTAACTATTCCATATCATCAGTGCAATTTTGTTGTGAATTCCGCTGTACCTCTAATATATTCTACCTCTAATCTATTCTTACTTTTCCATACTTAAATATATGTTTCCAGTGATGCACTCTTCATTGATATACATAAATATTGAGACTGAAACTCTCAATAGAGATTCTTCGTTGTGAAATGCACCAATGACTTTATTTCTTCTTTTGAATTACTTCTTTATTCATTCTAACATGTTCGTAGTTCTTATAGTTCTTCAATGCTTTTTTTGGAAATGCATTATAGTTATGAGTATCAAAATGGAATCTATCCCCTGTTTCAATGGCTTTGTTAAACCTTCTTTACTTAAGGTATTCTTTCAATTTCGATAACTGTAATGGATCTTCCATAGCTTCCTTCATCTTCTCTGCTACTTCCTTTTGATGCTTTTTTGTATCGTCTTCAATACTGCTCTTATCAAATGCACTTGAGACATCTGCCAGCCAGATCCTAGGAATGAAGCTGTGACTGCTTTCTGAATACCTTTGTATCCATCTGAGATGATCAGCTCTACTTCTCTTAGTCTTCTTTTCTTAAGGTCAGTAAAGAGATCTTCCCTGAACATTTAAAAATCAACTGCCCTAAATGCAATAATAGACACCTGAGATATAAGGTCGGTAAATACGGACCTTTTTTAAGTTGTGATCAGTATCCAACATGCAAAAATGTTCTTAATTTTAGATAAACTGGTTTAAAAATCATTTTTACGTTGTTAAAACAAAAAAAGGATTTCAACAGACGAATTACAGCCCCCGGGGGGATTTGAACCCCCGACCTGCTGATTACGAATCAGCCGCTATACCGCTAAGCCACAGAGGCAATTGTTTCCCTAAAGATTACATAAGAATTTAATTATTTCGCTCATGTAATTCGTACTTCAATGCACACATTGAATTGGTGTGGGGAATATGAGCGCACAATGCGGGTGGAATGTGACTCGATAGTAAAGCCGGCTTTGGAAGCGGCAGATTCGATGTGAGCCAGGGAAGAGGAGTACAGGTCGGATTCAGGGGTTATGTCGTAGTAATGTATCACACTTCCAACTTTTGCAACAACCATTGCACTATCAAGGAATTCCTCAGCAGTATGGGGCAGATTCATAATGACATGGTCCGCTGTTCCGGCATACCTGTAAATCACATCCCTCACATCTGCTTCTACTGCTTCTACATTAGTGACTCCATTAAGGGAAATGTTATTTCGGAGTAACTTAACAGCTTCAGGATTTTTATCGATGGCAATTACCCTACATGAGGGGCGTTTCTTTGCGATAAGAATGCTGAAAGGCCCTACACCAGCAAACATATCCACTACTGTATCACCATCTTTCACTTGTTCCATTATTCGCGAACGTTCAGTAGCAAGTCTGGGGGTGAAATATGCTTTCTCCATGTCAATAGCATACCTGCAGCCATATTCTTTGTGTAATGTTTGTGTGGTGTTTTCTCCTTTAATCAATGTGAACCTACGAGTCCGAAACTCCCCTTCTACAGCTGATAATGCTGCAAGCACAGTTTTAACGTGGGGATGGACCTGAATTATTGCATCAGCAGTTTTTTCTAAATTAACTTCATCATGATCCAGAAGTGCTATGCTACCTATTATCTCATATCTAGCTATGTGCCCTGTAATCTGTTCTACAGTCTTTGGCTTTTTCTGCGTTTCGAACTCATGTTCTGTCAGCTGCACTTCAAAAGGCAGTTCATTAGTTAGTTTATTAATATCTGCAGGGAAGTCTGAAATAAGTGGCATGTAAAGGTAGCTTTCATCAGAAACAATACGCAAAGATGTGTCTAACCATCCTTTTTCCATGAGTAATTTGCGGATTTTTTCACCCTTCTTCTTCTCCACCTGAATGCATTGACGCTTCATATCAGCACCCCTGCGGCAAACCATGACCCAAAAAAGATAAGAAATATTCCACAAGATAAAATAACGACTTCATATGTCCTTGAAGACATCAGTTCCTTGCCTTTGCTAAAGGATGCAGATACAATACTGAACCAACTCAGATCTGCCATCCAGTGCCCCAGTATAAATAATACAGCAGCCAGTGGGCTGATTTCAAGCCCTCTGATTACAAGCGCACTGCCTGCTGCAAACCACCAAATCCAGAAATAAGGGTTAGATGCTGAGGTTATTAAACCTGCAACTACAGGGTTTGTGTAGATGTGATTTGTTTTATCTCGGGTGTCTATCACTCCTGTGCGAGCGTCCCTGATGGTAAGGATTCCAAAAAGAACAAGCACTGATCCACCTATAAGTGATATTATATATATTTCCCTGTCTTCTATAAGAGAAAGCATGCCAAGAACTATAAGGATACATATCATGATTTCAAGCAGTGCATGACCAAGTACTATTTTAGGCCCAGAGGTCCAGCCTCTCTTCATAGAACTATCTATTGTGGCGAATAACATCGGACCTGGTACAAGCGCGCCGGAAAGACCGACAGCAAAACCGATGATGAGCATTTCAATAAGTTCAAACATTGTCCACTTGCCTATACTGTTAGCACAAAAAGAGAAAGAAAGGTAAAAACCTTTCCCCAGGCAGTGTATCTCAGAGAATGATTTCTATATCCAGCTCTTCTGCCAATTCCTTATATCTATTGCGGATTGTAACCTCAGTCACACCTGCAACATCAGCAACTTCTCTTTGTGTTCTCCTTTCACCACAGAGAATAGATGCGATATAGATGGCAGCTGCTGCCACTCCGGTTGGACCACGCCCGCTTGTAAGCTCTTTTTCGGAAGCCTGGCGCAGAATTTCCACACCTTTTGATTGCACTTCACCTTTAAGGTTAAGTCCTGAGCAGAACCTTGGTACATAGTCAATAGGTGAAGTAGGCATTAATTTCAGTGCAAGTTCTCTGGAAATGAACCTGTAGGTTCTTCCTATTTCTTTTCTGCTCACCCTGGAGACCTCTCCTATCTCGTCAAGTGTCCTTGGCACACTGCACTGACGACATGCTGCATAAAGTGCAGCAGCAGCGACACCTTCAATGCTTCTTCCACGAATCAGATTTTTATCGACTGCTTTTCTGTATACCACGGCAGCAGTCTCCCTCACCGTTCTTGGAAGACCAAGAGCTGATGCCATTCTGTCGAGTTCTGATAGTGCAAAAGCCAGGTTTCTTTCTGTGGCGTTGCTTACACGTATCCTACGTTGCCACTTTCGTAATCTATATAGCTGTGCCCTGTTCTTGGAAGAGATAGATTTCCCATATGAGTCCCGGTTTCTCCAGTCAATCATTGTGGATAAACCCTTATCGTGTATAGTATATGTCATGGGTGCGCCTACACGGGAACGTTTCATTCTCTGGTCATGATCGAAAGCACGCCATTCTGGTCCTTCATCCACGAATTCTGCATCCACTACAAGACCACAATCTGAACACACAAGCTCAGCTCTTTCATAGTCCTGTACTAAATTGCGGCTACCGCATTCCGGGCACTGGACCTTTACATTTTCGACTTCTGCAGCCTGTTCTTTCTCTTTTCGTGCTTTTATCATTGCACGTATTTTTTCTCTTTCAGAAGTGTCTGAATATCGTACCCTTTCGACTTCGACCATTTTACTCACCTTGAAGATACCACAGACGAACTTAAATAATCATTTTACTATGCAGTTTAATTCTTTCAATTGATTCATTCAAAAACCCAGCATCACTTAAATATATGTTTCAATCATTGAACATATATACGTTGATTTAAATAATGCCGAGCTTCCTTAGCATTATTCCTTCTGTCAATTTTTACAATATAATATGGATTTTTCACCGGACCAAAATAGCTGGTTACTTTTCCAATGTTTTTGACAGTTTTGTCCATTACAGAAGAATTCACACGTGGCTTTTCGCCTTTGGAAGTAGCCTCATCTCCTTGAACGATGAGGATGTTGTTGCCAAATGCGTGAAGCACTGTTCCAAGTCTCTTCATATCCCTCATATATATATGTCTTTTCTCTCTAGGAATAAAATGCAACTATGTTATATATAAATTTATCGCAAGCTATTAAAGTTGGCTCATAGTTTCAATTTGCTGACTAACCATATAAAGATTAAGATGTTCCTTGCTTGTTTCTTATACGAATTTAAAATCACTTATATATATAATATTAATAAAAATATTCGTTATGTTCAAAGAAATATTGTGAGGCATCTAAAAAGTACAGCAAAAAGAGTTCCTAAGTTATCCGTGGCATATGGCTGCTTTTATATGCTATTAACCTGAATTACTTTTTATCTCTCTTAACGTGGTAATTTCTATGAAAATGAGAATCATAAAATGCACTGATATAGGTATTAATTGTAATTTCATGGCGCATGGATATAATCTGGATGATGTGGAAAATGCCATGTGGATGCATCTTGAAAGAGAACATGAAGATATTATAAAAAATATGTCAGAGTATGATCTGCATCAACTTAAACACAGGATAGCAACTTTTCTTGGAAGAAGTTGTGGATGCGGACATCTGGAAAAACCTGGTGAAGCTTATGATCAGAATTCATGCAATGCTTTATACCGTATCCTCCCCTCCCGCAAAGATCCCTACAGGGATATACTTAGGAATAAAGGTACATGATTTCTATTTTAATTTATTGAAAATTATTTTTTATAATGTTTGATCATTATATTTCATAGTCTTGTATATAGCAGTCTTATCCATTGCCATCATTTTCACTTATAGAATAAATTTCAATCGTTAATATTTCCATTTAGTGTTAATAAAATTAATAGAAATAAAATTTATTATGATATTAATTTTGGTTAATACAAATAAAATCAAATTTTACACTACCTTTT
>JACIVZ010000007.1 GCA_014361205.1 Methanomethylovorans sp. | reverse complement strand
TACTTCTAATAAAATATCATCTAATAACAATTTAAATCTATATTTTTAAAAATTATTCAAATTTTTAATATTAAATCAAAACTTACAAACTAAAAAACATGATGTATAGTAGAAATAGTTATATTTCTTTATGTAATTTTTATGTATAGGGTATATTTTCAGTTGGTATAAAGGTCTGCTGACTAGCCAGCTGATCTGCTTGTGGTTGGAAGCAACATGACTGTTGTTTTCCATTTTTACCCTTGAAAGGATAGTCAAGGTACATAAGAGGAAAGGATATGAAAGTTTTAGCAATCAACTCAAGTCCCAGGATGGAAAGGGGCAATACTTCTATGATATTGACCCCATTCCTTGATGGGATGACAGAAGCAGGGGCAGAGGTAGATCTCTTCTATACAAGAAAGCTCAATATCAATCCCTGCACAGGAGAATTCAATTGTTGGTTCAAAACACCGGGGGAGTGTTATCAGGATGATGATATGCAAATGCTATATCCCAAGATAAAGGAGGCAGATGTGTTTGTGTTTGCCTCACCGCTGTATTCCGATGGGATCAACGGTCCTATGAAGAACTTTATCGATAGGACGATTCCAGTACTTGATCCTTTTGTGGAACTGCGTGCTGATCGCTGTCGTCATCCTCGTCGTGGGGTTTCGAAGGACCGAAAGATGGTATTGATTTCAAATTGTGGTTTCTGGGAGATGGAAAATTTTGATTCCCTGCTTGCTCACATGCAGGCCATTTGCAAGAACGCATCATTTGAGTTTGCTGGAGCATTGCTGCGTCCGCATGGTGAAAGTATGCAAATTATGATACAGATGGGTATGCCGATAGATGATATCTTCGAAGCTGCAAAAGATGCAGGTCGCCAGCTAGTAAACGAAGGCAGGATATCACAGAAGACTCTTGATATCGTAGGCCGTGAACTTCTGCCACGCGATATGTTTATTGAAAAAGTTAATCAGTACTGTAAGGAAGTTCTGGATTCATTAGAAAAATAAGTAATGTGAACTTATCTTATTTTTTTACACTCTACTCGACGGACACAACTCCTTTACAACACATGCCACACATTTCGGATTGCGCGCCATACATATATTGCGCCCGTGAAGGATCAGGGTCATAGAAAGCGTTTCCAGGTCTTCTCTTTTTGCTATTCTCATAAGGTCTTTCTCTATCTTTTCAGGGTCGTCGTTAAGGCTGAAACCCAATCGCTGCGAAAGACGTTTCACATGCGTATCAACTGCGATACCCTCTATCTTTCCAAATGCTCTGGTAAGCACAATGTTGGCAGTCTTGCGGCCCACTCCGGGAAGCTTCAACAGCTCTTCCATTTTGTCGGGGACCTTTCCTCCAAAATCTGAAAGTATTATCTGAGCACTTTCAATTATGTGTTTAGCCTTTTGATGATAAAAACCTGTAGAATATATTTCTTTTTCAAATTCTGTTATATCAGCGTTAGCATAATCTTCCACAGTTCTGTATTTTTTGAAAATAAACCGAGTCACCTGATTTACCTGCCGGTCTGTACACTGGGCTGAAAGAATAGTAGCTATGAGTAATTCCAAAGGAGAACTATAATTCAGAGCAGGAGCAGCATCCGGATATATTTGCTTGAGAAGGTTGAAAATACGCTTGAAATTATGAGTATTATCAGGAACCTTTTTTACAGGGAGCATGAAACTAATAGTATCTGATAGTTTTTATCTTTTTTTAGAAAAAACAAGAGAAAAATCCCCTGAAATAGAATAAATACAGGCATCAAAGCCCGTAGTATTCGATATTCTTGTCAGCGATGGCCTGGATCTTAGCTATCTCTTCTTCACCACCTTCCTTAGTGAAAAGATGTTTGAAGCGGCTCTGCATTCTCAGATAATCTTCCACAGGTGCAGGTTTTCCGATCTTTCTTACTTTGGTGATCTCACCATTTTCCATCTCGAAAAGTGGCCATAGACCAGTCTTAACTGCCATCTGGGCAACTTCTACAGTCTTTGAGGTATCAAATCCCCAACCTGTTGTACATGGTGCATGGCAGTGTATATATGTAGGGCCCACTGTTTCAGTTGCTTTCTTCACTTTATTTATCATATCCTTTGCATATCCTAAGGAAGTTGTGGCTACATATGGTGATCCGTGAGCTGCAATTATGGCAGGCATGTTTTTCTTTGGACGGGGATTTCCAAAAGAAATCTTTCCAGCGGGACTTGTAGTTGTTGAAGCATCAAAGGGTGTTCCACTACTTCTCTGTACGCCGGTGTTCATGTAGGCTTCATTGTCTATACACACATAAGTGAAATCATGTCCTCTTTCAAAAGCTCCTGAAATTGCCTGCAGACCGATATCCATAGTTGCACCGTCACCACCAATAGCAACAACTCTTGTATTATCCTTCTTGCCCAGAGCCTTTAATGCTGCTTCAATGCCCGAAGCAACTGCAGCAGCATTCTCAAACAGGGAGTGTATCCAGGGTACATTCCATGAGCTCTCAGGAAAAGGAGTGGTCATGACCTCAAGACAACCTGTAGGACTTACAACTATGCAGTTTTCGCCTGCTCCCATCAGAGTAAATTTTGTTGCCATTGCGTCACAGCAGCCCGCACATCCCCTGTGTCCAGATACAAAAAGATGTTTCATATTAATTCCTCCCTCACGTCAGTGAACTGGCTTTCTATCTTGATACCAGATTTCATAATTTCCTGTGCCTCAGATATTATCTTCTCAATTGTGCACATACGTATGTCACGGCCTCCGTGGCCTATCATGTAACCTACGACAGGTACACGATTTTTAGTGTTGTACAAACATGATTTTGTTTCAGTGAACAGTGCACCTTCATTGAGTCCAAGTGAGATGTTTTTATCCAATACAACAACTACCTTTGCATCCTTGATCGTTTTTCTGATGGCTTCTGCGGGGAAGGGTCTGAAAGCCCTCACCTTGAGTAAACCCACCTTCACTCCATTTTGTCTTAGGTTATCAATTGTATCTTTAATAGTACCTGCTATGGAGCCCATTGCCATGAGAATTATATCAGCATCCTCGGTCTGATATTCATCTATAAGCCCTCCATAGTATCTTCCAAAAATCTCGTAGAATTCATTTGCCGCAGATTCTATCTTCTTAAGGGCATTTTCCATTGCCTTTTGTTGCAGATATCTAAACTCAGTGTAGTAATTAGGGTCAGCCAGCGCACCAAAAGTCATAGGTTTCTTTGGGTCAAGTTTGTAAAGAGGCTCATATGGAGGTAGATATTTATCTGTAAGTTCCTGTTCCAGAAGTATCACAGGTTCATACACATGGGAAAGGATGAAACCGTCCATACATACCATGGCTGGTAGAAGTACTTCCTTGTCTTCCGCTATTTTGTAGGCCTGAGCTATCATGTCGGCAGCTTCTTGGAGGTTTTCCGCATATAGCTGGATCCAGCCGGTATCTCTTTGGGATATTGAATCTTGTTGATCATTCCATATGTTGATAGGTGCGCTCACAGCCCTGTTAACAACGGTCATGACTATGGGCAATCTCATACCAGAGACATTGAAAAGCACTTCATGCATCAGTTCCAGTCCCTGAGAAGTTGTGGCAGAGTAACATCTAGCCCCAACTGCTGAGGATCCTACAAGTGCAGAAAGCGCCGAGAACTCTGATTCTACGTTGATATATTCACAATTTGGTATCTCTCCATCAGCCATGAACTGAGATAATCCTTCTACAATATGGGTTTGAGGAGTAATCGGATAAGCAGATATTACGTTAGGTCTGCATACCTTCACAGCATGTGCTACAGCATAAGAACCCTCAACGACTACCATCTTTTCCATTTCAAGTTTTTCTTTGGATGTCATTACTTTTCCTCCAGTACCATGGTTATGGCCGTCTTGGGGCATTCGTTGGCGCAGATCCCGCATCCTTTACAGTAATCATAATTGAATTGAAAGTATCCATTCTCTTTTGGTAAAACTGCCATATCTGGACATAACAGTTCGCACAACTTACATTTGATACATTTATCATAATCATAAACAGGTCTATAGGTTCTCCAGCCTCCAGTCTTGTTAACTAAAGTGGTGCCAGGTTCACAGACTCCTCCAATGGTTATCTTCATACCTTAGCCTCCTTCATCATGTTGTAGGCCTGTTGGATGGCTTCAGCATTCCTCTCGCCCACTTTACCCGGAAATCTTTCTTTTACTGCTTTTTTGATGGATTCTGGCCTAATTTTTCCCGTAGCTCCTGCAAAGGCACCAAGCAGCACTGTATTAACTATTGGTCTTCCTATGACGTCCAATGCAATTTTTGTAGCATTGACAGTTACAACTTTAGCTTTAGTATTTAGTGAAAATTTAGAGGGATCAAAGTCACTGTTTATAATGATCATACCATCATCTTTCAGACCACCTGCTACATCGACTGCTTCTATAAGAGTTGGATCTTGAACTATTACATAGTCTGGTTCGTATATCTGGCTTCTAAGTCTGATGGGTGTATCACTGATTCTTGTAAACGCCTGTACGGGTGCTCCTCTTCTTTCCACACCGAAAGCTGGAAATGCCTGGCTGAATTTACCATCAGCAAAAGCTGCAACAGCTAAAAGCTCGGCAGCAGTCACCGAACCTTGGCCTCCCCTGCCGTGTATTCGTATCTCTTTCATCTGAATTCTCCACAATATTAGAAACAATAAATCGAATAACTTTGTATCTTGACGTTTATTTTTTGAATATCCTGTCCGAATATTGGATTTCTGAACTGCATTTATGCACAATTACGAATAAATGCAATGTTTAATTGTGTAGATTATGAACCGTCTGATAGTTATAAAGCCTTTCGGTTTGAACTGAATAGAAAACTGTATCAGTTACCATGAAAACAATTATTCATAGCAATTTCAGTACGATTTGACAAATAATTTTTCCATAATCCTGATTATAGTTTCTGTATCTTTTGCTGATGATATGGCATGACGTACATGCCTCCCATCTCTTATGCCCCTTGTGAACCATTTCGCATGCATTCTCAGATCGACATATTTTACAATGTCATACTTTTTTAATAATCTTATGTACTCTGTAAAATCTTCAAATCGTTGAGTACAATCAGGACGTATTTGTTTTCCTGTATGCAGAAAGTGAGATATTTCACTGAAAATATAGGGATTACCCATAGCAGCTCTGCCTATCATCAAGGCATCACATCCTGTATAATCTATCACATACTTTGCGGAAAGACCATCAACTATATCGCCATTTGCAATTACTGGAATTGAAAGTTCATCCTTGATGTTCCTTGTATACTCATGGTCTGCTTTTCCAGAATATTGCTGGGCTTGAGTTCTTCCATGTACAGTTATAGCACTTGCACCTGCATCTTCTACTATACTTGCGATGTTAAGTGTTTTTTTAATGTCAGGAAGAACTCTCATCTTTACTGTCACTGGTGTATCCACTTTTCTACAAACATTTGAAACAACTTCTCTTATTTTTTCCGGAGAATTAAGTAGTGCTGAACCATATCCATATTTTACAAGCACATTGGAAGGACATCCAAAATTAATATCTATAATATCTGGTGCATACTTCTCCTCTATAATACTTGATGCTTTAGCAATGGTATCTGCAGAGTTGCCAAAGAGTTGGATTCCAAAAGGTTTCTCTTCATTGCAGCTAAGACCAAGGTAATCAGTTCTTGTATTATCATGGAGTATTGCATCAGCACTTATCATCTCAGAATATGTAAGAGCAGCACCGTGCTTTTTACAGAGCATTCGGAAGGCTAGGTTTGTAACATCTGCCATTGGGGCAAGGAATATTTTTCCATTTACTTTTGTACTTCCTATCTTCATCTTTGTTTTTGCTCCCAATAGATTTTTTTAGCCTTCTATTCGCACAGTATAATATAAAGGATATCAAAGAATACTTATGAAAAATGCAATAATAAAATATAATTATCTTGATAAGGCATATTATGTTATAACATCAGTTTCAATTAAACAGCAAAGTTCTCGAAGGCATTTTATTTGGATGTATGTTTATTTATAATATCAAAATAGTTGATTAGTTCTATAAAATCAATTAACAACAGTAGATTGGTATGAAAAAAATCATAGCTTTTGTAGGAATGCCGGCTTCAGGAAAGTCATTGGCAGCATCGATATTAGGAGAATCCGGTATTAAGGTAGTTAATATGGGTGATGTTATACGAGAAGAGGTTCTTCGTAGAGGACTTGAGCCTACGGATACTAATGTAGGTGGTGTAGGAACTGACTTACGCAAAAAAGAAGGTAATGATGTAGTGGCAAAACGCTGTATACCCAAGATAAAAGCGGAGGATTCTGTTATTCTTGTTATTGACGGTATACGTAGTCTTGCAGAGGTTAATTGTTTTAAGAAAGCCTTTGGTTCTGATTTTACTTTAGTGACAATAAACGCCCCTTTTGAAATTAGATTTGCAAGGATTAAGACCAGAAAAAGAAGTGATGACATGAAGGATATCGATGCATTGAAGGTAAGAGATGAGCGAGAACTAGGCTGGGGCATGGGTGAAGCGATAGCTGCAGCTGATATTGTTATAGAGAATACGGGAACATTAGATGAATTCAGAAAAAAAGTGCTCAATATAGTGGGTCAGCTATGATAGAAGTAAGAGTTACAGCTAGAGTAAATCCCACAGAAACTGAGGATAAGGTAAGGAAAGCCATTCAGAACATTTTTCCTCTTATGGATATAAGGTACAATTTAACAGATGATACTGGTCTTTATGGTATGTTAGAGGGAACTACCGGCATTGAGGGTTTACTTCACTTTCATTCCCTGCTAAGAGAAGAAGAAATTATTGACACAGCACGCACACAGTTTGAGATGGGTATGTATGGTGTTTCACCTTCCACATCTTTTAAGATAAGTAAATTTGTAGCTGTTGTGGGGCGACTGAATTTTTTGGAAGAGGAAGAACCACTGGGTTCAATACATGTAACAATAACTGCAAGTTCAGTCCCTGAGCTTCAGCGACTTATAAGATGGCTTACTCCTCCTACTGAAAAAGGTAAGATCATTTTTGAACCAGATGTTAAGGACGTGGAAAGTAGATGAAAGTAAAAAATCTTAGTTTTTCTTCCAGAGTAGAGTTAGGGCATTCTTTTGTTTGGGTCTATCAGCTTGAAGATATGGGATATACTGGCTGGGAAATAGTGCAGGAAGGTTTTCAGACTTTAAATAACGGGAATGTGGGCAAGGTTAGAGAGATATGTGACACCACTGACCTTAAGATAACAATGCATTTACCTTTTTCAGATATGAATCTTGCAGGTCTTAATGAAGGTATACGTAATGAAGTGTTAAGACAAATGTATCGCTGCCTTGAACTTGGAAACGATATCGTGGAATTGGCTGTGGTCCATCCGGGTTACTTGTCTCCATATGGTGCTCAGATGCCTGAAAAAGCATGGCAGACTTACATAAAGTCCCTTCAAAATATATGTGACATAGCTGCCGAATATGGTATCAAGATAGCTGTTGAGAATATGCCCGATATACCAAAAATATTTGGTAAATCTCCTGATGAAATGCTCAGAACCCTTGAGGAAGTGCACAGGGAAAATTTAGGTTTGACGCTGGATGTAGGCCATGCCAATACTTTGGGTGCAGTGGACGAATTTCTGGAAAAATGCAAAGAAAATATAATCCATGTGCATATTCATGATAACTATGGAAAATCAGATGACCATCTACCTCTGGGAAGGGGGACTGTGCAATGGAAAAAGGTCATTAAAAGTCTGGAAGGTTACAATGGAAGGTTTGTTACTGAAATGTCAAGCCTCCAGGAAGGTGACGAGTGTATTGCATATCTTTACAGCCTTTAAAATCAACCCAATATCTTCATCTCTCCTGTTCTTTTAGCCTACCGTGCCTTTTATCTATCTCGTCCATTATGTCTAGCATCTTGCGGATAGCCGTCCTGATGGCATCAGACTGATTAACGAATTTCCTGTCGTCTCCTACATGCTTGTTGAGGTCGTCCAGCAACTCCTGAGGGATCTCTACGCTTACTTTTGGCATTAGGCTCACCTTGTGAATAAAGAGATTATATAGGATTTATGTTTTTCAAATTTTCACTGGAAGATATGGGAATACACCACAAACTACTTTAAAAAAGAAAATAAGTTGACGAGCCGGAAGGGAGTTGAACCCCTGGCCTACGGATTAAGAGTCCGTCGCTCTGCCTGGCTAAGCTACCGGCCCATCTTTCTTACCTTTCTTTAAGGTGATGCCACCATACGTATTTGTGCAATATATACGTTTTGGTATGAATAAGAAATGTCATTTTATGAGATATCAGTTTAATTATAATATTGGATAAATTGTATCATTAAGCAGATTACACATGCTTCACTACGCATTTCTGTAATCCCATTATTTCCACCATATCGCTGTTATCAGGACTGTGCACTATCATCTGTCCTTTTTTGAGATAAGGAATGCGTCTTTCATATTCTTTTTTAACTTTTAGAGCATTAATAGCAGCATCATTTGTTAGATTGAGGATTATACGCGTGTTGATTTGCTTGAACACTGTATCATCAATATCCTGTGGGTCCTGGGTAATGAGGAATAATCCCAATCCTTCTTTTCTTCCCTGACGTGCGGCATCGGCGAATTTGGCTACGATTCTTCTACTATGCTCCCCTGTGGGATGGGCAAGGTACCTGTGGGCTTCGTCCAAGGCAAGAATAATGGGTGTTTCCTTAACTGCAGCTTCCCCGGACGTGCTTAGCTTGTTGTCAACTATTATCGTCATTAAAGTGAGAGTTATCAAGTCACGTATACGGGTGTTGCTAATGTATTCAGTGGGGAAGACACTGATTTGTCCAGGTCTTACGATTTCGTCTAACATCTGATCAATGGGCTTTGCTGGCTGATCAAACACCTTGCTAAGTGCTCTATCTCTCACTCTGCGCACGATACCATCATAGGAAGCTTCATGTATTTTTCCGGTGTCAACATAATTACTTCTTGTCAAATCATCATCTATGTAATCCAAAAAGCGATTATAGGTATGTTCTCCTGTCTGTTTGAAAAAATCATCAAGCAACAGTTCCACACCATGATATTGCAAATCGGTCATCCCTACTGGTGCTATAAGCCAAGAATTATTCCTCACCATGTCAAAAGGTATGGTAAATTCCATCTGTTGTGCACGCGAACGTCCATTATAGGATTGTCCATCGACTTTTGCTATAAATGTTAGAGTATTCTCACATCCTCCAAAATCCACTTTTTCGGACATAAACTTAAATTTATCTTCTTGTGTAAGTTCAGGATTGTCTTCCAACATCTGTGAATATTCATCTTGAGGATCAAGTACAATTAAACAAGGTTTTTTACTTGCATTGGTACCTCTTACATTGTAGCGATTCTCTTTTGACATAAACTGGCGTAAAATATTTTTTGTAAGAAATGTTTTGCCAGTCCCGGTACTGCCGCATACCAGTATGTGTCTAAATACCAGAGGATCACCAATTGAATAGTCATTACGCAAATAATATGGTACAGTGGGGGGTACTGCATGTGTCTTAATTATCTCCCCTCCAACACTCAGATGACCCAAGAAGATCCCTTCTTCAGGAATATTAAGCCCGATCTGAATTTTCATTTTATCCTTTACAGGCATTATAGGTGTATTAGGTCGGGGTATACGATCGCTCATTCTGCGTGTCAGAAGGTTATCTTTGGAATAAAGGATACATATAGGGTCCAAATATGCGAGGAATTTGTAGTCCACTTCATCTGTAATGTTGGATCTGAGCATCCTTTTGGAATGTATTTCAGTTGCATCATCAACTGCATACTCCTGTTTATACTGCATTTTCCATATGCGTGCAAATAAATCTTCATCATTGTATGGTACAATAACATAAGTTCCTAACCTTACATCCTTTCTTTTTTCAGTATTAATGTATCCTGTGATAATTGCTCCAGATTCTGTAATCTCCAAAGGTTCAATACCAGTCGTGATAATACCAAAAGCTTCATCTTTAATGTCTTGTAGAGGGGGGTAGCTTTCTGGAGACACATCATACTCTTCGAAGGAATTTCCAATATTTTTTTTCTCAGTTCCACCAATGGTATTATTGTCTCCGTTTTCTGAAGGCAAATAGGCAAGTAAGTCTTTATCTATTTTCATCGTATTCACCCCATCTTATCTCGTTATAGCTGGTATCAAGACGGCAATATCTGAATCTATCTATTATTTGTTTCCTTTCCGATAACTGTATCTTTGCAATAGAGTCAGCTTTCTTCAAGGTGTTTGGTATATCACTTAGTGCAATATCATAAAGTACCTTTCTGGTAATGATATCTCGCATTCTCTCATCTATAGTGAGGCCGTATGGTGCTTCTATCTTAAAAAGCAAGTTTTTTGAAGGAACGTAAACCACGAAAAATGTTAGTGAATAATATTCAAGAGGGTATTTCGCTCTAAGCTTTTCCTTGACAAGGGGTGATGTGGTTCCAAGCATTCTTTCATAAAATTGATTAGGTTGCATGAACCAATTAGTGAAGGTAAGATGATGTTTGTATTTATTTGTTTCATTTCTATTCTTAGTTTCAGAAAGCAGATTTTTGAAAAATTGAGCATCTATCAGCCATGGTATGTCTTCAATACCTTCTTTTCTCAAAGCTTGCATTATCTGCATGTCCTCAGGATTCTTCACAAAACCAATAAAAGGAAATCTTTTATCAATATGGTGATCTACTATATCGATGTAGTTCTGTAAAATACGCTCTGTATGAGAATCATAACGCAGCATAACATCCTCAGATTCTACCACCATCCAGTACATCAGATGCTTAGGATAAATAGGTCCATCCATAATAAAAAATCCTTTTGGATCAAGTTCGTCCTTCAACCACAAGATATGCTCGGATTCAGCAAGATAGAGGGCTATATCATGTACTATTCTATCGATGCGCTTATTCAGTAAGCCAGGCATGATACGGATTATTTGACTACGACTCGCCCCATTATCAAAGATTTCCCAATCATGTGTAGTATCTATATGAACTTTATAACTTGGAGAATATGTGGCAGCAACTATAGTTCTTTTATTGTGCAGGTTCAGATCTGTAGGAGTGGAGGCCATGGCACAGTGACAAAAATCCACATAAAGACCATTATCAAAGGATCTTGTAGTTGTGCTCCCGCTGTCGCATGAATATGTTATGGGAAAAGGATCCTGAGTCTGAGACATTTTTTCTATATCCAATCGTCCTCTTTTAAGCCTTCCGATAGCTTTCAAAACAACTTTTTCGTTATATTTGAGTTCTTTAAGCTTTTCCATAATGTCTATAATGCCAATGTCATCTGCTTTTTCTAAGTTGTCAGGCATGAGGCATCTATCAATACGATCTACAAGCTTTGATATTGCTTTTATGTGGACCGATTCAAGGGTCATGAACTATAATATTGCTGATAAGAAATATGTATATCTTCTGATTATGTCATATCTAAAAGAATTAACAATTGATACCTGAAGTCAAATTAATTTGTTTTTTTGTAAACCAGATTTTTTTGAAAAACTTAAATACTTTCCCACAGAAAAAGTCTGCAATTAATCTTTTAATGAATAAAAGAATTATTATTATATGGAAGAAAATAAAGAAGTCAATTATAATGGATTAAAGTGAGGTCTATTTATGAATTCATATGGTCTGTTTATGATATTGCTTGCGACCTATATTCTGATACTGGTCGCTATAGGTTGGTATTTCACAAAGAAACAGAAGTCTGTCACTGATTTCTGGCTTGCAGGGCGCAGGATTAATTTTGTAGCGATTGGTTGTTCTGCAGCCGCTTCATGGATGACTGCCGGAGGCATTCTTGCTGTAGTGGGTCTTTATATGCTACTTGGTATGGGTTCCATCTGGAGCTTCGTGGCCCCTAATATCCTTGCCTTGCTATTGATAGCTTTATTGGTAGGTAAAATAAAGCATCTGCCTGCTATCACCCAGCCTGAACTGTTAGAACAGCGGTATAGCAGTTCTATAAGAGGTCCGGTAGCTCTCATTATTGCAGTTGTGATGATTCTTTTTGCAGTGGCAGATATAAAAGGTTTTGCTTTGGTTCTTGAAATCTTTTTTGGACTTCCTCCTGTATATGCGGCAGCCATCGTGGCATTAGCTGTTTCTGTGTATGTGACCCTTGGTGGTCTTTCTGCAGTAATATGGACAGATGTGATACAATTTCTCTTTCTTGCAGGTTTCGCTTTTGCAATGGCATTAGCTGTAACAGGTTCAGCAACTTCGTCTGATATGACTGCATCGATTTCAACTTCAGAACTTCTCTCAAATGTACCGGAAGGATGGTGGAATCCATTCAGTATAGGTATTCTTGCAGTGATGATATTCATCTTTGCTATCATTCCTGGTTGGATTACGGAACAAGACCCCTGGCAAAGAGTTTGGGCTGCTAAGGATGAAAAATCAGCAAGAAACGGTATGATCCTGGGTTCATTCCTAATATTCCTCGTCTTTGGTGTGGCATGCACCATCATTGCCATAGGGCTAAATCACATATATCCTGATATTCAGATATCATTTGGAGAGATAGGTATGGGTGCAATGGCTCAGGCAGAACCAGCCTTGCTTGTTTACATTTTTGATCATTTCTCTCCTCTGTTAATAGGTCTAGCAGGTGTAGGTCTGGCAGCAGCTGCAATGTCTTCCACGGATACTTTCGCAACTTCAGGTGGTTCATGTCTTTCTCGTGACATTTACCAGAGATACATAAAGCCAGACGCAACTATGAAAGAGATGCTTGTGATAAACAGGGTGAGTGTACTCATAATAGTCGTAGGTGCAACCATAGGATCTTTCTATATAGATGGTATCATCGATGCTATTCATATAGCTACTTTCATTGCCAGTGCTGCGTATTTCTTCCCCCTGATGGGAGGATTGTACTGGAAAAGAGCTACAAAGGAAGGTGCCCTTGCCGGATTGGTAGTAGGTTTTGTTGCACAAGTATCTCTTACTGTTATTGATCTTGTCAACACTCCAGCTTTTTCTCCCTCTTATCTGGATTCTATCCACCCAGTGCTCTCCAATCATGGTGTTATAGCCGGTATGGCTTTAAGTGGAATAGCTTTCTTTGTTGTTTCTTTGGCAACCAAGCCATCAGAAACAGTTAACTTAGCTCCTTTCTTCAAGGACGCTGCCATGAAGCTGGAGGAAAGGATCGTTGTCGATGAAGCAGATCCCCAATACAAAAAGATGCGTAAGGTTCTGACAGAAGAAATAACAGGCGATCGTGCTCATTTGCATCTAATTGTGGAAGCATCTACTGAAGTCAACTGGAACAAATTCGTTAAGAACATAACTAGCAAGTATCACGAATGGGTAACTCCTGCAGGTTTTGATTCGGTGTACAGACTGACCAAATCAGATATGCTGGCATGTGTTAGTGTAACTCGGGGGCAGACTGAAAAAGAAATCTGGCTTGAATCTGAACCAATTGTAAAAGAAGTTGACTTATATCGCAAGGAAATGTTCATAGCATATAATGAAGTTTCAGAGATCTTAAAGGAAATGGGTGCAGTAGTCACCATTTCTTAAATTCTCATTTTATATTGTTTTATATTTTATATTATCTGTATAATTTATAGTCAAGTTTTTTAAGCAATGATGTATACATTGTTGTGGTGATAGAGTGGAGGAGCATATAAAACACCCGATCTCCGAATTAGAAGTAGATGAAAAGGATAGGGAACGCATAAGAAAGATAATGGAAGATTTTGAAAAACTCTCTCCCTCAGAAAAGTTGGATGTATTGCAATTACAGAACATCATGCTTGACACTGTTGCAAGACATAATGAAAAATATGGTATACCAAGGCGTAATATCCATATTGAAAGGCCTTTAAGTGAAATCATTGCTCATATGTCTAAAGTCTCTATTGATTACTCACAGAAATGTGTGGATTATTACGTTGAACATGTTGCTAAGAAGGGAAAGTTAAGAAGAGAATGATTTAACTACATCTCATATTAAAGCTCTTAATAATCCTTTTTTAGTCATTTGTGTGCCAAAACTTATATTTCGTTGCTCTTTCAATTCTAAAACATGAATAATGTTATCTTTGATGATATAGGTAGTTATCCTCTTCCCGAAGGTATAACAAAGGAATGGGTAGAAAAGGCATTTTCAAAGCATACAGAGAGCGAAAAACTGTTTCACGTCATCAATAATGCATTTCAGCAGAAAATAGATGCAGGAGTTGAAGTTCCCACCTATCCTCAATATCAGGATATGAATGAACAATTTCTTTCCATAATAAAGGACACAGAAAGTACAGAAGAGCCTTTCAAGGTAAAAGAGGAAGCTGCCAGAATTATAGAACTCGATGCTATTCAGCCAGCTGCTCAAATGTACATGCAATCCCAAGGTGAAAAGAAAAATGTCAGAGTATGTGTTACAGGCCCCTTGGAAATGTACTTGAAAGAATTTGGAGGAACAGAATACTCTGACATCCTCTATCTTTTAGCAGAAAGTGTAGACCGTTTTTTGAAAAATTCTATCAAAAATTCAGGATACCTGAATATAAGTGTAGTCTCCATAGACGAGCCCAGCATTGGTATCAATCCTCAGGTCATGTTTGATGATGATGAACTCATAACAGCTCTTAAGATCGCCACTAAGTCAGCTCATCGTAGAGGCATTGATGTACAGATACACTTACATTCACCACTTCACTATAAACTTGCTTGTGATTCTTCCAATATCAATGTGATAGGAGTCGAATCAGCTTCTCATCCCTCTTATCTTGACCTGATAGATAAAAAAGTACTTGAGGAATCAGATTCTTTTCTGAGGGTAGGCATTGCAAGAACTGATATATCAAATCTTGTTTCATTCCTCAATGATAAATATGATACTAATGTCTGGAAAGATACATCACGTCTTCAGGAGATTGTTACCCAGCTTGAAACTCCTGATGTGATCAGTAAAAGACTTCAAAAAGCTTATTCTATCTTTGGTGAAAGGATAAAGTATGTGGGTCCCGATTGTGGCCTTGGTTCATGGCCCTCTCAGAAAATAGCTTTCCAGTTACTGCAAAATGTAGCGCAGGGTATAAAGATATCTGAGATATGAACTTAAAATAGTAAATAATATAGAATATGTGCAGTTATCTGGGCTACAGTAGGTGTAACGTTAGTTTCTATATAGGAAGCTATCAAGAGCAGGATCAGCATGATGCTTAACATTGTGCAGAGATAAGAAGATCGAATGTACTGTGAAGATATTCTATTCATGTATAATATATCTTTTTCAATGCTTTCTGCTTCATCACCCAAAAACAGTTTATTCTCCACTATCTCATGAGAATATATTCTGGCAAACCGATATCCAAGGGAAGCAGCTGTTATAATTACCGGCAATTCTATAATTCCATGGGGAAGAATATATGCAAAAAAATAGAGTACAGAAAAAAGAAATCCTGGCAACATACCCTGCAGGCCTGTGAGTTCATAGGCTGATAGGACTCCATTAAAGACAAAAAAAGACAGCATTATCCCCAGTAATGTCCCATTTAATACTAGTGCTGTAATAGGTATAAGATAAGGAACAACATAAGCCAATAATCTAAAGTTTTCCTTATTGTATTTTGCGCGTTTCCATATAGAAGTTTCTTGCTCATAATTGTTCTGAGCTCTTAGAATTGCAATCCCCTTATCCAGGTGTTGTACATTGTTCTTTATCAGGAAGCTGAATATACTGAATGTTTTTTCCAGTTTTACTGAGCATTTTGAATACTTTTGGTTTTTTGCACGCAGTTTGATCTCAGCAATAGAAATGTTTTGTATATAGGGTAACAATCCAGTCCCTACTGATGTTGTTATAACTGCAAGTGAATTAAAAAAGAAGATAGACCACATAAGTTTTAAGTGCTCTCCTAATGATTCCACTTTCTTCATGGCCATGGAAGTACCGGAAGTTATAGCTGTATTGACAGGTTCAGGAGATGTTGTTGCGAGGGTGAGGAGATAGAACACCATACTGATCATAAATGCAAAGTACACTGACAGTATGAATATTCTGGAAGACCATCCAATTTCCTGGCAGCTGATATGAAAATTGTTTTCTTTTTTAGTTTTCATCTGTTGTACAGTTCCAATTAAATTTTATGAACGTATGCCTTATATATTAGTTTATAAATATATTATCTTATTCCATCGCAGATGAGGATTAAGGATGAGAATACAAACAGGAATAGAAGGTTTTGATGAACTCGTTCAGGGAGGTCTCCTCTCTGAAAGGGTGTATCTTATAAGTGGTCCGCCAGGTAGTGGTAAAACAACATTCTGTGTACAATTCCTTGCACATGGTGCTACCCTAGGCGATGTAGGTCTGTATGTAACTCTATTGGAAAGTCCCCAAAATATAATTGATGATATGTCTAATTATTCATTAAATGTGATTCCACTTTTAAAAATGAAGAAACTATTGTTTGCAGACTTAGGTCCGAGGATGGAATATGGGTACATAGACGAGCAAAATGAGCTTCTATCCACTCACTATGAGGTAAACAGAACTTCTCTTGAAAGTGAGGCACCTTCTCCTGCAATGGTATTCAAAGAAATAGCTGCTTATGTGACAGAATATAATGTAAAAAGACTCGTATTGGATTCAGTATCTGCTATCCGTTTTACAACAAAGGATATTTCTTTACAGGAAAAGGAGATGACAAGGTTCATAAGGAACCTCAAGAAGCTCGGCTGTACCACCATACTGATAGGAGAATTGACAGATCCCACAGCCTACTCTACAGAGCAGTTCGCAGCACATGGCGTCATTTTCATGCATAATTTCCTTTATGATAAGAATATGACCAGAGCAATACAAATTATAAAAATGAGAGGAACAAAGCATGATTGTAATATGCGCACTGTGCAGTTCACTGAGAAAGGTCTGAAAATAGAAGGATATCTTGAATAATGGATTGATTTCATGGTCAGGATATTTAAGAAACATGAAAGTAAAATAGAACTCACAGAAGCTCAGAAGCAGATACTTATAAAAAGCTCCTATGAACTGGGTTTTGAAGTGGGTTATCATAAACATTCCGAGATAGGATGGGTAAAAGATAGATTTAATGCACTTTATGAATATGCATCCCAAGGTGGTCTTGGAAATTTTGTCAAGGAAAATTATGAATGTGGTAAATCAGAGGGTGCCAGAAACAGAGAACGTGATATGAAGGCAGGTTTTTCAAAGAAATCTCTGGATGGGAATAAAACATTGCCTGCATCTTCACCGATTCAGCATCCTAAGCCGAATAAAAGTTCAGGAATTGACAATTCTTTCAGAAAAAAAGATTCTTTTCAGGCAAGCTCTCCAGCTCCTCTAGAAATGCCTCAATTTACAGATTTACCAGAAAATACTTCTCTTACAAAAGCAGTGGAAAGGCCATCAATCTTGGATGGCTTTAAACAGCTTTCTCCCAAAAAATAATCATTGAAGAAAGCCATATCCTAAAAACCTTTGTTTTTCGTCCAGATTTGTGAGTATGAACCTATCCTGTTGTGAATAAGATATTTCCTTAGTGCCTGTGAGTTCAAGGATGCATTCATCTCCTCCTGAGGCACTATCTGTATTTTTTCCATTTTTTTCTATGCAATTGACACGCAGAGGGGCTGATTGTAATCCAACGAATACATGCAACACGTTTCCAATATTGAAACCCTTAGATAAAGGCAAAATTTTGCATTTTATTTTAATATCCTTACTGACAATTTCATCATTTGAAAGGACATATCCTCTATCAATATCCTTTGACTGGATTCCCTTAAGTGCAAGGCCTACTCTTGCTCCACAGGCAGCAGTTTTAACATCCACATCATGCATCTGTATTGACCTGATTTCCAAAGGTTTTTTGATAGGGTATGCTACCATTTTATCCTTTGTTTTAATGGTACCTTGTGTCACAATGCCAAGTACAACACAGCCAATTCCTGTAACATTGAAAGATTGATCAATCATAACCCTTGGTGGAAGAGTAGCTTTTTTTATATTCTCTTCATCGATTTCCTCACCAATATTAAAAATTTTTTCCTTGAACTCCTCCATTCCTTCAAAGGTTTTAGTGGATACTATTATATGTTCCCAATGTTCAAGTACTGTACCTTTTGTAATCTTCTGCAATTTTGTCTTCAATTCATCTGTTGCTTGTGGGTAAGTAGTATCAGATTTTGTAAGTAATACAAGACCATGTTTGTATCCCATACACTCCAGACAGACAATACATTCTCCTGCATATACATCCAGACCAGTGGGAGGCACACATAGGACAGCAATATCTGAAAGGTTAAGGGAAGCAATCAGTGGTTTAACAGAATCAGGATAGCCCGTAGGATCAATAATTGTCAGTATTTTATCACCTTTAGCATAATCATACATTGTGATATCAGATACATTCCCTTTTTTTCCCAGTTTGGCAGCTAGTGTTGATTTACCACTTTGCTTGCTTCCTATAATAGTAATTTTTGTCATAGTGACACCTGTTTTGTATTAAATTACGAATGTATTATATCAATATTTTTTCATGACCATAACTGGCCTTCCCACATAGCCAAAGTTTTATCACTGGTACTCTTGTTGATTTTTGTCATATATACCAGATATTCATCATCCACAATCTTAGGTTCACTAAATATTATATCCATTCCAAGTCTTCTCATGTACTCCTCAAACTTTAATAGTGTAATTCTGTCTTTTACTCGTAAAGTGAACTCTTCTGTAACCCTTTCTCCATCCCTGACCTTTATTATAGATTCTTTCATAGGCCGAAGGATACTTTCTCCCAATTGCAGGCAACGTTTTCTGAACTCCTCTTCACTTTCTTCCCATTCCACCGACTGGAAGCCTTCTCTTACTATTCTGGAGAATATAAAATCCCTTCCGCTTTCATTATAAACTTTCATGGCATGTTGCAGATCAGAACAATTGCTTTGAGAAGCAGTGTATTTAATTGGCTGCAATACCATCTCAGGATCTTTAATCACAACGCCTTCATGCCCTTTCCTTCCAATATCCCGGATTATATTTGTAACCATATCTGCAGCTTCTTGGATATGGAATTCTCCAAAAAGCCTTACCTGTTTGAAGCCATATTTTTCACAAAGTTCTCTGCGTTCATATACGGGCAATGGCAAACCTGTATCTTTGTGTCTCATATCAAAAACAAAGAAATCCAACGAATCTATCCCGTAGATTTTCCGGGGAACATATGGATTATCAGGTCCTACCATTTCTCCGTAGACAACAAGTTGGGGGTTATCAATGAAGAAACTAGTGTCTAATAAGTTATTAGCTTTTTCTGACGAATAAGGGCATACGTGACCACTGCGTGTAAGAGCTACAAGTTTTCCTTCTAGGAGTATTACTCTTACATTATATCCATTCATTTTTTCTTCTACTGCAACCTTTGAAATTGTACCGAAGTTAGATCTGATAGCAGGTCCAAGTAGCATTGCCCTTTTGATTTTTGGAAATCCGAAAATAAGACTAAAAACATCGTCCTTTTGTACAAGGACGCTGCCAATATCGATATTCAAAGCTTTATGTTCAAAACGAAAAAGGTATTGGTACTCGTTCCAGTTAGGTACCAATACTCTTCTCTCTATTATCTCTTGCATCTTTTGAGCAGAAATTCCCAGAAAAGATGCGGCTTTTTCAATGTTTAGACCTGTTATGGTATATTTTTCCATGTCACTGAGCCATTGCATGTACCAGATTTCTTCTTGTGATGAATCCTACAAACTCACCTTCAAGGTTAAGCACAGGCAAACCCCCGATATTCTCTTCAAGCATAATCTTTGCAACATCTGAGAGGGGGGTATTCGTATTAACTGTTTTCACGCTACGTTTCATGATATCTGCAACAATCAGGTTCTTGATTCTGGCTTCCTGCTGGTTGCCTGAAACTATATCCCTGAAAGCTCTCATGGCCTTCACCACATCCCTTTCACTGACTATACCTACCAATTTGCCATCTTCTATTATAGGAACTCTTCCAATATTATTATCGAGCATCAGATGCCTAATATGACTGACTCGGTCACCTGGGCTTGCAATTATGGGTTCTTTCTGCATATACTCCCCGGCATATCCATTGAAATTATTAGTCCGGAGAAGTTCTGCAGGGGTTACCCACCCAATCACTTTTTCGTCCTTACAGACTATTATAACTCCTTCATTCTTGTCAATAAGAACCACTGCGTCCTTCACTTTAACATCTGGGAAGACCTTAACAAAGTTATCTGAAACAGCTGTAGCCACATGCAGTGAAGATGCAGGCATACTTCCCTTCTTTCTTGTACCAAGTTCTCTCGTAAGGTTTCTCATAGTAAGGATGCCAACTATTTTATCTTCATTTTTCACAAGAAGTCGACGCATTTCTTTCTTTTCCATAATATCAAGGGCGTGGGATAGGGTATCTGATTTATTGATAGTTGGGGGCTCTGTCATTATATCCTTTACTTCCATTTCTTTCACCTTCAGATTATCTCCGTTTTTGTTCCTTCACTGTGCTATTCTTATCAAGTCTTTCCGTCGGATAACGCCAACAATTTGGTTATCCTTTTCTACAGGCAGAACTTTTGAGTTTTCAGCTATAATCAGCTTAGCAGCTTTTACCACTGAATCATTCCATTTTACGACAGTATCTATATCTGACATAATATCTTCAGCAACAAGAGGAACTTCTTTTATGTACCTATATATCTTCTGACCTCCAGATGTAGAGCGCCGAGTCATTTTGATGTTTTTGGTGGGAAATTCCCCACTCGAGTCTGCCATTATGTTAAGGGCAACGTTGCTGACTGATATTATTCCTACTACCTTTTCCGCGTCATCGACAACTAATACTTCTTCAACATTATTCTTTTCCATCTCTTCTATTGTGTGGTTAATTGTGTGATGTCTATGTACTCGGATAGGCTCATCAGATATGATTTCATATACTTTCTTATCGAATTTTTTATCGTCGAGACTGGAAATATATTTTACAATATCTGTTCCTGTTAGAATCCCAACAAGCCCTTTTTTCATCACAACAAGGTAATTGATGTTGTTTTCAAGCATGAGGTTGCTGGCTTGAGAGATTGTAGCTTCTGGATAGATTGTTATTGGATTTTCTGTCATCACCATACTAACAGGGATCTTGTCGATAGGACGCCTTCTCCATATGGGTTCTGCCTGAGCTAGCTTCTTGCTAAGATCTGCCTGTGAGATAACGCCAAGAATTTTTTCATCATCCACAACAACAATAGTGCTGATTTTGTGTTTAAGCATTAGATTTCTTGCATGTGATACGGGCTCATCTGGTCGTATTATGAAGACAGGTGAGCTCATTATATCTGAAACGTTCATTTACTTCCTCCACTTATTAACTCATTAATTACCGTTTTGGATATTTAATATACAGCCCGTAGGAAATCTCTTTCAGTAATGATTCCGCAAAGCACATCATTATCTATTACTGGTAGAGAACCTACTTTCTTCTCTATCATTAATCTTGCAGCATCTCCCAGATCCATATCTGAAGAAGCCCATACTACATCTTTGTTTATAAGTGAGGTTATTGGCTCACTGAAAGCCTCATGGAAATTACCAGTAATAATTTTTTCAAATGCTTTTCCACTTCCCAGGAAATTCATTATATTAGATGCTGTAACAATACCAATTAATATTCCATCTTTTACAATGGGTAATCTCCGGAATCCTCGATTTACCATTATTTTTGCCGCTTCTTCTATAGTAGTATCAAAGGGTACAGTTTTCACTTTTGTACTCATATAGTTCCCAATGGAATCATAGTCAATAGTGTCTGCTATCAGATCCAGAAAATCTCTTTCTGTGAATATGGCACATACTCTGCTATCTTCATCGACTACAGGTAAGCCGCCAATGTTTCTTTGAATCATCATTTCCACTGCATCAGAAATACTTGCTTTTAAAGTAATATACGCTACATCCTGTTGCATTATCTCTCTCACTTCAGCATTAATAGCTGCAAGCAAGTTTCCTTTGTAGTATTTCTCTACAAGCAGGTTCTTCGAACCACCCCCTAAGAAATTCACAATGTCCATTGAAGTTATTATTCCTTCAAGGCGTTTTGTGCCTGCATCTGCTATCGGTACTCTTCTAAAGCCTTTGTTTGTCATCGTTTTTATGGCACCCATGATAGTTGTCGTGGGTGGCAGAGTAATAACATCTTTTTTGGCCACAATATCCATATCACCTTTTTTTTCTGAAATTTTGGCTTTGAATTCAACAGGTGATACGTCCATCGTACTTGCACTACTGAACAGACCAGGGTCTTTTTTATGGTTATTTCTGTATTCAGGATTTTTCTGGAATTTCAATCTATCTTCTGTGACCAAATTAGTTCTTTTCTTTATCAATTCAACCACCGGCACAATAAAACATTCTTGTGTTTAACAGCTTTCAGGGACCAAAAAGAAAAAAGTCCTAATTTTGAATATTATAGTTTTACCAGTTTCATAAACCAGTACCTATAAGGCATGCAGATAATAATTCAGATCTGCTTACGATGCCTAATAATTTCCTGTTGCTGGCTACAGCTATCCTTCCAATGTCATATTGCAGGATTTTGTCAATGGCTTCATTTAAGGAAGCTTCTGGGGGTAAAGTGTACATAGGAGTAGACATAACCTTTTCAACTTTAGGTGATTCACCGGCTTTTGAACCTTCTCCATCCACTTCTCCTATTCTTGCGTAACCTGCTTTTATAATATCCCTTCTGGTTATCATTCCAATAGTTTCATCATTATGTGATATTACTGGTATTCCCGTGTAATCATAATCAAGCATCTGATGCCAAACCTTAGATACACTATCATCAGGATAACAGGTTATCACATTTTTCACCATGATATCTCCTATATTTTTGGGAGATTTTTTTGTGGGTTTTATGGCTGCCAATATATCAACATCACTTAGGATTCCTACTAACAGTCTATCTGAACCAGATACCACGGGTACCCTGTGGAGAGATGCATCAAGCATTAAACGAGCAGCTTTCAATATCTCCATATCAGGTGTTATCATTGGCACCACATGAATATATCCCTTTACTGTTACGTTGGACTTGGTTGCTCGTATTTTAAGCAGATCTCCATCTGTAAGTATCCCACTAACTTTCATTGAATCATCTACTACGGGCACACCTCTCAAAAAATTATCCCGCATTACTTGACGTGCATGGGTCATAAAGTCAGTCTCTTTTACATATAAGGGATTCTTTGACATTATCCTCTCCACTGTCATAGATATCCTCCATGTAGAATGGACATATTATTCGTAAAAAGGCTAGTCGTAATAGCCTTCTTCTTCTTTGCAGTCTTCACAAAGCATTAGTCCGTTCATAAGGGTAAGGTCTGTATATGCACCACATCCTTGGCATATTCCTCTTTCTACCCCAGACTCATCTTCAAAATTACTCTCGTCTCGATGCAATTCGATCAGGCTTTCAAGAATGGTGTTAAGACTGGGAGATATTGCAAGCATATCCCTGTCGGTAATAATACCTACTATTTTGTCACCATCTATTACTGCAAGCCTTCGGATATTGCATCTAGTCATTTGTTCTGCAGCTTCTATGACGTTTGTTGATGGTTTTGTTGCTATGATGGGAGAAGACATTATCTGACCTGCCACAACTGTACTTGGGACCGCATCATTTATTACCACTTTGCTGATGATATCTGTCTCGGTTATTATTCCCACAGGATCACCATCATCAGTGATGATCACACTACCTACTTTCTGGCGGATCATCTCTTGGGCAATTTCAAGAACACTCTTATTTATATCTGCAACGACCAAATTTGTGGTCATTACTTCACGAACTGACATTTCTTTACGGATTTCATTAATGGATGTGTCAGTTTCAAGGTCCCATTGTGCACCCAAAACCATTGCATAACACGCTCCTGTCATTTTAAAGGAAAGTGATTGCCCACGAATAAGTGTTATTATTTATTGTATATATAGGTGTTCATAGCATATATGCAATATAAAGGAGCAGTGTATGAAAGGTAAATTTATTGGATAATATCAGGGATTGATGATTATCCTTGTCCGGTTTCCTGCACTAAGCTCAACATCTTCATTGAAGCCAGATCTTGCATAGGCATCTATGATCTGCACGGGTGTACCGATATCAAGCTCATCAACCAATGATGCATGGTCTGCCCACAAAGCTATCCTTATCCTGCCCGTGTCATCAGAAACGTATATATTTGAGACCATGTTAATTGTCCCATCATCCCTCCTAAACTCCCTTATTTCTCCTAATCCGGATATGTAGCCCTGTATTGAGTAGGATTCTCCAGGGACGATGTCTGAAATGGGTGTAAAATTTTCTTCATATTTCACAGGCATTTCTGTTCTCTTTATTAGTCCATGATTACCTATCTGTATTTCTATTTGATGATTGAAGTTGTTTTCTCGTGCATAACCATTGATGACCTCTACAGAATCTCCTATATGAAATCCTTCTACCTTTTCTGTTTTATCATCCCACAATGTTATCCTAATCTTACCGGTATCATCACCAATAGTTATATTTCTTACACGTCCCTTTGTCCCGTCTTTTTTGTTAAAGGTGCGGACATCTGATATATCAAGCAACTTTCCAACTACATTAATACTTACCATTCCATCTTTGATATCTGAAATTTTTGTAGAAGGGTGCTTAACCTCTATTTCTTCCTCTGTTTTAGTCAATATGCCATTGTTACCTATGTTTACTTCAATTCCTGAAAAACCTTCTTTTACATAACCGCCTATCTTGAGATTCTGTCCAATTTCAATAGCATTTTCATTAATCAAGTCTGCTTTCTCATCCCACAGAGTTATCCTTATACTCCCTGTTTCATCAGCGACCAGAATATTTCCCACTCTTCCTTTAGTACCATCGCTACGTATAAATTCCCTTGTGGGATAAATCGAAACAACCTTTGCAATAAAATTTACATTACCACTTTCTTTTTCAATATCAGCTATTTTGTGCAAAGATTTCCCAGTTTCGTTAACTCCAAGATCATTTGCAACCAAAATAGCTGCAGTTTTTTCGTCACATAGCCCTCCCAATTGTATTACTTTCTCATTTACTTTTTTATTAAATTCTTCTTTGGTCATATGTCTACTAAGCTTTGAGTAGATGTCATCTATTTCACTCATGATAGTTCTCCAGAAAGCGTATATAAATATGTATATTATTTGGGGCTGTTACTCATATGATAAATCGCTTTGGTTCTGTATAACCGGATAGTATGGGTGTGTATTAAACCTGACGAAACTATTATCATAGGATTATCATAGATTTCCTTTCCTCAATAACATATATTAACGATTAATTACATCTCAAAACCGATATATCATGATCCGTAAATGCAATGAGCATGGATATTTCAGAGGTGAGACATGTCCGGCATGCGGTGTAGAAGGCCGTTACGTTCTTGATGACGACCGGGAAGAACGTCTGGGAAAATTCGTATCTGGAGCACTCAGACATTTCCCTGAAGATGTAGGTTTAAAAATGGACCCACACGGCTGGGTAAATCTGGGACATCTTCTGGATGTTCTGAGCGAGCGCTATAGGTGGGGAACCAAAGAAAGGCTTATTGCGCTTGTTAAGTCAGATAAAAAACACCGATATGAAATAAATGGCAAGCATATAAGAGCAAAGTATGGTCATTCAGTAGATGTAGAACTTGAATCCGATTATCCGGAAAATGATCTTCCAACTCTTTATTATGGTGTCAGTCAGGAAGAAGTTGACATGTTGCTGGAAAGTGGTATCAAACCAATCAGGCAGACCTACGTGCATTTAAGTACTTCTTATGAAAGGGCTGTAGAAGCTGCACTTGTGCACACTGAAAATCCTGTAATACTTGAAATAGATGCGAAATCAGCTCAAAAGGAAGGAATAGCTATCATCACAGCCAATGAGGACATTGCTCTTGCAACTTATATACCGCCGGAGTACTTAAGTATTGTAGATTATGACAATTGATTTAAATTGTTGCGCTATCTTACCGAGACACCGATAAGATTTCCCTGTTTCTGTATGTCGAATTTAACGTCCATGAACAGCTCAGTGATATAAATATTTGTTAGTGTGTGTTTTGTTATATTATCTGTAGTAAATGATCCTTCTCCTGCAATACCCATATATGTAATTAATTGATCGGCAAGGTAACGGTCAACAGAGGCTCCTGAAGTAAGGTATTCAATCATGTTTTTTGCAGCCATTTCTCCGACTTTTTCAGCAGGAACTCCTTTCTTTCCCAGACTACTGGCACCAGTATAGTTACTCCACAATGTTATACCACTTCCTGTTGAAAATTCATCTTTTCTATATACATCTATCTCACATTTCATCCCCCGTTTTTCAAGTAGTCTTTTAGCTGCCTCTGACTGTCTCTCTGCTACGTGTTCAGGTAACTTAGATGAATGTGATATTCCCTTTATATTCTCTTCTTTTCGTTCAAAATCAAAACCATACAATTTTGCTGGTTTAAAAGAAGCACGTACTTTTCCTCCACCTTCAGGATAATATCCTCTTTGTAAAATTTCTATGTTACATCTGTAACCCATTTCTTTAAGTGCTATACATGTCACATTATTAAGATAATCGATTGTAGGGGACCACGCAACATCGGTTCCACCAATAATCTCAAGTAGTATATCACCACTGGAAAATGCTGTCATAGGCATTATACACTGAAGCAGAAGAGATATGCTCCCGGCAGTACCTATATCTATTGTATATTTACCCCCCTCTATTTCCATTGGAAAATAGGTAATTTCCTGCGAACCTATATAAAGCCCTTCAACATCACCATTACAGAGCTTTGCCGCAGTTTCTATGGCTTTCATATGTTGAGCTTTAAGTCCAGGTTGAGGTCGATGAGCCCTAATATTAAATATTCTCACGTCAGTTGATGTAATGCTTGCCAAAGCAATAGCTGTTCTAAGGATTTGTCCTCCTCCTTCCCCATAAGAGCCATCGATTTCTATCATAGAATGCCTTTTTTTGGAATTTTTTTATATGCACCTTTAACAGCGAAAAGAAGAGGGTCCTGAAGTGTAGCTACAGTAGGCGAGTAACAAGTCTCCATTTCAAGCAGTTCATCTATGGTTTGTTTCCTCTTTATTGCTAACGATAACCCGTCAATGCGTTCTTTTGTACCGGCTGTTGCAATTATCTGAGCACCTACCAAGCATCTTTGATGGAATAAAACTTTTATGAATATCTTACCAGCTCCTGGAAAATATTCAGCTCTGGTAGAACCCATGGATATACCACTAACTAATTTCATCCCTTGCTTTTCTGCTTCTGCAGTTGTAATTCCCACTGAACCGATTTCCAGCTCGCCAATCACTGCGACCCAAGGGTTTACTACAGAATTGAAGCGTGTATCTTTATTGGTTAGGTTATCTATGATTACTCCTGCCATCCTACGTGCTGTACTTGCCAAATGGCTAATCATGGGTTTACCTGTAACGAAATTATAGATCTCTGTACACTCTCCTCCGGCAAAAACATTTTCTACAGCCCTTCCGTGTGATAATACTTGAAGTCTGTCATTTGTAAGAATTCCGCCTGTAGTTCCAATATCGATTCCAGCCTTTGATGCTAGAGTTGTCTGAGGGGTTACACCAACTGATATCAATACAAGATCTGCAGCAATTTCCCTTCCATTAACTGTAACTGATATAGTATTATCTTTGCTAGTGATAGATTCAGGAACATGGCCAGTTAATACTTCAACTCCCTCCTTTTTGAGGTATGATATCACTATTTCTGCCATATCAGGATCAAGACTTGATGAAAGGATAGTATTACTCCGATTTAATAATACGGTTTTTATTTCTCGGCGTGCCGTAGCTACAGCAACCTCGCTACCAATGGAACCAGCTCCAATTATAACAATATTATTTGCATTCTTCAGAGCTTCAGCAATCTGCATACCATCTGATAAGGTACGCAGAGTGAATACATTTTTTAGCAGGATACTTTTTTCTATATTTCTAGGTATGTATGGCAAGCTTCCGGTGGCTATCACAAGCTTGTCAAAAGTTAGTTTTTCGTTTCCAACAGTAATTGAATTGTTTTCAAGGTCAATAGAGTCTACATGAGTGTCAAGCCTTAGATTGATTCCCATTTCTCTGAAAAACTCAGAGTCCCTTATTATTAATTGTTCAAAGCTTGGAACATCTCCAGAAAATACGTATGGTATTCCACATTGGCTGTAGGAGGCATGTTTGTCACTAGATATGACCGTTACGTCATAGTTCCCGTGCCTTCTGGCACCTGTGGCTACTGCCATGCCAACAGCACCACCGCCAATAATCAAAAGTTTTTTAGTTTGTTCCTCTTTTTTTTCTGTCATGTATCTGAACTCTGCAATTTCTATATTTATTTTATTCGTTATGCATCTTTACTTCTCAAAGAACGCAGAGCATTCGCAAACCCACAAGTTTATTATACTTCATGCGGATATTACATATTGTAATCATTATTTATATGGCTACATTAACTTGAAATTTAACTTGAAATTAATCAAGAATCATTGAGGATATCCATGCAACATGGGTATTCTGATCACGCAAAAATAGTTTATCATCATTAATTTACAATAGTCAGGAAATAAGTTGGAATTCACGTTTGATAAAAAGCATCAAATATCCCATATGATATGAATTGCCAAGGGAATGGCGATAAGGGTATGTAGTAAAGTGGTGATATTGGATATACCAATTGAGCGATAGTTACCCTTGTAATGCTGTGTAGGCGTGTGTTCATGACAATGGCATATATAATGCTGAATTATGTGTGGCACGTCGGCAAAAAACGAAAAGAGTTGAGAGTGGGTTCAGCAAAGTGCTACTGTTTAAGTGACCTAAAAACGGTATAAGGTCCTTTGAACCTAGGCTATGTAAGTTACTTGTTAGACTGTTTTTGCATGATGAACAAGCTATGTGCCATAGCTAACTGCCATAAATCAGCATAAATAATGTGGAGATTTATATATGCAAAATGTAGATACTACTAAATACATTATTCATTCAAAAATCAGTGCAGATGGTATTATTGAACGTCCGGATATTGTGGGTGCTATATTTGGACAGACAGAGGGACTACTAGGTTCGGATTTGGATCTGCGTGACCTTCAGAAAACCGGAAGGATTGGGAGGATAGAGGTCCTTGTTAGTGCTAAAGGTGGTAAATCAAAGGGTACTATTTTGGTGCCTTCCAGTCTTGATAAAGTTGAAACAGCCATTCTTGCTGCATCACTTGAGACCATCGATAGGGTAGGGCCCTGCAGTGCCAAGATCGAAGTAACAAATATAGAAGATGTACGGGCTACCAAGAGAAAGCAGATAATTGAACGTGCCAAATTTATTCTTACTGATATGTTTGATACAAATGTACCGGAGTCACAGGAAATAGCCGAAGAGGTACGTCAGTCTATACGCGTAGAAGAAATGCAGTATTATGGTAAGAACAAAATTCCATGTGGTCCAGCTGTATTTGATTCTGATGCCATTGTTGTAGTTGAAGGCCGTGCAGATGTATTAAACCTTCTTAGGTATGGGATAAAAAACACGATATGCGTAGGTGGTACTAATGTTCCGCCGGAAGTTGCAGAACTAACAAAGAAAAAAGAAACTGTTACAGCTTTTACTGATGGTGACCGGGGAGGAGAACTTATTATAAAGGAACTTCTCCAAGTAGCTAATGTAGATTATATTGCTCGCGCTCCAGACGGCAAAAGTGTTGAAGATCTTGTACAAAAGGAAATTATCAGAGCTTTAAGACAAAAAGTACCTGTAGAGCAAGTTATAGATAAGTATTCTTTGAAGGATTCAGATTCCTTGAAAACTACTACAACAGCTCAACGTCTTCAGAAACAAAAAGAAAGAAGGCCTGTTGAGATTCCACGGGTAGCTGCACCCACAAAATTAAAGAAACGTTCCCTCAAACAACGCGAGTTGCTGCAGGAATCCGGGGATGAGCATCTGACTTCTGAGGAAGTAGAGGATGTCAGTGAGCCCGCAGTTAAGCTTTCACCAGCATCTAAAAAGTTCAAATCTCATGCAGATGAACTTGTGGGTACCTTTGGTGCGCGTTTCCTCGACAATAATAATAATGTGATTGGTGAAACGGCTGTGCGTGATCTTGTCAATAATCTTAAGAATTACAATGGAGATGTGAAAAGTGTTGTGTTTGATGGGGTAATAACACAAAGGATTCTTGACATAGCTGAGAACAAAGGTATACAATGCCTTGTTGGTGCCAAGATAGGAAGTATCACTAAAAGACCATCTTCCGTAAAAATATTGACTATAAAAGATTTATAGTTTCCATGAAGAATGTTACGTGCTTCAACTTTTTATTTTTTATTTTTATTAAATTATATTAATATGTTTATTAGTTAATATTATTTATTAGTTTAAAGGAAAGTTGTTTCCTACAATAACCTTTTATTGAAATCTATCGATTTATGTTCATACATTAATTTTATCAGTGCACAATAGCACAATGTACAAACAAAAAAAGGATATGTTGGTTGGTATGCATAAAGACGAATTGATTCAGTTGCACACTTTAATGGCACAGATGAAGAATTATCTGGAAGAAAAAGGTTTTACGAATGAGTTTTCTGCTTATAACTCTTTGGCAATAAGTCCGGTACATGTGCACAGAAGCAAGGCTGAGCATAAACTAGCCATCTTTGTACTGGGTAATAGTCTTGCATCTGTAATGTCCAAAGATGAATTTTCAGGCTTTGGAAGAACTTCGGAGAGAATGAAAGAACTTGCCACTCGTCTACAGCAAAGAATGTTGCAGCAAAATCTGTAATATTTAACTTCCGGAAAGACTAGTCATCAGTCTTTCCAAAATCTTTCGTTAATATAGTTTCTATTTTTGATGTGGAGCAATCAAAATTCAGAAATCTATAGGATGAAAGTTTTAACTTCATTATTATCCCATCTTCTCCATCTGGGTAATAATTTTTTTCAATCCAACACGGAATGAATCCCATCTTACTATAAAGATTTCTTGCCTTTATGTTACTAGCTCTCACTTCCAAAGTAGCATATTTCAACAAATTCAAATAAAAAACTTTAAACAATGAATCCAGAAGCATTGTGCCCACTCCTTTTCGTTGAAAATCCTCTCTGACTGCAAGGGAAAAAACCCTTCCCTCGCTATCATTCAATCTATACCCCACTATGAAACCAACTATAAGGCCAAGATATTCTGCGACAAGAAACATATCTCCATGCATTTCGTAGAAATGCATATAAGCAAAGGGATTATGTTCTGCAAAAGATTCGGATTCTATGTACAATACCTCTTCAAAGTCATCAGGATTAAAGCGTCTTATCCTTATATTCATAGTATCAAAATGATTTTCATTTAGGTTTTACATGACGCAAATCAATTGCTTGCCCTCTTGTAGATTTAGTCATTTCAATTCCATTCATTCGAGCTCTCCCCACCCCCATTGCTTTTTCACCGATGACAAATACTTCATCTCCCTCTCTAATTGTAGGATCTGCTTCTATTATACCAGGTGCCAGGATAGAACCTTTAGGTAGGAAATCATTTATATGAACTACGTAAGAATTGCGTTTTATCATCTTTTCTGCCCCCTCAATAGTAACTGCTAGTGTGCCATATTGGGGTATAAGGGTCGCAAGTTGAGTTTTTTCGTAAAAACATTGATATTTTGGGAAAGGCCCTTTTATTTCGGAATTATCTGGAACCAATATCTTTCCTGCTCCTTTACCAAACTGATAATCTGCAATTGCCCTCATTATAGTTATCTTTCTTTCTTTTTCGTTGACAGTTCTTCCAGTGCACAGCCCTGCAATGGTCTTATGAAGGTTCAGAAGTGATTCATAAGAAGTGAGAGTTCCAATGTTAGTATAATATATGTGCAGACCAAGCTTATCTGCCACCCTCTCACATATTTGTCTGTAAGCTCCATCAACATGTGCTACTATTGAAGTATATCTATGCTTTGAAAGATAATCTTCAAGGCATCCGCAAACCCATTGCACTTCTTCTGCATCCCAATGGCCAGTAACAGCAACATCATAATGTGCTGCCGGATAAGTTAGTTCCAATTCTCTGGGTACAATTCCAAGAGGTGAGGTAATTACTATTTCATGTACAAATTTACGGTATTTGCCCAGTGCCAAACTGAACTTCTGGTGTGATTGCGAAATTGAATAGGGTTTTTTTGCTGAACAGGGTAAAAGCAGAAGCACATCAAGCTCAGGAGGAGTATATCTTTCCTGTACCCTGCGGGCAAATCTGACAACTTCAGGTCTTGTGAGGGATTCGCCGGAGTTAGCAAGCATATCCGTGTTGCGTGTGATAGGGGTCCCTCTTTCTATATAGTGATATTCTCTGTCAAGTAATCTCAACAGCGCAGTAAGCCATGGTCTTGTACGACACTGACTTTCCACATATTCTCTCAAATTACCCCTTGATATTTTTTCTCGTACCATGGCGAGTTCTGCTTCCATTGCATTTATATTGTGCTGTTCGAGCAATGAAGCTCTGTCTCTTTTATTCATCTGTTTCATTTCCAGTGTGGTGACAGACGTACAGACATTGCATCTACAGGGAAATTCAGAAAATGATTCTATATGAAAACTGCCTGCATGAGTAAGATAAATATCATTATATGCTGCAATTGTAGCCTTTGTTGTATCCAGCACATCAACTCCCATGTACACAAGAACTGCAAGATTTTCTGGAAGACCAATATTAGGAAGGTATAATGCTGTGTCCGGGGGTGTGTTATTTTTCAGGTCGAGAATATTTTCCAGCAATTTTTTTGCATTGTTCTCAAAGACACCTGCACCCTCGAGAATGTAAAGGTCAACATCTTCTGTAGGATTTCTTCCTTTCCTATATATTCTTCCTATAGCTCCACTATGTGATGCAATATTCTCTAAATTTTCTGGAATGCAGTTTGAAATATCAGGTACAAGAGATATATGCGGCAGAATGATGAGCCGATTGTCTCCAATATTTTTTCTAAGTTGATATAAGCGCTTTTCAGCTTTATCCACAGTACTTATTTCCCAGAGAGAGCCAGCATATACAATTGGTTGTGTCTGATCTGTAAGTTTCTCAGTTTTCAGAATGCATGGTGTTTCTACAGTTTTGGCAAGGAGTAGTTTGCCTTTCCTTGCTGCACCGTCTCTCTGATATACTTCAAAATATCGTGTCATTATTGGTAGAATACTGCATGGTTAAATGTAAATGTTTTGTATAAATTAATATTATATTGCCGAAATCTTTAAATTCAGACCACTTATCTACACTCAAAGTTATGCTTAATGTGGATCTAATAGAAAAAATGGGAAATATAGTAGGTACCGAAAATATATCTGTTGCTTCCTGTGAACTATATTGTTATTCATCTGATGCATCCCAGATAAGAGGTATGCCGGAAGTTGTCATCAAACCCCGCACAACTGCGCAGGTATCTGATATTGTCAGGCTTGCTTACGAACATAATATTCCAGTCACTGCCAGGGGAGCAGGTACAGGTCTGTCGGGTGGCTGTGTTCCATTAGAAGGTGGCATTGTTCTTGATATGTCCGGGATGAACAGAATAGTGGAATTTGATCTTGATAACTTGCAGGTAATAGTTGAACCTGGTATTGTACAGGAAAAGTTAAATAAAGCGTTGGAACCATACGGTTTTTTCTTTCCACCTGATCCAGGAAGTTCTGCAATGTGCACGATTGGAGGGTTAATTGCTAATAATGGCAGTGGTATGCGTTCAGTAAAGTATGGTACTACTCGCAGTTATGTTCTTGGGCTCGAAATAGTGATGGCAGATGGAAAAATAATAAAGACAGGTTCAAAGACCATGAAAACGGTTGCAGGTTATTCACTGACCGATCTCTTTGTGGGTTCTGAAGGTACTCTTGGTATCATCACTCAGGCAATAATCAAAGTACGTGCCCTTCCTAAAGAACGTTCTGTTATATTTGCTTCATTCAAAACTCCTGAGCTTGCAGGTAAAGCAGTGGTTAAAGTTCTTTCATCGGGAATAGTTCCTTCTGCATGTGAAATCCTTGATTCCAACATAATCAGAGCCTTAAATAACTATGATCCCAAACTGAATCTTCCACAAGCTGGCGCCATCTTACTTTTTGAGGTTGATGGCAGTGAAGCTGAAGTAAAGGAAGGTATTAATCTCATAGTAAAAGCCTGTGAAGATTTGGCGTCAGCTATCCGGACTGCTTCTGATAAGAAAGAGAGAGATGAGATATGGGCCGCCCGCAGACTTGCAGGTGCAGCTATTTCACGTCTTGATCCTGTAAGGACCAGGGTATATGTAGGAGAAGATGTGGGGGTTCCTATAAAAGAGATTCCAAAAATGTTGCATAAGGTGGATGAGATCTCTAAGGAGTTTGATCTTCCTATTATGACATATGGTCACATTGGAGATGGCAATCTTCATACTGGTATGTGTATCGATATGCTTAGTGATGAAGACTGGATGAAGCTTAACGCAGCAGCTGATAAAATTCATCGGACTGCCATTGAGCTGGGTGGGACGGTCACGGCGGAACATGGTGTAGGCAGTGCACGTTCTGAATACATGCGCTTGGAATTGGGAAGTGCTCTGGATGTCATGATTACTATTAAAAAGGCTCTGGATCCAAAAGGAATACTGAACCCCGGCAAGATGGGTGTATGATATGGAAAAAGATCTTAGGTCAATACTTAAATGTGTACGTTGCGGAACTTGCAGGTCAGTATGCCCAGTTTTTGAAGAAGCTGGTTGGGAATCAGCAAGTTCCAGAGGTCGCATGCTTATTGCTCTTGGTATTCATAATGGTTTAGAAGTAGACGAAAATGTGCTAAACAGTCTTAATATGTGTACTACATGTGGTCTCTGCGAACAGATGTGTCCATCGGGAGCTTCTCCAGTGCAAGTGGTACAGGATACCCGTCGCAAGCTTATGCTTAAGGGTAGAATGACAGATGCTCAGCTTGTACTCAGGGATGAAACCACATCAAAGGGCAATCCTCTGGGAGAAACGCAATATCGTCATAGCTGGCTGGGAGACATTGCAGATATTAAAAAGCATGCCCCGTACGTTTTTTTCGTGGGCTGCCTGGGTTCTTACAGGTATCCCGAACTTACTCGCAGGACCTTTGATCTGCTTAAGAAGTTTGATGTCACACTTATTCCTGAGGAGGTTTGCTGTGGCTCACCTCTGTTGCGTACAGGTTCGGATCCGGATTCTCTGGTCTCTAAAAATATGGAGCAGATTAAAAAGATAGGTGCACATACCATCATCACAGGCTGTGCAGGTTGTTACACCACTCTTAAGAACGATTATCCTGGTGATCTAAAAGTAATACATGTTTCAGAGTTTCTTGCAGAACGCCTTCCAGAAATGGATCTGAAACATCTGGATCTCAAGGTGACCTACCATGATCCCTGCCATCTGGGAAGATGCAATGGTGTTTTCGATGCACCCAGAAAGATAATCACATCTATCTGCGAACTTAAGGAAATGAAATCTCATCACGAGCAATCCCGTTGCTGCGGTGCGGGTGGTGGTGTACTGAAAGGTTATCCTGATCTTTCAATGGCCCTTTCAAAGAAACGCCTGGAAGAGATACCCGAAGGTGTGGATTATCTCGTCACGTCCTGTCCACTGTGCAGAACGAATCTACAGCGCGGAGGGCCAAAAGTAGAAGTTATTGATATTCTGGATCTGCTGAAAATGGCAATGAAATAAGTTTATACAGTTATACTTAAAAACTCTTTTCTCTTTTAATACGGTATGATTTATTCTTTTTGTTCTCTTCAATATCGTGTGGATAATTTTAGCATAATGGATTACTGATCTTCTTTCGGAGAACAATTCTCTGAATTCTAAATCCTAGTCCATAGCCATAACAGAAGTCAGTCTACTAGATATTGCTATGCGTCTTAGAAAAGTATTCAACAATTATGCAATTTTTCTTTCTATGTATTATGGTAGCAAACAAGTTCTCAGTTTGATAGCATGGCCATAAAAAATTTATATACAAGTTTAATTGAGTTACGCCACAACCGATTATGTGGAATGGGGTTCAAACGAAACCTGCAAAGTAGATTTGAACCCCAAACGCCCTGAGGCAAGACTAAGTTAGTTTTACTAAACTTAAATCTATCGTGTTCTTGCCTCAAAAATAGTGAGGTGAATATATGACAAAAATATCAAATCGAGTAATTGTGTTTTGTCTGATGCTGTTGTGTTTAATATGTCCAGCATCAGCATATACTACACAATATTATTGGAGTAACGGTTATGTCGGCTATACAATCGATAGTTCTGTCCCAACTGCATACAAAAGTTGTGTTGATGCAGCTGCAAATGCTTGGACAAATGCCGGTGCAGACTTTGATTATTATTCGTCTGTGAATTCTAACAATAAAGTGAGGTATTACTCTTTTGGATCGCAGGTAAACTATCTCGGATCATGTACACGTTATGTTTATTCAGGCACTACTCGTCTTTCAAAGATGTACATTGATCTGAACAGCGATTATAGTTCGAGTTGGTCTACTTCAACCCCATGCCCTTCAGGTAAATATGATGTCTTAAGCGTATTCACGCATGAGTTTGGACATGGCGTTGGTTTGGGCCATTCAACTATTACTTCAGCTACCATGTTTAAAGATACTAATTCAGGTACTGTATACAAAAGAAGTCTTGAACAAGATGACAAAAATGGGATCATTGCAATATATGGGACATAAGGTGGTATAATGGTTAATCGAACAACAAAATATGGATTATTGAGTGTTGGATTACTATCAGTGTTAATTGTCGGCATAGTCTTATTTGGGAATCTAACACAACATCTGCAAAACAACTCTCCAGAAGAAAATTTGCAACAATCAGCCCTTCCAGTCAGTTCTGATCATCTAACACAAGATGCACAAGGTAATAGTACAGAAGTAGATTCTCCTCAAATATTGATTTCGAGTAGTGGATCACTTGCATATCTCAATTTTACTGAGCTAAATCAGCGATCTGAATCGATTGTTATTGGCACAGTAAAGGAGATTCTGCCCGCAAAATGGAACACTCATGACGGAAAAAGGCGGGGTGATACAATTGAAAATTTGGGTGAATATGATGCTATGTACACTGATGTCATTATAAGTGTGGATCAATATCTTAAGAACCCACTTGAGCAGAAAGAAATTAGGGTTCGCATTCAAGGAGGAGAGGACGAAGTTGTGAAAATGGCCTTCGATTCGGAACCATCTTTCAAAGAAGGTGAAAAGGTCTTGTTGTATGTAAGTAAGGATGTTTCTACCAGATTTAAGGACTTTGGCCCTGAACACTATCTTGTGATTGGTGCGTCATTGGGAAAATTCACATTAACTGATGATGGACTGGCTGTAAGGGAATATGAGTATGTGGATCAGAAAGAATTGCTGGATGCCATTGAAAAAGGGTATGAGCCGGAAATAAAGAGTTTTAAAGAAGTTAAGGAGTAACCTCCAATCTTTTTTTATTTATTAAACTGTTTTCTCAAGGGAATCAAAATGATTTTCTGCCATTTTGTTCTTCTCTTCTCGGTGGTCTTCTGATAAGGCAGTTCCAGCTATTGCCCACAAGGTCCAATCTGTTAGCCCGTTTCAGCCCTTCGTATACAAGCATCTGATTCTGTGGGTCCTTATAACGTAAGAAGGCTCTTTGTATCATTTTATCTTTCCTGGAAGTTGCAACATAAATGTTCTTGCCTGTGAAAGGATCAATTCCAGTGTGGAACATGCATGTGGCAGCAGTCATGGGGGTAGGTGTGAAATCCTGCACCTGTTCCGTATATCTGCCATTATCTCTGATGTATTCTGCAGTTTCGATCATGTTGTTAAGGGTACATCCTGGATGGCCAGACATCAAGAATGCTACAAGGTATTGATCTTTGCCTAATTTTCGATTTATCTCCTTGTATTTCTGCTCGAACTTTTCAAATATTTCCCTGCGGGGTTTTTTCATGGCATCGGTAACTGCGTTACAGTAATGTTCGGGTGCTACCTTGAGCTGTCCGCTGACGTGATGGGCACACAGTTCTTCCATATACTGTTCATCAAGGAGTGCCAGATCGTAACGTACGCCATAACCAACGAAAACCTTTGATATGCCGGGTATTTCCCGCAGTCTTCTCATCAGTTCTATCAGTTTCTTATGGCTTGTGTCAAGTGAGGGGCAAACCTGTGGATGAATACATAATTTGTCTGTACATGTCCCTTTCTTTTCCCACTTTGCGCATTCCATCCCATACATGTTAGCAGATGGTCCGCCAAGCCCGTTGATGATACCTTTGAAGCCCTTGATCTTCTTAAACCCTTCAGCTTCTCTCAGGATTGATTCAATGCTGCGACTGGAGATCATTCTTCCCTGGTGCAGGACTATAGCACAGAAAGAGCAGGAACCAAAACATCCTCTGTGGGTGGTGATGGAGAATCTGACCATGTCAAGGGCAGGTATGGGTTCTTTGTATGATGGATGTGCACTCCTTGTATAAGGCAGCTCATACACATGGTCCAACTCTTTTTCATTAAGAGGTCGCATGGGCTTGTTCTGTATGATCACTGTTTTCGGATGAGTCTGTACTAGTCCTCTTCCCCGTACATGGTCTTGTTCATCGAATATGAGCCTGAAAGCTTTGCAATAGAGTACTTTGTTCTGTGAAACATCTGAGTAGGAAGGTATCTCTATATTTTTCTGTAGCATTTCCTCTCTTTTTTTCTCCCACATTTTTACATCCATTTTCCAAACTGTGCCATCAATGTCAGTTATCTCTTTTACAGGTATTCCTTTATTCAGTTTTTCTGCTATCTGGAGTATCTGCAATTCCCCCATGCCATATACCAAAAGGTCAGCAGGCGTGTCTGCAAGAATTGATTGGCGAACTTTATCAGACCAATAGTCGTAATGTGCAAACCTGCGCAAAGATGCTTCTATGCCTCCAATAACGATCGGTACATCAGGAAATATTTCCCTTAGTCTATTAGAATAAACAATAGTTGCTCTGTTTGGTCTCATTCCAGTTTTATTGCCTGGTGAATAGGCATCTTCACGCCGTGGTCTCTTGGAAGGTGTGTAGTTGCTCACCATAGAGTCTGTATTTCCACCACTTACAGCAAAGAACAGCCGAGGTTTTCCCAATTTCTTAAAATCTTCGACATTATCCCATTTTGGCTGTGCAATAATGCCCACTCTATATCCTTCATCTTCAAGAACCCTACCAATTATGGCTGTTCCGAAGCCCGGATGGTCCACATAGGCATCCCCACTGATTATGATAACATCAAGTTCTTCCCAGCCTTTTTGGTATGCTTCTGTAAGGTCCATAGGGAGAAATCGGGAGGTAAGTGGACTTACTTTTTGCTTTTTTTCATTCATCGTCATATGATATTAAATATATTTTTAGCCATATGGTAAGACAATTCAATTTGCCGATTCACATTGTCAGAAGTGGGTTCCCCATGTCCAGGATACATTATTTTTATATCTAATTGTGTGATTTTTTTTATTGAATTGCTTATTTGAGCGGCACTCCCGCCTATAAAATCCGTACGCCCTATACTTCCCTGAGGGAATATAGTATCTCCTGAGAATAATGATTTTGACAGCGGTTCATAAAGACATATGCATCCAGGGGTATGTCCGGGAGTATGTATTATTTCGAGATGTTCTTCATCGCTGATGGATATATTTTCTCCACCTTCAAGCAAGATATCAGGCTCAAAAGATGGAGCTTTGCTACCAAAAGCTGCAGCTGCACTACCTTCATCATGATGCAATAATTTTATATCTGCTTTGTGAATAGCTATGTCAGCTCCGCTTTTTTTGGAAATTATTTCCGCTGATGCAGTGTGATCATAGTGGCAATGAGTAAGAATAATAAGTTCAATGTTTTTGATATCGATGATTTTTTCTATCTCGGATATTAATGAATTTGTATTAATACCTGTATCTATTAGCACTTTACCATTGACAAGATATGAATTTGCATCGTAATAGCCTGTATGAAATTTCTTTACCTGCATATTTTGTAATTCCTTTTATACCACATGATTTTTAAAAATTATTTTAAAGATTGAAGACTTTAATAGCATTTTTACTCGTTGCTTCTGCTACATCTATTTCTTCTATTTCTTTGAATCTTGCTATCCATGTCAGTGAATCGACAATAAATGCCGGTTCGTTTCTACCTTTGCGGGGGGAAAGATATGGACTATCAGTTTCAAGAAGCATATGCTCTAATGGAAGTTCTCTTGCAATTTTCTGATGGTGATCCGAGAAACATACCAAAGTAGGAACTGAAATAAAATGGCCAGCATCTACTATATTTTTCATTGTCTGAAGATCTCCTCCATAACAATGAAAAATTAATTTATCGATATTACCAGTCATTTTGAATGCTACATCTTCTGCATCTCTGCCGTGTATTACAAGGGGTTTATTGTATCTCTCTGCAAGTTCAATGACTTGTTTGAACACTTCTATCTGTCTTTCCCTTTCAGCAATCGAAGTAAAGTAATAGTAATCTAATCCTGCTTCACCAATTCCTGCTATCTTGGTAACATTATCTTCTATAAAATTTAACATCTCGACTACTTGTTCATCAGTTGCTTTTGGTGAAAGATGAGGACTGAATCCCAAAGTTGCATGTATATATTCATATTTTTGAGAAAGCTTAAGAGTTGATAAATTAGTCTTTAGATCAACTCCAGAATTGATTATCTGATCTACACCGCTTTTACGGGCACGTTGTATCGTTTCATCTCTATCCCTGTTGAATTTAGGGAAATCAAGATGGCAGTGAGAATCTATTATTTGATAATTCATGTTCAATTACAAAATGTTCTTTATACTCATATAGTGAACGATTCAAAATGTCTTAAACACTTGATCTCATCTTCAAAAAAATGTTCCAGGCATCATTGCCTGGTAGCTACTTATTAATTTACTGCATATCCCACAATTTCTT
>JACIVZ010000069.1 GCA_014361205.1 Methanomethylovorans sp. | reverse complement strand
CATAAGAAGATATTATTGATGCTTTCTCCGGAGTAGTTTTTGCTTTTTCAGCTACATCTGTTAGAATTTTATTCGTATGCCTGTTTTCCTCACTGACAGAAATGACATCCATTTGGGTTCTTTTCTCGGTTTTTTCATTAAAATGTGGGGTAATGACAAGTGTATCTTGTTCTAATTTATTTCCAGTATGCCCAATATCGTTGTTTTCATCCTCTACAAATTCTGAATAAATATTTTCATAAGTTGTTTCATCTATAGAATTCAGAGATTTTTTTTCTTTTTCAATGGTCTCGTTTTTCTGTTCTGGTACCGATGCCTCATTTTTTTTCATATTACTAAAAAGTGATTCTTCACCTTCAGGCGGTGTGAAGGATATGGCTTCTTCTCTATGAGTGTCACTATCTGTTTCCACTGGAAAGATACCTGATATATTTTGATTTTCAGGTAAATGTTGCATCTCTTCTTTACTGTGTTGTTCTTGTTCTGATACAGTCTCAGTTATGCTGATATTTTCTTTATATGAACCTGCCTTTTTTATGTGAATGTCCAGTGAAGGATCAAGAAAATTAGCTCTTTCATAACTATTCTTAGCTTCATCGAATTTTCCCATCTCTTCTAAAATCTTTCCTTTTTTAACCCATGCACTGACATTATTTGGATTTATTTCAAGAGATTTAGTGAAATAATTCAATTTTTTTTCCGGATCCTGGCTTTTGATTCCCATATTGAACCAGTTCTCTGCTTCCTTTTGTTTTTTCTTAGATTTTATATCGTCAATAAAGCCCATAATCACACCTCATTTTATGGATAAATCAAAAATTTTTCATTGAATCTTTCATTATTATAAGGGATCTGTGGTTTAATATATAATAGCCTACACAAATAAAAGTATAGTGAGAAATCATATCACATTATAAAAACCACTTCTTTCTTCCCGACGCATCTCTTGCATATTTACCGAATTCAGTATCCATAAGATCTTTTCCATTGAACACAGGTCCATCCTTGCATACTCTAAGACCAGTCTCATCCATACAGCATGCACCGCATATTCCTATTCCACATTTGAAATATCTGTGAAGGCTGAATTCTGCGCGGTCTAATGCTTGCTCTTTTTCAAGAATATCAAATACTTTTTTCATCATCATTTCTGGACCACATATATATATCCTGTCATATACTGAAACATCAAGTTCCTCCAGCACATCTGTTACAAATCCGCAACGATGTGCAGATCCATCATCTGTTGTGATGTAAACATGTCCACATTGAAGGAACCTATTCATAAACAACAGTTCATCAACATTCCGCGCGCCCAGAATGATAGTCACATAAGAGTACTCAGAAAAAGCTTTTTCAGCAAGCGAAGCTAAAGGAGCTGCTCCAACCCCTCCTGCAATAAGTAATATGTTTTCTCTTTTTTTTGGAATAGTAAAACCTTTTCCAAAAGGTCCTCTTAAGCCCACAAACCCTCCTTCCTCTATTTCGAACAATCGTGATGTGGCATCGCCTACTTTCTGTACAGTAATAGCATTTTTGTATGAAAGTGCCATGGGGATTTCATCCACACCCCTTATCCAGACCATAACAAACTGACCAATCCCAGCATATTCAAATGAATAATCAAAAAAAAATGTACGGGTGGAGGGCGTTTCAGCCACTATTTTAGTAATTTTTGAATTTATTGGTATCATCAGAATCTCTCATGTGCAATTCCGGTTATTTCTTCAGTCTTTTTATATCCATGCTCTTTCAGGAAGTTGTTTATACCTTCAGATACATTAAAGAACACATTAAGGCCTTCATAGACCCCAGATCCAATTTGTACTGCACTGGCACCTGCCATGATCATTTCCACTGCATGCTGCCATGTAGATATACCGCCAACTCCTATTATAGGTATATCCATGTTAGCATAGAGGTCATAAACACATTTTATAGCAATGGGACGGATTGCATCTCCAGAAAGACCACCAAAGCGGTTTCCAAGAACAGGATAACCTGAATGTATGTCTATTGCCATACCACGTACGGTGTTGATGGCCACCAAAGCATCAGCTCCTCCAGCTTCAGCTGCCTTACCAATTGCAACAATATCAGTAACGTTAGGTGTAAGTTTTACCCATACAGGTACATTAACAACTTCACATACTGCCGATGTGACGGCTTTTACCATTTTAGAGTCAGTTCCAAGTGATGTCCCATATCCCATAGCATGAGGGCAACTTACATTAAGTTCAAAAGCATCGGGTTTTCCAGACATCAGTCCTTGTGCAACTTTACGGAATTCATCTTCATTGCTACCGAAAATACTTGCTATGACAGGCACTCCGGATTTTTGCTTTGCTTTTTTAAGTTCCGGCAGAAAATCCTCATACGAAGGATTGGGAAGGCCCATTGCATTAAGATAACCAAAATCAAGCTTTACCATACTTGGATTATTGTGTCCATCTTTAGGCTCAGGACCAATGGACTTCGTTACAACTGCACCTGCTCCTTGCTGAGCAACTCGGATAAGTGAAGCACCGGTAGTACCCATGATACCAGCAGCAAGTATTGTGGGATTTTTCAATCGCAGACCTGTTACATTTACCATGAAAACCTCTTAAATATTATTTGGTAATCCTTAATTTGGAAACTGCTTCTTTTACAAGATCTTTGCCACCCATAGCTACAAGTTTCTTGGCAAGTTTAGATGCATGTTTTTGGTAATCTTCCAGAGGAATAATTTCGTCAATGCGAACCTGACGGGTTCCGTCAATTGAAAGCACCTCTGCAAGCACTCTGATCTCATCATTATTTATAAACTGAGAGAATGAACCGATAGGAGCTGTACATCCACCTTCTACATCTTTTATAACAATGCGTTCAATTTCAGTGACTATCCTTGTTTGGGTGTGGTCAAGCTGTGAAGTTAATGTTTCTGCTTCTGAACCTTCTGACGTCACTACAGCTATAGTTCCCTGGTTAGCAGACGGACAGAAATTTTCTATTTCAAGGCGTTCCACATCAAGTTCCCATTTCATACGTTGTAACCCTGCTTCTGCCAGTAATATACCATCGTAGAACCCTTCTTCCATCTTTTTCATACGAGTATTAATGTTTCCTCGCAAATCCTTTACCTGCAAATCTGGCCTGTATCTTAAAAGTTGGGCTCTTCTGCGCATTGAAGTGGTACCAATTACAGCACCTTTGGGAAGATCATCCAGCTTTGCGCCATCTCTTGTCAACAATACATCGTGAGGAGAATCCCTTTCAATAACTGCAGAAGTTTTAAGTCCTGCAGGTCGTACAGAGGGCAGATCTTTCATAGAATGAACTGCTATTTCTATAAATCCTTCTAGCATTTTGTCGTCAAGTTCACGTACAAAAGCACCTACCCCTGCAACTTCATGCAGTGGACGGTCTGTGAACTTATCTCCGGTAGTTTTTATTATCTTACGAGTCGTCTCAATACCTCTATCAGCCAGCATCTTGGCAACAATATCTGCCTGTGCAAGAGCAAGAGCACTGCCACGTGTTCCTATTATCATGTTATAGCAACCTTATTTGAGATTTGCTTTATAAGCATCAAGAAGCTTTTCCAGATCCTCTTCGGTATGTGCAGTACAAAGGAAATTGGTCTCGAATTGTGATGGTGGGAGGAATATACCACTTTTAAGCATCCTGAAAAAGAATCTCATATAGCCTTCTTTATCGCATTTGAGCACTTCCTGATAGTTATGGGGTCTGTTTCCGAAAAATACTTTAAACATAGAGGATACACCACATATATGGTAGTCAAGTCTCAGATCTTCAACTATATCAGTGATATTTGCACGTAGTTCATCTCCAATTGTATTAAGTTTCCTGTGCACATCTTCTTGTTCCAGAACATCAAGAACTGCAAGTCCAGCAGCAACAGATGTTGGGCTTCCGCTATAAGTGCCTGCCTGATAAACACCCCCGGCTGGTGCAACCATTTCCATGATCTCACGTTTTCCTCCGAATACTCCTATGGGCATTCCGCCTCCTATAATCTTACCCAATGTTGTCATGTCTGGAATAACTCCATAGTACTCTTGAGCTCCACCCATAGCCATGCGGAAACCTGTGATAACTTCATCGAAAATTAGAACAATATCATGTTCTTCTGTAAGCTTGCGCACCTCTTGCAAATAATTGTCATCAGGTAATATTGGACCTACGTTACCCATTACGGGTTCCAGAATGAATGCTGCGATATCTTCGTTATATTTTTCGATAACATCTGTAAGTGCTTCCATATCATTGAAAGGAACCTGCAATGTATTTTTTGTGAAATCCTCTGGTACACCAAGTGAATCGGGTTTTCCTAATGTGGTGGCACCTGAGCCTGCTTTTATAAGCACAGCATCATGAGCTCCATGGAAACCACCCTCTATTTTTATAAATTTATTTTTACCTGTAAAGCCCCTGGCAACACGCAGAGCACTCATAGTTGCCTCTGTGCCAGTAGAAACGAATCTGACCATATCTATACTTGGATATATGCTTGCAATCCTTTCAGCAAGCTTTACCTCAAGTTCAGTAGGAGTTCCATATAACCAGCCTTTATCAAGTTGATCTATGATTGCCTGCTTTATCTTGGGATTAGCATGTCCCAGTATTTTCGGACCATATGCAAGGCAGAAATCTATATATTCATTACCATCAGCATCTGTTATCTTTGACCCGGCTGCTGATTCAGTATAAAAAGGAAAGGGCTTAATAGCCCTCACAGGACTGCTTACTCCACCAGGTATGAGTGTTTTTGCCTTTTCATATAATTTTTCTGATCTTGCCAATTCCATGGACATCACCATTTAAATTACTGTAGCATCCTTGCCAAATCCTTTGCAAAATATGTAAGTATCATGTCTGCTCCAGCTCTTTTAATAGAAAGCAACACTTCATACATGATTTTTTTCTCATCAAGCCAACCCATACGACCAGCTGCTTTAATCATTGCAAACTCTCCGCTGACATTGTATGCGGCAGTGGGGATGTTAAACTTTGTTTTTATACGATGGAGTATATCCAGATAAGACAATGCAGGTTTTACCATAATAACATCTGCTCCTTCCAATATGTCTAATTCTGCTTCCCTTATTGCCTCGTCTGAATTTGCAGGATCCATCTGATAACTGGAACGATCACCAAAAGAATATCCAGAATCAGCTGCTTCTCTAAAAGGACCATAAAAAGCAGATGAATACTTTACTGCATATGACATTATAGGTATATCTTTACAATTATTCTGATCAAGTGCATTTCTTATACTTTTTATCATTCCATCCATCATTCCTGAAGGAGCTACCATATCGGCTCCTGCCAGTGCATGGCTTACTGCAGTTTTGCCAAGCAAAGGAAGTGTAGGATCGTTCAATATTTGTTCTTTTTCCATATCAACAACACCACAATGGCCGTGACTTGTGTACTCGCACAGACAGACATCTGTTATCACATACACATCTTTTCCGAGTTCGTTCTTTATTTCATGTACAGCCCTCTGTACAACTCCGTTCTCGTCCCATGCATTGCTGCCAGTTTCATCTTTATTGGAAGGTATTCCAAAGAGTATAACTGCGGGAATTCCTAGGTCAGCAGCTTCTTTAGCTTCATCAGATGCCATTTCAACTGGCAAACGCGAAACCCCAGGCATTGAGGACATTGTCATTGGAGAATCAATATTTTCATCTATGAACATGGGATAGATCAGATCATTAACTGAAAGTGAAGTCTCGCGTACCATCTCTCGTATCTTGCCATTTCTAAGTCTTCTCATCCTTACCTGTGGAAACATTTGATCACTTCTGTTGCTTACATTTATCAGTATTTATTTCCTGCGTCTTATCAATATTAAACAGCCTTGAAACCACATCCAGTAATTCATCATCATTCATTTCTGCAGCATTGCGTAATACTTTTGTAGGCCCTGCCAGTATTTTGTTAACTATAGAATGTGTCAGGTCGTCCAGTACTTTGTTTTCGATTTCACCGATAGTATGATAAGTACGCAGTTTATTCACAGCCCGCTCCTTTTCCTGCTTTCTTATATTGTACATATTAGCATATATGGCAGAAACAATATGGTCCGCTTTTTGCTGCTTATACTGTTTCAAAAGCAGGCACAGTTCTTCCTCAACTATTTTCTCCGCTTTCTTTGCTTCTTCTTTACGCATTGCAAGGTTCTTTTCATTGATAATTCTTAAATTATCAATGTTATAAAGTTTTACATGTTCTAGTTCTGCTACAGTTGATTCTATATCCCTCGGATTGGCAATGTCAATAAGCAGCAGTTCTCTTTCCCTTCCTTTCATGATTTCTTCAATCAAAGATTTTCTAAGCACATAATGAGGAGCAGATGTGGCACTGATAACGACATCTGCTTTTTTTATATATTCTGCAAGATTTTCAAAGCGTACTGCATGACCACCCATACTATCGGCCAGATCTCTGGCTTTTTCAAAAGTACGATTAGCTATGTATATGAGGTCCATTTCCCTATGTGCAAGTGCTCTGGTCACAAGTGTACCCATCTCGCCCGTACCAATCACAAGTATCATTTTTCCTTCAAGGCCTCCAAGTACCATTTCAGCCAGGTCCACAGCAGCTGAGCCAATAGATACTGCTCCTCTGTTCACTTCAGTTTCTGTGCGCACACGCTTACCTACTTGTATCGCTTTGCTGAAAGCTGTATCAAGAATTCTTCCAGTGGTACCCATTTTTTTTGCGAGGAGGTACATATCTCTGATTTGTCCAAGAATCTGATCTTCACCAACTATCATTGACTCTAATCCGCAAGCCAGTCTCAAAAGATGTAAAAGTGATTCCTCATGGTCTAAAAACTCAACTACCTGCAAAGGAAAAGCCATGCTTTTTGCAAAATTGAACAAAACACTGCTTCCTTTAGGAGAAACTACATATATCTCTATACGATTGCAGGTCTTTAGTACCACACATTCCTGAACTAACTCATTAGAATAAAGTTTTTTGAGCACTTCTTCCAGATCCCCATTCCAAGATCTTTCCATTTCCTCTATACTGGCTTTGGAATGGGTTATTACCATGCTGTTTATTTCTGTCAATGTGCACCTCTATTTTTTCTAATGATTATAGCCGTCTTTGAGATGGGGTGTAGATAACATATATCAATCTTTCTGATTGATTTCTTTCTGTACTATATCATATGCTCTCTTATACCCTTTTTCGTATGATTCCGATATATCTTTCCATATTGTAGAATCTTCAAGCACTTTCCAAAGTATCAATTTCCGATGTTTCTGGTCTTTCACATGCTCCTTAAGATAGTTTCTGATATCATTCTGTAATACTATCATTTTCTCGTATTCTGGAGTAATGACTTTTTCTATATTTTGACGTACATATCTTGAAAAAGCCGGACTTAATCCTGCAGTGGAAATCCCTATTGTAAGATCTCCTCTCTGAATAACAGCTGGTATGGTCACCTCACCAACTGTGTCGATCTGGTTAGTTAATATATCCAGAGATTTGGCAATGGATGTGATCCTGTCGTTTATCTGCTTATTACTGGTTGCAGGTATCACAATAAATGCACCATTCATTAACTCCATCAACTCGTTATCATTAAGAGATCGGAGATCTTTTTGAATCAGAATTACATTTTTTTGTTTATGAAGCTCCTTTAGGCCATATGAAAAATTTTTGCTGATTACTAAGGTTTCTGCATATTTGCTGAACAAATCAGCCTTCCTTTCCCCTACAGAACCCCCCCCAAAGATTACTACTTTTCTGCAATGTAAATCAATCATAAGAGGAAGAAATCGTTTGTTCTTTGGCATAATATTTACCTTATAATTCATCAATAGCAGATATGCTTACAATCTTATTCCTGTTTTTTTGAATTCTTTTTCGCTAAAAAAAATTCTGTAGTCATGGATATCAACAATGTTTGATATTTTTTTAATGATGTCTATACATTCATCACGGGAATATGAATGCACCATTGTAAAAATATTATAGGGCCATCCAGGACGGCGTGGACGTGCATAGCAGTGAGTAACATCATCTATTGATGCCATAATTTTACCCACATCTTCTACCTTCTGATCAGGAACATTCCATACACACATTGCATTTGCAGTAATTCCTATTTCCCTGTGACCTATGGAAGCTCCGAATCTCCTAATTATCCCCTTTTCTTTCATTAAAGTGATTTGTTTTACAACCTCTTCTTCAGTTATTCCAAGTTTTCGTGAAATTTCATTATAAGGTGATGAGGTAATAGGTATACCTTCCTGTGTCAAAAGCAGTATTCTTTTTTGTATTTGTGTCATTTCCATATCATCACTTTGTACACTACTTATTTTATCTTGAAATTAACTCCAATTTTGAAAAGTTGGGTAGTTGGCAGATCCATCATTGGATATTGGATTTTTTTTTTCAGTTCCTCAAGTATTTCATTTAGGCGCTCTCTATTTGGTGCAGATAGTGTAAACCATACATTATAATCTCCAGGACGAAGATAATTATGTGATACTTCGGGATATGAATTTATTATTTCTGCGATATATTCGATTTTATCTTCTGGTACTTTTAAGGCAACAAGTGTACCTATACGGCCGGTTTCTTTACTATTGATAACAGGTCCTATTCGCCTGACTGCACCTTCATCCTGAAGTCTTTTTATTCTGAATATCACTTCTTCTTCAGAGATTCCGATCTTTTTTGCCAGTACTCTGAATGGATTAACATCAAGAGGAAAGCTCAACTGGATAATGTTGAGTAATTTCTTATCAATTTCATCTAATTGGATCATGCAATTCCTCGTTTTTAGGCACATAAATACAATATGGTTCTTCAGCCAGATAGTCTCCTGTTTGGGCATAAGCTCTTGCCCGGCAGCCACTGCACACATTTTTGAATTCGCATACTCCACATTTACCTTTTAATCTGGAAGTATCACGCAAATCTTTGAATACCGGCGCATCTGCCCAGATGTCTCTAAAAGGTAACTTTCTGATGTTGCCAGCAAGTACTGGCAGATATCCACATGGATATACGTCACCCGTGCTTGAAACAAAGCAAAAGCCAGTCCCCCCAAGACAGCCTTTTGTCATTGCTTCGTATCCATGTGTTTTAACGGAGATCTCACCACCTTCCCTTTTAACACGCTGGCGCATTATACGGAAATAGTGAGGTGCACATGTGGCTTTCAACTGTATAGGAGTAACTTTCTGTTGTTCAAAGAACCAGTTTAGGACACGTTCATATTCAAATGGTGATATCTCTTCATTTTCCAGTTCTTTACCTCTGCCTGTGGGTACAAGCAGGAATATATGCAATGCTTTAGCACCAATATCTTCTGCCATTTTAAGGATATGCGGTATCTCATCAACATTTTGTTTTGTAACTGTTGTGTTAATCTGGAACTCTATACCTGAATTTTTCAGTGTTTCTATACCTTTCATAGAATTATTAAATGCACCAGGAACACCGCGGAAATTGTCATGCGAATTTGCAGAAGCTCCGTCGAGGCTCACACTTACCCTTTTGATACCCGCTTCAAGAAGTTTTTCTGCAGTTTTTTCTGTGATAAGAGTGCCGTTTGTGGCAAGCACAATCCTAAGTCCTTTTTGGGTGCCATAATGGGCTATTTCAAAGACATCTTTTCTTACAAGAGGTTCGCCACCGCTGAGGATCAAGATTGGATTACCCATTTGTATAATTTCATCGATGAAATTTTTTGCCTCCTGAGTGTTAAGTTCTCCTTCAGGTATTTGTGAAGTAGAGGCACCTCTGCAGTGTTTACATGAAAGATTGCAGCCTGCAGTCAGTTCCCATGCAATTAAGCGGGGAGGTTTTAAAGAACATATTGTGTTTTTTTTCATATTCATCTTTGTTTTTTGTTTTTAATAGATAATTTCTGATAGTATCGATAAATATATTTAATAATACCGATTTCCTGTCAATCTCCTTAAATAGAATGTGTTTATACTCACTAACCCATATTAATAATTAGTCATATTATGTAATGCTGTGTACCTGTAAAACTAGATGTATATGAAGATGTATACGATATATGTATGGGTACACGTTCATTGCTGATCTGTATTGCTATGAAGGTGAATAAAGTGGAACCTTTTGTTGTTGTCTTTTTTATAACTTGGACAGTTATACTTTTATATGCCTTAAACATGATGAGAACTTATCATAATTTGCAACGTGAAAGGAACATACTTAAAGAAGTGGGCAGGAATTGTATTACTTATGAATAAGCAACAGAAAAATATTGCATCAATCCTGTTATTAATACTGGCTGTAATTATAGGTTTATGGGGAATTGATTTTTCATCTAATTACCTTATGGTATCAGAATTAGTAAAAAATCCTCAGTACTACATTGGAAATGAAATCAATACTATGGGTAATATAAAGAATGGTACTTTAAATATAGAACCTGGAGCAATAACATTCTTATTGGTAGATGTTGAAGATAATGCTTCTGAAATTGAGGTGGAGTATACCGGTGATTTACCTGCGAGC
>JACIVZ010000068.1 GCA_014361205.1 Methanomethylovorans sp. | reverse complement strand
TATGTTTTTCTCCTACAATGAATCTTTCACTTTCAATCAGCATCGCAAAAATTATTTACTAAAAACCTTAAAAAGATAATTAAAAACATCCAAATTTAACATTTCATATCTAAAAATATACTATTTTCAATAAATTCTCAAAATAATCAACTAGCAGTAACTTATAAATCCTATTAATATATATGTAGAACCATAAATCAGGCAACTTCAAATATGGCTTCACAAAATGTATGTATCCAGAAATAAACGCTATTTTAAACAATAAATTTGAAATGAAATCAATGGATTTATGGGAAGACTGTATTGCACTGTTATCCTCACAAGGGATTATTTATTATACCAACAAAAAATGGGATGAATTTGTTGCGGCTAATGGTCTTGACCCGAAGAAGTGCACGCAAGGTGCTAATTACCTGGAGCTGTGCCATGAATCAAATTCCAAAATATCCGACAAATTCAGTAATTTAGCAAAGGGTATCAGCGATGTTATTAATGGTAAATCAAAAGTATACAAATTTGAATATCAGTTAACAAGTAGTGATGGAAAAAGCTGGTTTTTATTACAGGTTCAGCAACTATCGAAAAATTGTCCGACAAATGTTATTTTGCAATGTACAGATATTACTGAATTCAAAAAAACAGAAGTAAATCATTTTGATCCTGAAAATTATCTATCTAGAATCCTGAATGGTCTGCAACTTATAGGAGTTATACTTGATCAAAATGCAAATATTATTTTCTGTAATAATTTTCTGCTAAATCTTACAGGATGGAATCTCACCGATGTTATTGGGAAGAAGTGGTTTGATATTTTCGTGCCAGACGAAATTATTCCTGACATAAAAGATGTTTTCTTCAGTACAATTAAAAATGACAATTCACCATCCTTTTATGAAAATGAGATTATCATTCGGGATGGAAATAAAAGAGTTATCTTTTGGAATAATACTGTCATAAAGGATATATATGGCAAGATCTCTGTAATCTGTGTTGGAGAAGACATAACAGAACGTAAATTAGCAGATAGATTGTTGCTAAACAGCAAAGTGCATCTGTGTACATTAATAGACACTATTCCTGATCTTATCTGGCTAAAAGATCAAAATGGCGTCTACATGATGTGTAATTCAAAGTTTGAAAAGTTTTTTGGAGCAAAGGAAGCAGAAATCATTGGTAAAACAGATTATGATTTTATAGATAAGGAGCTTGCAGATTTTTTTGCTATCAACGACAGGAAGGCCATGAAAGATGGTAAGCCTACTATAAATGAAGAATTAATCACTTATGCAGTTGATGGGCATAGAGAATATCTTGAGACCATTAAAAGTCCCATGTACGATGCAGATGGAAATATCATAGGTGTATTGGGAATCGGACGGGATATAAGCCGGCGCAAAAGGGATGAAACAGAGCTTCAAAAAAGAGAAATGCAACTAAGCACTGCACAGAGAGTAGGTGGCTTTGGGAGCTGGGAATTAGATTTGAATTCTGGTTATGTGGAGGCATCAGACGAAGCTTGTAAGATATATGGAGTTGAAAACAAAAAAATTAAACTTGAAGAAATACAGAAAATACCTTTGCCTGAATACCGTCCAATGCTTGATAAGGCATTAAAGGATCTTTTGGAAAGAAAGTCACCTTACGATGTGGAATTTAGGATAATGAGGCAAAATGATGGTAAGGTCTGCTATATACATTCAGTGGCTGAATACTTTGCAGAAAGAAATATAATAATTGGTACAATTCAGGACATTACTGAAAGAAAACTGGCTGAAGATATGTTACTACATGCCAAACTTGCCGCAGAGGAGGCTAATAAAACTAAAAGTGAATTTCTTTCTACCATGAGCCATGAGTTAAGAACTCCTCTTAATTCCATAATAGGTTTTTCTGATATGTTGCTTGATGGAAGTGGCGGAGACTTGAATGTACGACAGATAAAGTACATCGGTCACATTTTCAAAGCAGGCAAGCATTTACTTGAGCTTATCAATGATATTCTTGACCTTTCTAAATTAGAAGCTGGTAAAATGGAACTTAACTATGAATTATTTTCTGTTTACGATGCAATTGAGGAGGTAAAGAATCTGGTTACTCCCCTTGCATTTAAGAAAAATATTAAGCTTGATGTCAACATTGAATCAGGGCTGAAAAGTCTCAATGCCGATAAAACAAAATTCAAACAGATCCTCTACAACCTTGCAAGCAATGCTATTAAATTCACGGAAGATGGGGGTTTTGTAAGTATTAACGCTCAGATTTTTGATAATATGTTAAAAATCAGTGTGATAGATACTGGCATAGGAATTGCAATGAAAGATCTCCCCTCTCTTTTTCAGCCATTCAAGCAGTTGAATTCATATATGACGCGCGAGCATGAAGGTACAGGTCTTGGTCTGGTTCTTGTAAAAAAGTTTGTTGAGATGCATGGTGACAGTGTATCAGTGGAAAGTGAAATCGGGAAGGGAAGTAAATTTACTTTTACTATTCCTTATTGTTAACAGATAGTTTACTTTAAGATAAGAAGTACTATTAATTTTATTACATACAGTTTCAAATTTGCTTTTACAAAATATTCAAATGTATTCTTTTCTACAGTTTTTCCTTGTTTCAGTATAGCTTCTGCTATTCTAAACAATTTCTTTATGGCTGAGTTTCATTCTATCCTTAATGACTGCGTGATTACAGTTATTGTATTAGGTCTATATTACAAGAATCAATATCCAGAGAACCAGAAACGCAAAGTGGGCCCGCTGAGATTCGAACTCAGGATCCCCGCCGTGTAAAGGCGATGTCATGACCGGCTAGACCACGGGCCCTTATTTTCAGAATAGATACTACTTATGCGGTACCCTTAATGTAACTAGGTGTATATAGCCTTTATTGATGTTCTGTATGTATCTTTCAATGGTACCATACAGTAAAAGTGTTTTAATATAAAGATGTAGATATGGGAAATATGCTTCATCACGTACATCCAGAAGAAGATGAAATTGAGATAGTTGAAGAATATATAGGAGATTATGCAAGTGTTTCTTCGATAGTACGCGAAGCCTTGCCATTTGAGATTATAGCCACAATAGGTGGTGTGATAGCAGGCATAATTCTTTCTGGAATGACGGATGAACTGGAACTTATTCCAGGACTTATTGTAATAGCCCCTGCAGTTCTGGGCATGAGGGGTAATATCTCCTGTACGTTGGGATCACGTCTTGGCAGTGCTATACACATGGGTCTTATTACAAAAATAGAGAACAACCCTGAACTTATCAATAACATTAGTGGTTCTCTCTTACTGAGTTTTATAATTTCTGCTATCCTCGGGCTTATGGGGCACTTCATTACCATTGCATTTGGTCTTGAAAGTGCTGGTGCCCTGAAACTGATGTTCATAGCTGTACTGGCTGGTTTATCTTCGGGTATTATTCTTTCTGTAGTAGCTGTTTTTCTGGCTCTTGGTATGTTCAGGTTCGGTTTTGATCCTGATAATGTTGTCACTCCGGCCATTGCTACGATCGGAGACATCGTTTCAATGCTAATGCTTTTCCTATCTGCAAAGGTGGTGCTCCTTTTATGACCTATTACACAGTAAGAGGTATTGTAGGAAGAGGCTTTCCAATACTGGTGACAACTTCTTTAGTTGGATTAATCACTGGTCAAATACTTAATTACAGGCTTGAACAGCTCATTTCAATGCCAATTATTCTTTTACTTATTCCTTCCCTGATTAAAATAGGAGGAGATACGGGCAGTATGCTTGGAGCCAGGATCTCTTCTGCATTGCACATGGGTTTCGGGGAGAATATTGGAAAGAATCCGGTGGTAAGGAATAGTGTATTGGCAGCCATGATAGTGGGTCTAACTGCCAGTTCGGTGTTAAGTATCATAGTCTGGCTTGTAGGTCATCTTATGGGAATAGGAATAGGCTGGTTCTTGCTTTTCAAGATATGTCTGCTTGCAGGCATTATTGAGCTTACAGTTGTGTTTTTTACCACAGTGGTCATATCCTTTGTCTCCCACAGATTCGGAATTGATCCGGATGATACAGTGATTCCTATTATTGCAACCTTAGGAGATCTGGTAGGAGTCACAGGTATCTTCGTTACTTTACATCTACTTAACGTACTATAATCTTAATTAATTGGAAAGATATAACTTAAAGTGAATATAAAATCAGAGCTGATAGAACATTATGAGTCCAAAAGAGATACGATACACTCCAAGAAACCTCAAGGATATGCTTATTGAAATGAAAGACACTTCAGAACTTATGGTGGATTTGGCATACTCCGCAATGATCTATGATAATGAGGACATTGCTGAAGAGGTGGTGCGTCTTGAAGAAAAAATGGATACATTATATTATCATATGAAGATTACTGCTCTTTTAAGTGCTCGGCGTGTTGAAGAAGCAGAAGAGATGTCAGGTGTTTTACAGGTTGCACAAGCTTCAGAAGGTATTGCAGATGCTGCAGGGGACATCGCAAAGATAGTACTAATGGAAATGGGTATACCCATGGAATTAAAGCTTGCTCTAAGAGAAGCTGCTGAAACTATAGTAAGAGCAACTGTTCATCCGGAATCCAAAGTTGTAGGTAAGACTCTGGGAGACATTGAACTTGACACAGAAACTGGTATGTGGATAATAGCCATTCGAAGGCAGAATGATTGGGTATACAATCCTAACCATGAAACAAGGATAAGGGCTGAAGATGTGCTGTTTGCAAGAGGTCATGATGAAGGAGTACCTCTTTTCATTGAACTTGTAACCAATAAAAAATACATTCCAAAAGAAGTGAAGCATGAAAAAATACTACAAGATCTTGAAAAAGCAGTAGATATCATAGTAGATATGAAGGATATGGCTGAGATGTCAATTGGGCTTGCATATTCAGCATTGCTTTTTAACAATGAAGATATAGCTGAAGAAGTAAAAGCCATCGAATATAAGATGGATTGCATGAAACATGAACTCCAGCATTGGGTTTTAGAGACTGCTAAGCATGTTTCTGATGTTAACCAGCTACGTGGTCTTTTGCATCTTGCAAATGCTTCAGAATCAATCTCAGATGCGGCTTATGCTATTGCAGACATTGTGCTAAGAGATATTGAGTTGCATCCGATTGTAACTATTGCAGTCCGTCAATCTGATGAAGTTATAACCCGACTTACTGTGGAAAGTTGTTCTCCAATTGTGGGAAAAACATTTGGACAGCTCAAACTCGAAACAGAAACAGGAGTTTATGTCATGGCTATAAAGAGGGGTGAAAAATGGATATACAGTCCCAAAAAAGATACACAGGTTCAAGCAGGTGATGTCCTTATAGCGCGTGGTTCGCATACCGGAGAAGAAGCCCTCATTGAAATGTGTGCCTGCCCTCTTGATAATGATAATTAATAATACCTTTTTATCAGGGGATATCCAACCTTTTTACAGATCCATCTTCATATCCGATGAATACGATATCAGCTACATCTGTAAAAATACCATGCCCGATTACCCCAGGACACATTGATAATGCAATAGAGAGAGCTTCTGCATTATCAATAACCCCAAAGGATGCATCTATTATAAAATTTCCGTTATCTGTGATGACAGGTCCGTCTTTTCTGGTTGCAAAACGCAGTTGAGGCTCTCCGCCAAGTTCCTGCACGTATCTCATAACAAGTTCCTTTGCATAGGGAAGTACTTCTATAGGTACGAAATGATCAAGTTTATCTGTCATTTTGGAATCATCTACTACAACCACGAATTCGTTGGAAGAATATGCAACAACCTTCTCACGTGTATGTGCGGCTCCCCCACCCTTGATGAGATTCATCTCTGCATCAATCTGATCAGCTCCATCGATAGTAATGTCAAGATCAGGGTGTTCGGCCAGTGTTGTAAGTGTTATGCCAGCTTCGATAGCCAGCATTTCAGATTGATAGGAAGTGACAACAGCTAGCACATCCAGCCCCTCTGCTACTTTTCTTCCTATCTCTCTAATAGCATAGGCAGTAGTAGAGCCAGTACCAAGACCAATAACGCTACCATCTTCCACGAGGCAGGCAGCAGCTTCTCCAGCAGCTTTTTTACCTGTATTTCCTGATGCAGGATTTCTTTCCTTCATATTATCACTCACTTTATGGTGACAGTCGTCGCCTGTCTCTGGGGAATAATACTACATCTCTTATATTCTCGACACCAAGCATAGTCATTACAAGACGCTCACAGCCAACTCCCCACCCCGCATGTGGCGGCATTCCATATCTGAAAGCTTTCAGATAGAAGTCAAACCCATCAGGGTTAAGTCCCTGTGACTCAATCCTTTTCTTGAGCATGTCATGGATATGTATACGCTGTGCACCAGATGATAGTTCCATGGTTCTGTGCATCATATCAAAGGATTTGCTTATTTCTGGTCTGTCTTCGTAAGGCATTGCATAGAATGGTTTAATCTCAGTGGGCCAGTCGATAATAAAATAATGTGAAGCACCCAATTCCTTAAACACATAGGCTCCTACAGTATTTTCAGAAAGGGTGCTCAAATCATCTCCCCATTTGAGAGATTCTTCTCCATGTGAGTTAACAATTTTTAGTGCTTCATCGTAAGTGATCTTGGGGAATGGCACTTCAGGAACCTGAAGGTCTATGCCAAGTACTTCCAGTGATCTTGCAGCTTTTTCCTTGACCTGTGAATAAACATAAGATATCATGTTTTCAAGTATAGCCATAACATCAAAATGATCACAAAAACTTGCTTCAATATCTATTGAAGTTGCTTCATTGAGGTGTTTTCTGGTGTCGTGCTCCTCAGCTCTGAATATAGGCCCAATCTCAAAGACTCTGTCCAGACCTCCGGCCATGAGAATTTGCTTGAAAAGCTGCGGACTTTGGTTAAGGAATGCCTCTCTGTCAAAATATGTTATGGGAAAAAGGGATGTGCCCCCCTCAGTAGCTGTAGCTACGACCTTTGGACTTGTGACATCGATAAAGCCTTTATCTATAAGATAGTTTCTCACAGCTCGCAGGGTTTCATGACGTATTTTAAAAATAGCTGTAGTTTTGTCTCTCCGAAGGTCCATGAATCTTGAATCCAGACGAGTATCCAGTTCAGCTTCCACTTTTCCAGTAGTGTCCATAGGCAGAGGAGACTCAGCTTCATTGAGAAGCTTAATTTCCATTGGTATAAGTTCATATCCTCCAGGTGCTTTAGGTTCTGTCTTGACCGTTGCAGTCACAGTGATAACAGATTCCCTTACAAGTTTTTTTGCAGTTTCAAGCAGCTTAGCGTCTGTTTTCTTTTTAACAAGAGTCACCTGTGCACGACCATCACGATCACGCAGTACGACAAAACAAATACCTCCAAGGTCTCTTACTTCGTGTACCCAGCCGGCCAACTTCACTTCAGAACCATTCATAACTGAAGGGTCTATCTGCGATGTGTAATGTGTCCTTAAATTCAATAACATATATTCACCTTAAAATATTAATTTTTTAAATATGGATGATTGTGGTATAAATGTAATTTGTTTTAATAATACTGTTTTATTCTATACTTCTCTCGCTGATCTCAAAAGCAATATTCTGGACCATCATTTTTTTGATAGTATCAAGATCATTGTACTGTTTACATAACCACATAAGTTTTACAAGGGCAACTTCAGGCAACATATCCTCCGCCTCAATAACTCCTGCTTTTAGCATATCCCTGCCAGTGTCATAAACGCGGTCACATACCCGACCGTACAGGCATTGTGAAGTTATCACCACTGGGATATTCATGGCAGTTGCACGTTCTATGAAAGGGATCCATTCAGATGAAACATGCCCAAGCCCAGTACCTTCAATAACAATACCTTTGTATCCTGCATCAATGTAATATGAAATTATATCGGGACTTGCTCCAGGCGTAAACTTGAGAAGTGCACATTTTGCTTCAAAACCTCCTTGAAGCTCAAGTTTACAGGACCCTCTTCTGTTATAAGCAAGATGGGTATGTATCTCTCCTGTAAGATAGTCAATAAAACCAATTGGCTCTGAGTTAATGGATCTGAAGGCATCTCTTCTGGAAGTGTGCATCTTTCTTACCTTTGTTGCTCTGTGGATGTCACATATGTCATCCGACTCACTTCCATGCATTACCACACACACTTCTGCAATATCACTTACTGCCACTTTAGCTGCGCAGATCACATTCATTGCATTGTCACTGCTTGGCCGGTCTGCGCTTCTCTGCGAACCCACAAAAACGATGGGAACAGGGGTACGGATCATGAAAGCAAGTGCAGCAGCAGTATACATCATTGTATCAGTACCATGTGCAATAATTATTCCATCAGCTCCATTTCTTATTTCTTCTGCTACCGCAATGGCAAGTTTTTCCCAGTATTCAGTCCTCATATTTTCAGAAAGAATATTATATATTGCTCTGCCGGAAAAATCTGCAATTTCCCGAAGTTCAGGAATAGCCTTTAATATGTCATCAGCAGAAAAAGAAGCAGTAACTGCACCAGTTCTGTAATCAATTTTACTTGCAATGGTACCACCGGTGGAGAGAATGGATACTCTGGGTAGTTTGCCTTTATTGATTGCTTTTACCTGAGGAATAACAGCAGGGATAATATCCTGATCAGTTGCAGCTTTTTCAAGCAAAGTTATCTTTGCATTTTCCATAGATATGCCTGCATTATAACCATTTGACATCTTAAGAACAATATGATGGGTAGTACTTGGCATTACGATACCTTCATATTCTACACCATCCTTTTCTACCCTTATAAGGTCACCATGTTGGATTTTCATGAATATCACTTCTTATGGTCATATACATTATGCTTTGGCGATATACTGTTTTACAAGTTCCATGAGCATATTCAGCGAAGATTCCGACTTATTCTTCAATACTCTTATTTCTTCCTCTGTGTGTTTTATATTATCTTTCCTTCTGATAATGGCTTTTTCCATTTCTTCAAATGCAGGACCACCTATGACATTCCTCTTCTTTATGTTGCAAATTGGATCCAAAGCCTCGCCTACTAGTTCTTCTGTTAAGCCCTTACTGCTGAGTTTAATTCCCAGAATTTTATCTGCCACGGAATCTATCTGTTGCAAATTGATATCTCCTTCTCTCCTGGAAAGTATGCCTACTATTTGATGAGCTGTCCTGAAAGGTATTCCTGTTGCTCTTACTATGGTATCTGCAAGTTCGGTAGCCGTCGTAAATCCTATCACCGACTTTAAAGCCATTATTTCCCTATTGATTTTCATGGTTCTCATCATGCCATCCATCATACGCACTGAGCTCCTGGTTGTTTCCAGAGCATTCCACATATTGGGGGTAGCTTCCTGAAGATCACGGTTATAACTTAAAGGAAGTGCTTTGCATGTGGTAATAAGTGCCATGAGTGATCCTGCTACTACTCCTGCTTTTCCTCTGAGCAGTTCCGCAGTGTCAGGGTTCTTTTTCTGAGGCATAATGGATGAAGTCGATGCATAGCGGTCATCCAGCTCTATGAATGCAAACTCTGCTGTAGACCAGATGACAAGTTCTTCTGCCATTTTACTCAGATTAATCATAATATTTGCTAGCATCGCAGTACATTCTATAAGAAAATCCCGGCTGCTGACAGCATCCATGGAATTCTCTACAAGACCATCAAAGCCAAGTAGTTTCATAGTACGTTCCCTGTTAATGTTAAAACCAGTGGAAGCAAATGCTGCAGCTCCTAAAGGAGAAAGGTTAACTCTTGAATAGGCATCCTTAAGACGTTCCACATCTCTGCCTAAAGCATCCATATGCGCAACTAAATGATGTGCCAGTGTAGTAGGCTGTGCATGCTGAAGATGTGTGAAACCAGGCATAAGGGTTTCGATGTTATCGGCTGCAACTGAGCATAATGTACGGCGCAGTAAATTTAATTCTTCCATGAGAGCAATCATCTCTTCACGTAAAGTCAAACGGATGCATGTTGCAACTTCATCGTTTCGTGATCTTCCAGAATGCATCCTGCCTCCTACTTCCTCCCCTACAATGTCAATGAGTTTAGATTCCAGAGAAATATGGATATCTTCATAGGAATGGTCGAGTTGTTCTATACCTTCTTCCCTGATGCGTATCAATCCTTTCAGAATACTGGAACAATCATGTTCATCTATTATTCCTTGTTCCTTTAACATGATGGTATGGGCAAAGTCCACCATAATATCAGCATCGAATATCCACTTGTCAGACTTCATTGAAGATGTGAATTTCATTATATCTTCATCGGGCGTAGATTGCAAGCGTCCTCTGCGCAGAATATTGCTCATCTGTAACCTCTTTTATTTTTATGTAGAATCAGGTTGTAGCGTGGTATGGTCTTCACACTTAAAAAAGAATCGGTATTTTAACTATCATATTGATTTTGAGCTCAAACTAAAAAAGTATTCGTTTTCATCCAACACTTAGGATAAATATGCTGGTGATTTAAATTTATTTATGCTTGTTTTTGTCAGAATACTTTGTTTGCATGTATTCAGAATTATCAGTATATACTGGAAGAATTATATGCACTTCAGTGCCTTCTCCTTTTTTGCTGTTAATCCAAATCTTTCCATTATGTTTTTCAATTATTATTTTTGATATAAACAGCCCCAATCCATTGC
>JACIVZ010000067.1 GCA_014361205.1 Methanomethylovorans sp. | reverse complement strand
TTTGTAAAGGCTCCATCTGGATGTCGTGATGAGATTTCTGATTCATACCAAACATCTGTACAGCCCCCATTATCTGTCGCTTTTGGAAGAACAACTGTATCTTCCAGAGAAAATGCTATTAATTCATATAATTCCATAAAAACAATAAGTCCTTTAGCTGACTTAATGACTCAGAATGCCATTGGCCCAATAAATCTGGAACTTAGGTCTGTTCCCCTCAGAATTACAAAAGAAAGAGCCTCTGTGATAGGTAAAGCTCACGTGCATAGTGTACAGGCCGTTTTACTTAAACTCGTTCCTTTCTGGAGATATTCCTATTCTCTTAGTGTAGAAAAAAAATACAGGTCCAAACTTATAGATATTTCTGGTGAAGGTGTGGGATACCTCAATGCTTTAAATGGTAACATAAGTAATTTTGCTATTTGTGAGATTGGTGATAGACTTGAACTTCCCAATAATGAATACGAGCTTAAGACTCAGATAATTACACATGCAGAAGCTAAGGATTTAATTCTCAATATGCTCATAGATGAGCATACAAAGGACATTCGTTTCGATGATACTAAGGGTGAAGCCATTATTTCGGAGCATAAAAGATTCAAGCCTTCTGTTGAAGATATCAACTTACAGTTAGATATGATATATCTTCCTGTATGGGAAGTTAAAGGTCCAAGGAATTCAGTAGAATTAAATGCATATACCGGCGAAGTGTTAACCCATCCTGTAGACGAAGATGTTGAATTCATATAATAACAACAATTGTTCGCAAGTATACGAATAACTTTTTATACCAAAACTACATATAAAGGTATGACTGTTTAATTCAATGAAACTGATAGAACAGCAGTTAAAACAATATAAATAAAGAGTGAAAGACATGGTAGAAATAACTGAAAAAGCAGCTGCAGAAATTAAATCACTTCTTGAGTCTGAAAATAAGACTGACCATGCCCTAAGGGTGTTTGTTGCAGGTATGAGTTGCTGTGGCGTACAGTATGGTATGTCGCTTGATAATGAATTTGGGGAGGATGATGTTACTTTTGATAGTCAAGGTATCAAGATCGTTCTGAACAAGAACGACGTAGATGGTCTGTCCGAAGCAACTATTGATTATATAGATAGCCCTAATGGAAGCGGGTTCATCATCGAGAATTCAAAGACATCTGCTGGCTGCGGTCCATGTGGTGGCTGCCACTAAACTAATAGTAAAAACAAAGAGGTGCTTTCATGTTTCCTGGAGTAGGAGGTAGAGGAATAAACCCTGCGAAAATGAAACAGATGATGAAGCAAATGGGAATAAGCATCGATGAGATTCCTAATGTCGAGCAGGTAATTATTAGAACGCCTGATGTTGATATAGTATTTAATGATGCTAATGTCACTGTTATGACTGCACAGGGAACAGATACGTATCAAATAGTTGGTACACCGGAGAGAGTACCCAGAAAACTGGAGATTCCAGATAATGATGTAAGACTTGTAGCCGAACAAACCGGAGTTTCTGAGGTAGAAGCAAGGAAAGCCTTAGAAAAAGCAAAAGGCGATCTTGCAGAAGCCATTTTATCTCTTTCTTCATAACTTCACAATTTATGGCAGAGCCGTATTTTTTTTACGGCATTTTAAATACTTAAATAATTTAGCAGTAGTCTTTAGATTAAATTCATGAGCGAACATCTCAGCATATTAATATTTACAAATGGCCATAACAGATTTATATTATTTCTCTGATTATACATGATTATTTGTGAAAGATTGTGTGCTATCTTTCTTTCGATTTACACAAAATAAAAATTCCATAAACTGACAGAGTCATTTTTATGGAACCGGACAAAATTGATCTCAGGCTTCTGTGCAAATAAATTTTATTTGAACTAGGTGAAATCGATGAGCGAAGAACATGATATAAAAATTGAAGGCAAAATAATTTATCCTGATCCATCCTTCAAAGAAAATACAAGGATGGGAGATTATGAAGCAGCATATAATGAATTTCAGAGAAATCCAGAAGCTTCCTGGGAAAAGATAGCTAATGAACTTGAATGGATACAAAGATGGGATAAAGTATGTGAATGGCAACACCCCTATGCACGCTGGTTTGTAAATGCCAAGCTTAATATCACGCAAAACTGTCTTGATCGACATATCCACAATGGTAAGAAGAACAAAGTTGCTATCATTTGGGTGGGTGATGGAGGCGAAGAAAGAGTCCTAACCTATCGGCAATTATACAGAGAAGTAATGAGATTTGCCAATGGCCTGAAGTCGCTCGGTGTTAAAAAAGGCGATACCGTATGTATATATATGCCTCTTGTGCCCGAACAGATTATTGTAGCCCTTGCATGTGCCCGCATAGGTGTTATTCATAGTATCGTTTTCGCAGGTTTCGGAACACAAGCTCTCAATTCCCGTATAAGGGATTGCAATGCAAAGATCGTTGTAACGGCTGATGCCACTATCCGGCGTGGAAAGCGGGTGGAACTAAAAGCCATTGTTGATGAAGCCGTAGTAAATGCTCCAAGTGTCGAAAAAATAGTAGTGCTGCGGAGAATGAAACCTCTTATGGAGCTGTATTCCGAAATAGAGATAGATTACAATGAAGTTCTTAAAGACGTTCCAGAGTGCGAAGCTGAGATAATGGAGGCCGAAGATCCGCTCTTCATACTATACACCAGCGGTACAACAGGTCCTGCAAAGGGTATTGTGCATGCCTGTGGGGGTTATATGGTAGGGGCATATTATACTACTCTGAACGTTTTTGATCTGAGAGACAATGATGTTTTCTGGTGTACTGCTGACCCTGGATGGATCACAGGTCATACGTATATTATATATGGCCCTCTCTTGGCAGGAGGCACTATCCTGATTACGGAATCAACTCCCGATTACCCCGACCCGGGGGTCTGGTGGAACATCATCGATGATTTTGATGTCACAATATTCTATACTGCACCCACAGCTATCAGAATGTTTATGAGAATGGGAGAGGAATGGCCTAAGAGATACGACCTCAGTTCTCTTCGGATATTGGGTTCTGTAGGTGAGCCACTAAACCCGGAGGCATTTGAATGGTATTATCGTGTAATTGGTAAAGAACGATGTCCTATAGTGGATACATGGTGGCAGACAGAAACAGGTATGCATATGATCACCACTTTGGCAGGTCAGCCAATGAAACCGGGTTTTGTAGGAAAACCTTTGCCTGGGGTAGTAGCTGATGTGGTAGATAAGAATGGAGAGTCAGTGCCTTCAGGAAAAGGAGGATTTCTTGTTATTAAAGAACCATGGCCTTCTATGATGAGAACTGTACATAACAATGATGAGCGTTACAGGCAGTACTGGAACACTATTGGCAAATATTATACAGCAGGTGATCTGGCAGTAAAGGATGATGATGGGTATATAATGATCCTTGGCAGGTCAGACGATGTGATAATAGTTGCTGGTCATAACATAGGAAGTGCTGAGGTAGAAAGTGCTCTTGTATCCAACGGCGCTGTGGCTGAAGCTGCTGTTATCGGAAAACCTGACCTTCTTAAAGGTGAAATTATAAAAGCTTTTGTGATTCTAAGAGAAGGATATTCACCCTGTGATAAACTTAAGTCAGAACTGATTTATCATGTAAGGATGAGTCTTGGTCCCATTGCCATGCCTTCAGAAATAGAGTTTGTGGATTCACTTCCAAAGACCCGCAGTGGTAAGATCATGAGGCGTGTTCTCAGAGCCAAGGAACTGGGTATGGATCCAGGAGATGTGTCTACACTTGAGGATTAGAAATCCTCATATTTTATGGACTTGTCCATGAGTGATTGATTTTATACATTGATTAATCTGATCTGACTTGATTGATAGAGGGAATTGAATCGTTTAAATAGATTGAATACATTGCACATCTTCTTCTATTCCTGTATTCATTTCAGATGAAGGGGGTGCCTTCGAAGAAGGACCCATAAATGTCTAGGGTCAGACCGAACTTCTGGAATACAAAAGTTTTGACTATAAAGAGCAGGGCTTTTTTCTTTTACAGCCCTATTTTACATTAGCAGCAACCCTCGCTGCCAGTCATTTATAATGCGAATTGAAACTCTGGTATCATCAATTTCTCCTTTCTTTTTCAGGCAGTTGGTCTGCTTCCCAATAAGTTCAAGTATACCATAAGAGTCCTCATTATCAATGACTATTTTGTAAAAGGACTCCAGAGCAGTTTTGTTCACTGAACACACTTTTTCTATGATTTTTAAAGCTACACCTGTAGGATCTTTCAGATGAGTGGAATCTTTTATACCAAGAATTCCCTGCATATATTCATCATGTTCATCAAAAGGAATAATTCCCGGAGTATCTATGAACCTGATACGTGAACCTGCATTCACAATCTGTATACCTTTAGTGTGACCTGAAATGGAAGAAGTACCCGCTTTATGTCTTCCTGCCACACCATTAATAACAGAAGATTTTCCAGTGTTAGGATACCCAACAATACCTACAACAATGTCACTGCCTTTTACATTTGCAATTTCAAGAATTTTGTGTCTAAGCATGGTGGTACCGAATCTCTGTTTGGCTGATATAAAAACTGTAGGCGCAATTTTTGACAAGCGCGATTTATTTCTTTCAAGGATATCCTGAGATACAAGATCACATTTACTCATGACGATAATGAAAGATTTTTTGGCATTTATTATTTCAGCTTCTACTTCGCTGTTCCTTGTCTCATCGGGAAACCTGGCATCTACCACTTCAAGAAGCACATCTGCTTTTCTAATGACATCTTTTACTATAAGCTTGTAGCTTGCCATGGTAGTGATAACGCTGTACAACGATATAAGTATGTTTTGGACAAGAAGTCTAAAAGGAGCTTCTACACATGCTGCTGAATCCGAAATAATTCTACAATAAGAAAGTATATATTTTGTTAGTAAGAAGGCTCTGTAGAAAACCTCGTTAATCATACAATTTTCTATGCCCTGAATATTTTCAAATGTACTCCTATAAATTGGTTGTTTTTGCGGAATTAAACTGAATGATAGTGATTTTACGAGCATTTCTACAGAGCCAGTAAGAATTATATAGTGGGTAAGTTATCAAATAATTTGAATTATTTTGAAATATCAGATAATAGGTGGGTACTTTATTATGCATACGATGTCAATGTGTCCTGAATGTGCTAAAGTTCTCAATGCTGAGTGTATTGAGCAAAATGGAAAAATCATCATACAAAAACATTGCAGTGAACATGGTGATTTTAAAGATGTTTACTGGTCAGATGCAAATTTATACAGAAAATTTGAACGACTTGCACAGAGTCTTTCAGGAATATCTAACTTTACAGCGAGTGAAAACCCAAATTGTCCTTCTGATTGTGGGATGTGCCAATTTCATAAAACCAGCACACTTCTAGGAAACATAGATGTAACCAATAGATGTAATATGTCATGCCCTGTATGTTTTGCAAACGCCCAAAAAAGTGGAATGCTGTATGAACCTGATATGGACCAAATACTCAGTATGTTATCAATGCTAAGAAATCAGCAGCCTGTACCCTGCTATGCAGTCCAGTTTTCAGGTGGTGAACCAACTGTACGCAGTGATCTGCCTAAAATTATCTCAATGGCAAAAGATCTCGGATTTGTTCATATACAGATTGCTACAAACGGAGTGAAGATTGCAAAAAGTATCGAATATGCCAAAGAATTGAAAGATGCAGGACTTAGTACTGTGTACCTATCTTTTGATGGCATAAAGGAAGAAACATACCGAATAATGCGTGGATTCAATGCTTTACCCATGAAACAAAAAGCAATAAAAAATTGTCGTCAGGCAGGACTAACATCTATTACACTGGTCCCAACACTTAAAAAAGGTATCAATGATGACCAGATAGGGGACATTATAAATCTCGCTTCTCAGAATATGGATGTTATCAAAGGTATCAACTTCCAGCCAGTTGCATTCACAGGCCGCATAGACAATAAAGATAGAGAAAAAACACGTATTACTATCTCAGACTTAATGTTACTGGTTGAGGAACAAACAAATGGACAGATTTGCAGAGATGATTGGTACCCTGTATCCACTGTGGTTCCTATTTCAAGATTCGTTTCTGCAGTACATGGTCGATTGGTACCTGAATTTACGATACATCCTCATTGTGGAGCTGCGACCTACATTTACAAAGATGGAGACAGATTGATTCCTATAACCCATTTTGTAGATGTTGAGGGACTGCTGGAGTTATTAAACGAAGTAACTGAAGAGATAGAAAACACAAAATATAGCACAAAAAAAGCTATTCTTGTATCTAAAACTATAACTAAAATCTCGAGTTTTATCGATAAAGAAAAAATCCCTGTCTCCATAGATGTCACAAAGTTAATGCTGGATTTCTTTAAGATAGGCAGTGCAGAATCTGCAAAACCTTTTCACAGGAATAGTTTGTTCCTTGGTGCCATGCATTTCCAGGATCTATATAACTTAGATCTTAAAAGGGTAGAAAGGTGTGGCATTCATTATGCCACTCCCGATGGTCGTGTGATTCCTTTCTGTTCATATAATATCCTTCATCGTCAGGACGTTGAATCAAGGTTTTCAAAACCATATATAAAAGGAACAGAGAATTAGGTTCTTAGTATACTATAAAAATATCGGATAACAATGATGCAACACATATTATTTTTTTGTAAAAATGAAATTAATGCTAACTGCTGTTATTTCTTATTTTTGGAAGCTGAAAAAACTTCTATCCTTCTTGCAAGTCTGTAGGAAATATCAGATAAGTAAGCAGTTCCCCATGCAGCTACAATAATCGCACCAAGTAGATCAAAGAACAGATCTTGCATAGTATCATTGATGCCATGCTGTGTTAAAAAAGCATTCATTTCAAACTTAGCTACCATCTCATCTGTGATAAATTCTAGAATTTCCCATATTACACCTGCGGCGAGCACAAAAAGAATAATGAAAACAAACATAAATTTGTGAGGAATGTATAGCTCATCGGTATAAATATCAATTGCTCTTAGCACCACATATCCAGCAGCTGCAATTACACTTGCAGAAAGTGCATGCGTCAGATTATCCCACCTTGAGATAGTGTCATAGAATGCAAAAGTTCCAAGTGCATCCAAGAAAACTGCAAGAGTTATCCAGAGTGTAAGACTTGGATCAAGAGATATATAGTATTTATGTGTAATTATATTGGGCAAAAAAGTGATACCTAATGCTATGATTCCATTTAGTACAATGTGAGTGTCTTTCAAATATATACCAGCGAACATCATTATTAATAGACATGCCTGCATGATCCTTGTTGCAAGTTCTTGTTTTTTTGGTGAGATCTTAAGCAATTTACGAATTGGTGCCGGTGGTCTGGATGATATGTATTCAGAAGTTTCTTGTTTATTGATTGAGGGTAAGAAGATATCACTTTGAATAGATTTTTCTTTATATTTTAAGTACCACCCAAAGATAAAACCTGCAACTATCCCTACAACCGTAGCATACATGAACTCATACATCACCTCAGTATTGAGAGTTTCCTGTGATCTGCCATCAAGAATAAAACTTGTTCCAATATTAATGTCCAATATCCATTGAATAAGGTGCCATAGACCTGATATTGCAAGCGTGGTTATGAAAACAAAAACAATTGCAAATCTATGATCCATCTTTACAGAAGTGAACCAGTTAACCTCTGCTGCTACCAGAAGTGCAATAGTTGCTACTGAGACATAATAAGGTACACTGTTGAAAAATATATGATATGCTGTTGCATTTATAAGCATTGGCAATGCAACTAAAATTAAAAGATACCAAGGGGGCATGACTGACAAATTTTTAAGGAACAATGCTGGGAGAAGTATAATCCCTGCAGTAAACGCACAAAGAATGCCCCAAGTATATCTTCCATTCATGAAATTTATAAGGGTTAAAACAGTCTGAACAAAGAGGATAGTCCAAGATAAGATTGCATTTTTGCAGGTGGTCAGAAGAAGACTACTAAGTTTATCGCTACCCATAGGATCCTATATCTATTATACATACTTCATTTTTAGGCAGTGCGTTTGTATATATGGTTATACCCAATTGCATTTGTTTATTAAAATACTAAAAGGTTTTCAATAATTAAAATTTCATTTATTTAATTATTTGTTTTCTTGTTTAGATATCAGCTGAAAGGCAGTGTTTGCAATAAAATAGAATAATATAAGTTTTTTGAAATGTAGTCTATTTCCATTAATTTGCTGTTCCTATGATAAAAAATAATTTAATATTGATTAGAAAAATAAATCAAGATAAGAAAATGATAAAGAAGTCAGACTATCTGCACAAGTTAAAATGTGTTATGATAGGGCAAGAAATCAGGATATATGGATTCAAAATATTCAATATTATTTTTGAAATATTATCTTGAGTTAAACTGTCAAATACTGAAAACTCATCTGTTTGCTGCTGCATGAGCGGCAATGAACTCACGCAGTAGTTTAGTCCCCAGTATAGCAGTCTGCCCCCCATCGTATTCAGGAGATATTTCGACAACATCAAAACCTATAGACATTGGTGCAAGAGCACGGATAACATCCCTTACCTCAACATCGGTCAATCCAAAAGGCTCAGGGGTTCCAAGAGCGGGAGCAAACGATGGATCAAGAGCATCCATATCCAATGATAAATAGATCTTATCACAGTCGAGATGTTCAATAGCTTCTGCAAGCACTGTATTGATACCTTTCTCCCTTACCGTATCTGGAGTATAATAGCAAATACCATTGTCTTTTGCAAAATCCCATTCTTCCTTTGGACCGCTGCGCACCCCAATTGTAACGTACTTGTCTGTAATATCATTTAGTATGTGTCTGGAAACACATGCATGGCTGAATTTTACACCTCCATATTCTTCCCGCAGATCAAAATGTGCATCCAACACCACAAAGCCGAGATCAGTTCCAGCATGTTTTGCACATGCTTTCACACATGAATAGGTAAGAGAATGTTCACCACCCATCATTATTGGCAGTTTCCCATCCTTTACAATAGCTTCCACTGCAAAGAAAAGCTCTTCAAGAGTCATATTAACATCCGAATTTGGCTCGAAGTTACCTGCATCATGTATAAGCAAATCCTGAAAATCAATATCAAAATATGCATTATACGTCTCAAAGTTCGCAGATGCCTTGCGCATTGCATCCGGAGCCCACCTGCTACCTGCACGGAAAGAGGATGTCCCATCAAAGGGCACACCAAACAGAACGTATCTGGCAGATAAATAATCTGCCAAGGAATCCATCATACAAAGATCATGAAACATTAAAAGACCTTAAGCACAAATATATAGCTTATTTAGATAATAATAGACTGATGAGGTATTGGATTACCTCATGTCGATCCTCATCTTACCCATGGCAACAAGGTAGGTAATTTCTTCTCCTTCCTTCACTCTTTCCTTATATTCTTCGGATATTGGAAGTTCAAATGTCGAGTAATCAGCCATATCCATAAGCTGAGCAACATCACCTGCAATCGAAATAACCTGAGCACTTTTTCTTTCAACCAAGGGAACATATATCTTATCAGATACGGGACCTACAATTGATCTTTTTTGATTATCAAAAATTCCAATTGCATCAATCCTTGCCTTTGCTGAACCATGCTTACCTGGCTTGGATTTAGAAATGCTTTTAATGACACAGGGTTCATCATCTATTATGACGTACTTGCCCTCTTTGAGTTCCCTAATTTCTACTTGCTGTTTCATCTATTAATTCTCCGAAACGGTCTGTTCAATATGCAAACAAATGTTGAATATGAGTGGTAATAATTTCATTCTATATATCAAGTTATCTATACAAACCCTTTGGTGTATAAAATGGAAAGATTACTATTTAAAGGATTCAGTGTGAGTAATTATAACAATTTGCGAATCTCTGCAGGATTTATTAGTAAATTAGTAAGGCAGTACAATAAAAGATTGCTAAGACTGACTGAAATTGTTATATTATAGATGATTCGTGAGATACTGCCGTGGAAATTTCCCTCATGATATTGAAAATAATTAAAGATCCTCAGCTCAAACACTTATGAGACAATATTTACTTCATAGAAACTCATCTTCAAGAACACGTCTTTTTCTGCGATATCTTAACCAGTTTATTCCAGATAACGCTGCAAGAATTAGGCTGACAATGACAAACAAATATATCAAAGGCCTTGTTCTATTTACAAGCAATGGATCTATATTATCTTTTTGCTCATAAGTTGGATACATAATGTCACGCCTGTCGTTGCTGTGACCCAGACCAAGCGCATGACCTAATTCATGCTTTACCAATTCGAGCATATTGGCGTCTCCATACTGCTTCCATGAATAACCCTGGTAATTACCAACTTCCAATATAATATTTACTCGCATATATTTACCATTAACTTCATAAGGCCTTGCGATACCGGCAACACCCTTCTTAACACCAGCATATTCTTCCAGATTCTCGACCCACATGATATAAATGTCAGCTTCGTTTTCTGTATCTGCTAAACTAAATTTTGGATCATATTTTAGCTTCCTATTCCCACCGTTTTCCCAATAATCCAATGCATTTTCCACTTGTTTTATGTATGTAGGACTGTAATGTTCAGGTACATTGATATTGTCGATATAAACAGTAATAGGAGAATGATCCCATGGCATTGGATTAAGGACAGAATTAACAT
>JACIVZ010000066.1 GCA_014361205.1 Methanomethylovorans sp. | reverse complement strand
CCCCGCACTTCCTGCCGCCAGAGCAACCACATCGGCGTGTCGCGCGCCCGCCCGGTTCGACGTGTCCGAGGGGTGGGGCTCGGGTGGCGCAGAGCCCCCGCTCGACCAACACCACGGTGTGGGTGCGGGCGGCGCTCGTGCTCCCGCCTAGACTTGGCCGGTGACAACGAGGACCCCCGCGACACGTTCCGGCAATCCGTTCCAGCGTTCTCGCGCCTTCCTGGGCCGCCATGCGCGCGCCCTCACGGTCGCGAACATCTTCACCCAGGCGGGCATCATTGTTACCGGAGGGGCTGTCCGACTCACGGGCTCGGGGCTCGGTTGCTCCACGTGGCCCCAATGCGAGCCCGGCACCTTCACTCCCCAGCTGCGCGGCGCCTTGGGAATGCACCCCTTCATCGAATTCGGCAATCGCACTCTCACATTCGTCCTCCTGGTCGTGGCTCTCGGCGTTGCCATTGCCGTCTGGGACACGCGGCGCGACCTGCGCTGGTGGGGGCTCGTTCCCCTGCTGGGCGTTGTGGGTCAGGCGGTGCTCGGCGGCATCACGGTCCTGGCGAAACTCAACCCCGTGGTGGTGGCACCGCACCTACTCCTATCGATGGGCCTCGTCTGGCAGGCGGTGTGGCTTGCGCTCAAGTACCGCGACGCTCAACGCCGAGACGGGCGCCGATGCATCAAGACCACGCTTCGCGTCAACTCCGTGCTGCTTGTCGGTCTGCTGACATTGGGCACCGTCACCACGGGAGCCGGTCCACACTCGGGAGATGCCGACGCGACCGACAGGCTTGGCATCGACCCCGCCGTTGCCGCCCAGGCCCACGCGCTCATCGTGTGGGCGTTCATGGCCACGTTGGCGTACTTGGTGTGGCGGGTCCGCAACGACCGTTCGTACGGCGATCGCGACGAGGTCCGCAAGGCCTGGACCGTCCTCGTCGGCGTGACGCTGGCGCAAGCCGCGATCGGCTACGTCCAGTACTTCACCGGCCTCCCAGAGATCATCGTGGGTGCTCACCTGGCCGGTGCCGCGACAGTCACCGCAGCGCATTCCGCCGCGTATTACCTGCTCAAGCGCGATCGCTCCAAGGTGCGCGCACAGGCGGCGACGCACGCCGGTTAGGCCCCTGGGCGACTCCCATCAGCAGGTGGCGGCAACCACCGCGCGTCGCCCCGCGCTCGACGCGTCACGCCCGACTCACCCTCAACTCAACCCCAATGGGGGAAAGACAGTCCTACCCGCGCGCGCCTAGTCTCGCCACATGGCACTCGAGGCGTTGATATTCGACGTAGACGGCACACTCGCGGAAACCGAGCGTGACGGGCACCGCGTGGCGTTCAATCGCGCCTTCTCCAAGGTGGGCCTGCCCTGGTTTTGGGGCGCCGAGCTCTACGACGCCATGCTTCCCATCGCGGGAGGCAAGGAACGCATGCATCACTACGCGAACACCTACCAACCGCTCACCGCCAGCGATCCGAACTTTGCCCAACTGGTCACGCGCACCCACGCGCTCAAGACCGAGTTCTACCTGGAGCGCGTGGCCACCGGTGGCATCTCCAAAATGTTCATGTGAACAGAGCACCCTTGAAAGGAAAAGTCGTTTCTCTAGAATATAAAAAAGGTAGCTATATACCTGCATTTCATAAAGATTCTCACCGGAATGAGAGGCAGCATATATTTATAGACACTGATCATGGAAGAATCGAGGTTATTCAGATAGCAGGTACAATCACGAGGAGAATCGTATCTTATGTGAAAGAAGGAGATATAATGGTGAAGGGACAGCGTATCGGCATGATTCGTTTCGGATCCAGAGTGGATGTAACAATTCCAGATAATTTTAATATTGAATGTAAAAAAGGTGATAGGGTATATGCTGGCCTGACAACCATTGCAAGATTAAAACAAAAGGAGTGAGTGGCATATTAAATACACTAAAATTGCCTGATATAGTCACTCTGCTCAATGCATTGTGCGGTTTTGGAGCCATTATTACAGTACAAAATGGAACGCTTCACTTATCATGTATATTGGTACTCTTAGCTGCGATTGCAGATGGCCTGGATGGGAATCTGGCAAGATATATCGGAGGAAGTGAGATAGGAGGGTCACTCGATTCACTTGCTGATGTTATCTCCTTTGGAGTTGCTCCTGCCATAATAATCTTCTCATATATGGGAAACGGATATATTATATTAATAAGCATCTGCTTTTATCTTATTTGTGGTATTCTAAGGCTTGCAAGATTCAACGTATCTAAACCTGATAATGCTTTTTTCAAAGGATTGCCCATCACCGCAAGTGGAATAATTGTTTCTGCAATCATTTTGGTGGATAATGGATACTTGAGCCCGATATATATGGGTGCAGGATGCATAATACTTGGAATTTTAATGGTAAGCAGTATACGATATATGAAAATAAGAGGTAAAAAGAAAACCATGCCATTAACGTTGATCTTTGCAATTTCCATAATCTCGTATTTTGTGAATCCGCCAATGGTTAGCACATTTACGGTACCTTTACTAATGGCAATGGTGCTGTACCTTTTTTCTCCAATATATAAAAATAAGGAATATAAAAATAAAGAGAAATTAGGATATTTATGAGAAGTATCAATGAAAAAGATAATGCCCTCTTTGAAGCAGGTATTAAACTGGGAGCATTATATCATCAATTCACCGGTTCACCTGTCAACTTGAGAACAGTGGACAGTCTAGAAAAAGCAATAGAGGAAAGTATCTCTGTACAGCCCTATGTAAATAGCATATCGGTCAAAATTGACAGAGAAATGATACGTTCCAAGCTAAATAAAGAATTTGGATACTGTGAACTGGAAGGACGTATGCTGGAAGTTGTTCTGGAAATAAAATATGGGAATGTATTGATAAAGGCATCTCTGAAATTTGATAAGATGCTTGATTATCCTCTTATGAAAATAGAAGAAATATCAAACATTCAATAACATGCACGATTTAAACACATCTGAATGCTTCAACAACACGCATATTCTGCTCTTGTGTGCCTACAGTGACCCTTATAAGAGAGTTGCCTGCACCTCTAAAAGAACCGCAGTCCCTTACGATTATACCTTTTCGAAGAAGTATTTCACATACATCACTCGCATTATAGGGAGAAACATCTACAAGTACGAAATTAGCCATTGATTCATATACTCTGAAAGGTATTTGTTCCTGCAAATATTTACGACCTTCTTTGACCATTTCAATACTCTTTTCAATATGTGCTTTGTCAGAAATTGCAGCAATTCCAGCCTTCAATGCCGGCAGACTTACATTGAAGGGTGTTGCTACTTTCATATATTCTAACTTAAGCCATGCAGGCATTATACCATAACCTAGACGCAACCCAGCAAGACCAAAAATTTTGGAAAATGTTCTGCCTACAACCAGGTTATCGAATTCAAGTACAAGGTTTTTGATACTATGCTCAGCAAATTCAACATAAGCTTCATCCACAAACAAAATACCTTCAAAAGAGTCAAGAAGCGCTCTTATATCTATTTCAGGAACTATGTTTCCTGAAGGATTATTAGGGGAACACAGAAAGATCATTTTCGTCCGGGAGGAAACTGCTTTTTGAATAGCTTCAATATCAACTCCAAAATTTTCATTTCGTTTAACATACACAACAGAGGCACCATTTGCACGGGCAGCAATTTCGTAGTAAGAAAAAGTAGGAATAGGGATTATTACCTCATCACCGTCTCTGATAATAAGACGTATTAGATTATCCAACAAGCCGTCCATGCCGGGACCTGCAGCACAAATATTTGATGCAGGAATACCCAGGTAAGTGCTTAAGGCATCTACAAGTTCACCTGCATCTGCTGAAGGATAGAGATGCACTTTTGAGGCATTTTCCACAATAGCCTGAATTGCTTTTTTGGAAGGTCCCAATGGATTCTCATTGGAACCCAATTTTATGATGGAATCCGGATCAAGACCATATTTTTGCGCTGTTTCCTCTACTGACTTGCCAGGGACGTATTCAGGAATAGCAAGAATACTCTCATCAATTAGTTCAAGCCTGCTCAATTACCTCTACCACCCTATCGACCTGTTCTTTAGTAATTACAAGAGGTGGTGCAATTCGTATGACTGTTTCAGAAGTGTTATTAAGCAGCACACCATTTTTTCTGGCGTAATCGACTATTTCTATACAATTGCGCTCCATTTCCAAGCCAATCATAAGACCACGACCACGAACCTCTTTTAAGCCTGAAATATCTGCTTCTCTGAGCTTATCCATAAAATACTTGCCCACCTCAGTGGTATGTTCCAGTAGCCTTTCTTCTTTGATGGCAGCGATGGAGCCCAGTGCTGCAGCGCATGCAAGAGGATTCCCACCAAATGTAGAAGCATGTTGACTTTTAGTGAAAGTAATACCTTTTTTTGAAACTATGCCTCCCATGGGAACCCCCCCTCCCATGGCTTTAGCCATACACATAATATCAGGCTGAATTCCAAAATGGTCCTTGCAGAACCACTTACCAGTCCTGCCAAAACCTGTCTGTACTTCATCAAAAATCAGAAGTATTTCGTGCTCATCGCAAATATGACGCACTTCTTTCAGATAATCATCAGAAGGTACGTGAATACCACCCTCCCCCTGAATTGGCTCGATTATAATAGCTGCAGTGTTTTCATTGATAGCTTCTTCCATTGCAGCAGCATTATCGTAGGGCACAAAAATCTCTTTTTGTACAAGCGGTTTGAAAGGAGCCCTATACATCTCCTTGTAGGTTACTGAAAGGGAACCCATTGTACGACCATGAAATGATCTTTCTGCAGCTATGAATTCTGTTTTTCCAGTAGTCACACGGGCCAGTTTCATTGCAGCTTCCACTGCTTCAGCACCAGAATTACAGAAAAAAGCACGTTCCATACCTGTTAATTTTACCAGTTCTTCAGCAAGATTAGCTTGAACTTCGGTGTAATAAAGGTTAGATACATGTATAAGTTTCTCTGCCTGAGACTTTATAGCTTCCACTACCCTTGGATGACAGTGACCCACATTATTTACTGCAATACCTGCTACGCAGTCTATGTACTCCACACCGTTAATATCATAGACAAGTGCACCTTTTCCACTATCAAGGACAATAGGCTGTCGCCCATATGTTTGCATCACATATGCTGCATCTTTCTGTACAATGCTTTCATAATTTATGGAGGACATGAAGACACCTTTGTTAATTACAGGAGTGTTAGGTACAATTATAATATATAAAGACTTGACGATTATTAAAGAATCTTATGGGGAGGTTTCAATGCTATATATATATTGTGTAACAAGAGAACAAAAGAAAACTGAAATATGAACAGTGCAAAACTATACTTATAGTTATCTTCTTCAGATAAGGGAAATGGCGATATCAAAGGTTCAAAGAAAAAGAACAACAAACATAGAGATAGAAAATAAAAACTGAACTTCAACTTATTGTAAGATACAAAAAGGCGTGAGCGTACCACATCTGCACTGTAATTATTCAGCTCATAGCAGATCAATAGTGCAAGAACCACCATTAAACCTCGCATCAGAATATCCAATGCAATAAACAAATTTACAATCATATGAATGCACCATGATTTTTACATTTCTAATATTTGATATAGTTGATAAATTAATATTCAAACATCGAGATGCATCAACTGGATGTCACTTAATTCTTCTCTTTCTTCCCTTTCAAATACGATGCCCTCTGAAGCTCTGATTACACCATCTACTCTCGCAGTTTCATGTATTCTGACAGTACGCGCATTGATCTCACCCAATACATGAGATCCTTCAGAAATCCGAACCATTCCTCTTGAAACTATATTCCCATGAATAGAATTGTTTTTCCCCACACTAATTTCATCTATAGTTCTTATACTTCCATAGAGAGTATTATCATCACCCATCTCCAGTGAAGCAGAGCGGATGTTTCCTATAAGTCTGCAACAGTTACCTATTACGGTATGATTAGGTACACGGATAGAATCAATAGATATACTTGAGCCATTCGGAATTATCATTGCTGCAGTGCCCATTTCTTCGACATTGTCCTCGAAAAGTTCATTCAAGGCTTTTTCTACCTCTTCACCCTTACCAAGACGCAGAAGCTCAGTTATATAAAGGAAAAGATAAACAATAACAGGTACGGGATTACGTATTACAATCCATCCTTTTGCCTCAAAACCACCATTGATCTTCACATCATTGCCGATATCCAGATCCCCTTTGACAATGAGTTTGCCATTGATGGTCACAAACTCCCCAAGATAAGCATCTTTGTCTGTCTTAACATTGCCCCCTATTCTGGACCAAATATCTATGCGTACGTCGGACTTACAAATAAGATCACCTGCAAGTTCTACACGTTCACCCAAAATAGCAGAATTTGCATGAATACCATATTTTATTTCTGAATGGTTGCCTACTATTACATCACCATCCACTACAATAGTGTGCTCTTCCATTTTGGTTTTATCTGGGACCACGAAAGTCTTAAGGAGGTTTTCGTCGGCTATTGTATCACATCCATGAATGGTGAATTGTAGCTGCAGTTAAGACACACAGAGTATAAAATGGTATGTATATATTATATTAATTATCCTATCCATCTTTCTCTTCATTAATTCCATTGCGTATATCAACAGCAGCCCCTCTGCCTATAGATAATGCTTCATGAGGAGATAGTAAAAGTTGCCCTGTGGCAAGAAGCTTATCAGACACATCTACAACAAGGACCTCTTCTCCTGCCCGAAGCTCGCTATCCATACTTATTATGTGTTTTGCAAAAACAGTTTTTCCTTTAGATGCAAAGGGAGCAGCATCTTCACACACCACTACTCTGTAAGAAGGAAATGGAAGAATACGATGTAAAACGATTGCTCCTGCAATGCTCAAGGTGAGCATACCATCCCTTGCTCTGACAGTAGCAATACGTACTCCATTGTGTAATATTTGTCGGACACGGTTTGTTCTGGATAACAAAAAAGTTACACCATCAGGAAAAAGAACTTCACCACAGCCTTTACCAAACTGATAATCTGCTATAGTTCTGACTTTGTTCAGATTCTTATCTTTATTATACATAGCTGCTAAATTATAGGTTCCTTTTAAATGTATAGCGGTCATATTAATTTTAAGGATTAAAATCTATTTTTATGAATTATAATATATAATTAGTATCAAACAGATTTAAATATAATAATGACTAATTACTACTTGAGGAAACGGGATAACTGCTTGTAAGCTGTATAACCCGAAAAACGTAACTGTAACCAAGCAAACCATTCATCCCCTCAAACAATAACCCGTTTCCTCTTTTTTCATGATTGAAAAAACTGCTTTTTATCCACATTAATTTTTTATATCAACAAGCTTAACCTTTTACAACTCCTATTGGCATCAAGCGTGCAACTTTCCTTGCTATTCCCAGATTATGAACAACATCCACCACATCACTGCTGGATTTGTATACTTCCGGAGCCTCTTCGGCTATCAGCGCTGGCTGTGTGGCGCGAACAGATATACCTTTTTCGCTGAGCTCTCTCTGTATCTGCTCTCCTCTGAACTCGTGCTTTGCGTGAGCTCTGCTCATAACCCTTCCTGCACCATGACACGCACTACCAAAACTTATATCCATGGAATCATAAGTGCCATGTAATACGTATGAAGCAGTCCCCATACTTCCAGGGATGAGTACCGGTTGACCCACTTTTCTATATGCTTGAGGAATATCGGGATGCATTGGGGGAAAAGCACGTGTTGCTCCTTTTCTGTGTACATATATTTCTTTCTTTTTATTCTCAATCCTGTGCTCTTCCAGTTTTGCCACATTATGAGCTACATCATACACTAAATTCATGCCTAATTCATCAATATCTTGCTTGAAGAAATCTTGGAATACCCCTCTTGCCCAGTGCATGATGATCTGCCTGTTTACCCACGCATAATTAGCTGCACATACCATAGCTCCAAAATAATTCTGTGCCTCAGATGAATCAGTAGGGGCGCATGCTAGCTGCTTGTCAGGCAAATAGATATTATATTTTTGTGCTGCCTGTGTAAGATTACGCAAATGGTCAGTACATATCTGATGACCTGCACCTCTTGAACCACAATGGATCATGCATGTAACCTGACCTTCATATAAACCAAAAGCATCTGCCGCTTTTCTATCATATACCTCTGCTACGTACTGTATTTCAAGAAAATGATTGCCACTTCCAAGAGTACCGAGCTGTGGTCTTCCTCTCTGACGTGCCTTGGTACTTACCTGCTTTACGAGAGCTCCTTCCATCATTCCCTGGCTTTCACATTTTTCTATATCTTCAGGAATGCCGTAACCATTTTCTACTGCCCAGTTTGAACCATTAATAAAAATATCATCAAGCTGATCATCGTTTACACGCAGACGACTTTTTGATCCCACACCAGAGGGTATAGCATGGAATAATTTTTCTAGAATGTCTTTTATGTATGGTCTTACATCACTTTCCAGAAGGTTGGATCGGATGAGCCTGACCCCACAGTTGATATCAAAACCTACTCCACCAGGACTGATGACACCTTCTTCTCTGTCAAAAGCAGCAACTCCACCTATGGGAAAACCATAGCCAAGATGTGCATCTGGCATTGCCATGGAATATTTTTGTATTCCAGGTAAAGTAGCTACATTGGCAACCTGATCAAGTGTACCTTGTTCCAGCATTTCTAAAAGAGGGAACGATAAAAACAAACGTCCAGGAACGCGCATCCCTGGTCTGTACCCTTGGGGCACTTCCCAGGTATTATCATTAATTTTGTTGAGCTGCACTGAAATAGAGTTATTTTCAGACATAATTATCACTTCCCTCTAAAGCTTTTTGAATTCTCCCTTTATATATAAAATATAGAGCTGGCATGTAAAACATTATTGGTTCATTAATCACATCAATAAATTGTAAATCCTATTTTAAATGTCCACTGTAGCCTGAATCACCCACATATCTGCTAATTGCTTTACCTGAATATCGTTGTAGGTAGCTGCCTTGACTTCAGTGTCAAACATATGTTTGGAATGATCAATTTTTTCTCCGTAAACAGTTGCATTTAGCTGGAACTGCCCCTCTTCCTGTTTAATCTTGTGTACCTTGAATTCACCGAATATAAGATTTTCCGCATCCATAAGGAACAAAAATTCCGAGAGCCAATCAAAGAGCAGAGTATCAAGATCTTGAGCACTTAGCTCTATATTCACGGATTTAATTGGAGATATGGTATTGGTATTTATCATTACATTAAACATTGCAAGAGCAGCATTCTCAAAAGCTTCTTCAAGAGTTTTGCCATATGCCAGAAATTTGGCATCAGCAGTGTGATTAAGATATTCATACTTCTTCATATCAGCAGGCATGGTGAATAATAGTAGTCAGTCTATTTAAAGTTTAAAATGATATTTTTTAAAGTTGGTGCCATATATGCCAGATACGCTGAAATGCTGTAATATGGCTTGCAATGGCAATAATTACTATTGCCCACCCTAGTAGACTGAACATAAATATCTGTTGAGGATATACGAAGTATCCTACAGAAGCTGCCATGATGAGCAAAAGTCTGTCTGCTCTACCCATAATACCTCCATAATATCGTCCAAGATTCAGAGCTTGGGCCTGTGTGCCGAGATAACTCGTAATAAGCACACCCACTATGGCTATTACTCCTATCTCCCACTGTACATGACCTGAAAAAAAGATACTGCAAATGATTATGACATCAGCATAGCGATCAATCACATGATCAATAAAATCTCCCTTTGGGCCGGCAGTTTGTAGATATCTGGCCATAAGGCCATCAATCGCATCAAACATTGAGTTAAAAAATACCATAAGAGCTCCTGCCAATACTAAGAGCGGATTTGCGATTGAATAATAGTAGAAAACTCCAGCCAGGATGGAGAACAGCAAAGAAAAAAAAGACACTTGATTTGGCCTAATCCCTCTGTCTGCCAGCTTATGGGCAATGGGTGAAATCAACTGAGTGGCATGCGGACGTAATGAATCTGAGGTCATGTGTGATGTGCTATAAAGACTTTTTCAGATTAATCTCTTTCTTTTGTTTTTATAATTTGGCCTTCTTATTCTTCTATGTTCACTTATGCATCAAATCATAAAGATACTTGATACGGCAGGAATGTTCTATCTGAGTGGTGAACACATAGGCTTCATCAAGCACCCTGCCGATGGCAAAAGTGCCGTGTCCATATACAATAGCAGCTTTATTATGGGCTAGAACCTTTGCAAGATTTCTGGCAAGCTCTTCGGAGCCCATACTTCCCTGAACAATGGGAATATTACCTAAAAAATGTTGTCCTTCACTGTCAAGGGGGGTGATGTAACCATCACCTTGAAGTAAAGACATAGTTACAGCATACGGACAATGGGCATGTACAATCGCAATTGCCGAGGTGTTATTATAGATGGCACGGTGAACTTTGGTCTCTGAAGAGGCAATAACGTCCAGAGCACAAGTTCCATATACGTCCACTTCCACAATCTTGTCTGCTCCCAGTTCATCTAATGAACTACCACTTCGTGTAATGAGCATCTTGTCTCCTTTTCTTACACTGATGTTACCGAAATGAGACTCAACAAGTCCTCCCTGGACTAATTTCTTGCCGATTCTGGATATTTCCTGCCACATGATTATACCCTGAATACCATAAAATTTATCTGTTATAATGCTATGTAGAGCATGCAATCTATAAAAAATGCCTCGGTGGCTCAGCCCGGCAGAGCGAGTGACTTGTAATCACTAGGTCGCGTGTTCAAATCACGCCCGGGGCTTTTAAAATATTTTTATAATACAGTTCTATTGTTGATAAAATTTGATTATTTTATTATCTATA
>JACIVZ010000065.1 GCA_014361205.1 Methanomethylovorans sp. | reverse complement strand
TCTTATAGAAAAACTGGAAGAAAGGATAGTTAGTGAACAAGAGAAAATTAAAATGCTTGATCAGCAGATTAAAGATGGAATGCAGCGTTTAAATGAAATTGATGAAAAGATAGGGGATATAGATGATAAATCACTGAAATCTCATATGCAACAGTATGAGAGTATTTTGAAAAACATTGAAGCTCACATAAAAGAACTTGAAAATAAAAAGAGTGAAGTAATGAAGGAAATAGGGATGGTGGAAAAAGAAATAGAAAGATTATCTCTCTTGCAACATAAATTAAGCTCTTTACAACGCAAATCAGATTTTCTTAGAATAGTTTACAAAGATGCTGAAGAGCTGGAAAGCATGTACATGCGTCTTAAAGCTGAACTTCGCTCCCGCAATGTAGAGGTTCTTGATACCCTTATCAATGAGATATTCAAATTTATGTATTCTAATAATGCTTATTCTCATGTTCAACTTGATCCTGATTATAATCTCACGGTTTTTGGAAAAGATGGTACTGCTCTCGAACCAAAGTTGCTAAGTGGAGGTGAGAGAGCTATTTTTAATCTTGTATTAAGATGTGCTATCTACAGATTATTGTCCATGGCAATGAACGGCCCTGTAAAAGGTTCAACTCTGCCTCCTTTAATAATGGATGAACCCACTGTATTCTTAGACAGGGGACATGTGCATCAACTTATAAAGCTCATCGATCTGATGAGAGATTACGGCGTTGCCCAGATAATTATTGTTTCACATGATGAAACACTTATCGATTCTGCGGATCATTTGTTCTATGTGGAAAAAGATCCCATCACGAATACATCGTCAATAGTAGCACACTAATAGTAAAGATATATAAGCATATTTATATAAAATGAACCATAAGATATATGATATATTAAACTTTTGTTATATGATTCATCAAAGGGATTGAATGGTCTTGCGAGGTATCACATGAATGGTGAGGAAAAGGATTTCATCATTGAAAAGCTTGAAAGGCAACTAAAGGAAAAAGAAACAGAAATAGAAGAAATCAAAAAGTCTCTCCGTGATTCTATCTTGGTAGAGCTTCGTAGTGATTTCAAAAACGATCTTGATTTTAATAATCGCCTTTCAAAACTTGAGAACAGAGTACAAGAATTGTCAAATAATCTTAACGGAGTGATAGCTGAATTGTTAGATCAGAAATCATTGATCCGTTCCCTTCAAAAATCACCACTTGAAAAAAAAGAAACAGATATTTCAACAGCTACTGACTCTCTTGAATCAATTGACTTAAGAGAGGGAAGTGCAGGAAATGTGACAGAAACAAGAATAAGAAAAGATGAAAACAAAAAGACAGTATCAAAAACTGATAGTATTAGGTTTCCTCAGTCACATGCAAAACTTTCATCCTTTTCAATAAAGCCCACTGATTTACCACGTACAACTATTGGACAGACAGCTTCAGCAACTCAGCGTTTTAATATAAGGGATGTACAACCAGAGACTACCATTGTGAAAAAACCTGAAATTGAAAAGAGAAGAACCGAATATATTATAGCGGAAAGCGATGATTTACGAAGTTACAGAAAGAAAGAGAGAAGTTCTTCTACCAATTCCATTGGTGAATTCATTGTAGCCAAGGATAATGTTTCCAGAAAGAAATCAGAAAAGGAATATGAAAGTGTAAAGACACTTGATGAGGAAGATGCCGTCGTAACTGTTACCCGAAGGAAATAATCACTTTTAAACAAAAGACTGGACAGAGGATCCACGTGTACATTAAGGAAATTGAGTTCATTAACTTCAAATCCTTCGGTAAAAAAGTTAAGATACCGTTCTATGATGATTTCACCACAATCTCAGGTCCTAATGGTAGTGGTAAATCTAACATAATAGATGGTATACTTTTTGTACTTGGCCTTTCAAGCTCACGTACCCTGAGGGCCGAGAAATTGACTGATCTTATTTATAGTGGTGATAAAACTAAAAAACCGGATTTTGCACAAGTAACCATTAAGTTTGATAATAAGGATAGAGAAATGCCTGTAGATGCTGACGAAGTTTCTATCACAAGAAAAATAAGGGAAACAGATAGTGGATATTACAGCTATTTCTATTTCAATGGTAAAGCTGTAAGCCTGGCAGATGTGCATAACTACCTTGCAAAAGCAGGAGTAACGCCTGAAGGCTATAATGTGGTAATGCAGGGTGACGTTACCCGTATAATTACAATGACCCCTGTGGAAAGACGCAAAATAATCGACGAGATTGCAGGGGTATCAGAGTTCGATAATAAAAAAGAAAGAGCTCTCAATGAACTTGAGATTGTCAGAGATAGAGTAGAAAGAGTAGACATAGTCATTGAGGAAGTTGCTTCACAACTTGAAAAACTTAAAGGTGAAAGAGATCAGGCACTTAAGTATCAGGCATTGAAAGAGGAAAAAATAAAGTTTGAAGGTTTCATGCTCCTTGCAAGACTTAAGGATGCAAAGAAGGAACTTGTAGCAATAGAGAAAGATATGGATTCTTGCCAATCTTCACTTCAAGAATTAAAAATCAACCTTGAAGAAAAAAAGAAACTGATGGAAGAGATGGAAAAAGCGCTTGAAGAACTTACTCTTCAGATACAGCAAATGGGAGAAGAAGAGCAGATTCAGCTAAAAAAAGATATGGAATCTATCAGGGGTGAGATTTCAAGATGTAAAGACAGCATAGAACTTGCTGACAAAGAAGTAGAGGATGTTGATTCCAGAAGAAGAAGGGCTTTTGTGGAGATAGATGAAATCAAGGGAAAGATAGCTGATATAGATGCCAAAATAGCTGAGGAAAAGCTGCGTCTTGAAACTATCATGACAGAACATTCTGAGAGGCAGACTCAGAGAATTATCCTGCAGAGCCGTATAGCCGATGTAGATGCAAAATTTGCCAAGACTCGCGATGAACTTACTCAACTTAAAAATCAGCTTGAAAACATAAGAACTGAAAAAAACGATCTTATACGCCAAGAAGACAGGCTGTTGGATGCTCTGAGGCGGAAATCTGCGGAGGTACGAGAAATTGAGAATGAAATGGAAGATGCTCGTGCCAAAGTTGCTTCTTCAGAAAGTGATACACTCTCCGTAAAATATGATATTGAAAAACTTAATGATAAAATAAACTCACTTACAAAAGATTTAGATGATCTTGAAAGTAATCGCTCACAGCTTAAAGTTGTGATTAAGGATATTGAGGAAGCACTGCGCAAATATCAGGATGATTATGCACTCATCGAGGCAAGGGTTAGGGCTGCAGAAGACCATAGTAAATATTCCAAAGCTGTAGATATGATAATCAACGAAAAAAAACATCATGGTCTTCCAGGAATATATGGAACTATTGCAGAGCTGGGTAGTGTAGATCAGAAGTATGCTACTGCTCTTGGCATAGCTGCTGGGGGAAAAATGCAGGCTATAGTAGTAGATACTGATGAAGATGCAGCCAGAGCTATAGATTTTCTTAAACGCCGACAAGCAGGGAGAGCTACATTTCTTCCCCTTAACAAAATGGAAGAGCGCAGACCATGTCGAGACTTAAGTGACAGAAATGGAATTATTGGATATGCAATAGATCTTGTAGATTTCGATCCCAAATTTGAGTCTGCTTTTTGGTATGTTTTTAGGGATACTCTTGTAGTAGACACTTTACAAAATGCCCGGAAATTAATGGGTGGTTTGAGGATCGTTACCCTTGAGGGAGATCTTATTGAGAAAAGTGGTGCCATGGTAGGCGGCTCATCTTATAGTTCAGGACTATCATTCGCTGCCTCTGAGAAGGATAAACTTGTCAAAGTTGCAGAAAAGATAACTGAATTTGATTCAAAACGTAGTACAGCGATCAAGAAACTGGATACAGTTGAAGGTCATATTGCAGATGTCAACCGGGAAATAAATGAGTGTGATAAGGAAATAGCCCGCAAACAAATGCAACTTGAAGAGATAGCAGGCAGAAGTGAACGTCTGGAACAGTTACTAACATCAAAGAATGCAGAACTTTCCCTGATAGAAGAAACTCGTAAGCAGCTGAGAACAGATATGGAGTATATAACTGCTCAGAAAAGAGAAAAAGAAGAGCAGGCACATATATTGGAAAAAAGAATTGCTGAACTGGAAAATGAACTTGCCGGATCTGATTTACCACAGCTAAACAAACAGATAGAGAATATTGACGAAGAGATCAGACGCCTTGAGGGACGTATTAGAGATGCTGAGGCACAGATTAATGCCCTTAACCTGAATAAGGAATATGCTACTGACAGGATAGAAGAAAACAGAGAGTTAATTAAGTCACTGGATGAAAAGAAAGCTAACCACATACAACGTGTGGAAGAGCTCACATCTAAGATAAAAGAACTTGAAATCATGCTTGCCCAAAAACAGGCCCGTGAATCAGAAGTTGTGGAAGAGTTAAAGGAAATGCAACAGAAACGTCTTGATATGCAGAGAGACTATACTCTGTACAGAAAGCAGTTTGAATATGCCAGGACAAAGTTTGAAGAAAGTAATAGACAACTTATGACACTGGAAGCCACCCATACTGCCCTTGCAGAGCAGATATCTGAATTAACAAAGGAGATTGAACAAAGAGGAATTAAGGAAACAGATGATATTCCCACTTCTGAAGCTGTACGCACACGAATTGCTTCCATTGACAGAGCAATGGAGCGTCTTGAACCTGTTAATATGAAAGCTATTGAGGAATTTAATGAAGTAGAAACAAGGCTTGAAGATCTCAAATTAAGAAGAGATACTCTCTTCAATGAAAGAGAGCAGATATTAGAAAGAATAAAGCAGTATGAAGTGCTCAAAAAGGATGCCTTCATGGAAGCATATAATGGGATAAACAAGGCTTTTCAGGAGATATTCTATGAGCTTTCAGATGGTATTGGAGAGCTTGTACTGGATGATCCAGAGGATCCATTTAATGGTGGACTTACTTTGAGAGCTCAACCCAAGGAAAAGACCTTACAACGCCTTGAAGCTATGTCTGGCGGTGAAAAAAGCCTCACAGCATTGTCATTCGTGTTTGCTATTCAGAAGTATAGACCAGCACCATTCTATGCTTTTGATGAGATAGATATGTTTCTGGATGGTGCCAATGCTGCTAAAGTGGCTGAAAGGGTCAAAAAATCTGTGGGAAATGCTCAGTTCATTGTTGTTTCTTTAAGAAAACCAATGATAGAGGCAGCTTCAAGAACTATAGGGGTGGCAATGCAGGAGAACAACATTACAAGCGTAACAGGTGTGAAGTTTAGATGAGTGGTATTGTAGAGGATCTTGAAACTTTCACAACTGTTGAACCTCTTTCAGAGGGATCTTCTTCACTTTCAGGAGCAATTGATCTGGATTTAATTGAGACCCTGCGTTCTTTAGGTGTGGCTGAAACACTCCTTGAGTTTTCAGATGGTGTGATGAATGAGCCCGTTGAGATATTGGTAAATCTTGCCAAAAACAATGAGATAGACCCCTGGGATATAGATATTGTTAGTGTGACCGATAAATTTCTGGCTCGAATAGAAGAACTACAAATGATGGATTTACGTATTTCTGGCAGGACACTCCTCTATGCCTCTATACTCTTGCGTATGAAATCTAACTGGCTGGATATTGACCAACATGAAGAGATTGATGTATTTGATGAGGAAATGGACTTTTTTGAAGTAGAGGATTATCCTGTACCAAAACTGCCTGTAAGAAGAGTGGCAACAAGACCAGTAACCCTTCAGGAACTTATAGTTGAACTGAAAAAAGCAGAAAGAGTAGAGCATAGAAAAAAAGAAAAGAAATTAATCCGTAAACTGGAAGAAAAAATTGCTGTTACTACTGATGAAATCTTGGGAATAGCCCATGAAGAAGACATCCTAGGACGTGTTGCTAGTCTCCACGAAGTGCTTAACTCCATTTTTGAAGAACATGAGTATGTTGCATTTTCAGAATTAATAGGTGAAGAAAGGTCCGAGAACATAATGACCTATGTTTCTTTGCTTTTCCTTGCTACAGAGAAGAAAATTTGGCTTCAACAGAATGAGTTGTTTGGAGAATTATTCATATATCCGGCAAATGGTTTTTCTAATAGTTCTTTTGATGGTTCCAGTGAGGTTATAAAAGGGGATGAACGAGAAGGAAGCAATTGAAGCTGCGCTTTTTGCTGCTGGTGGAGCATTGGATGCTCAGACTCTTGGCAAGATTATAGGTAAGCCTACGAAAAAAACTATTGAAATAGTTGAAAAACTCATTAAAGAATATACAGAGAGAGAATCTGGAATAGAAATAATAGATTTGGGACAGCGCTATGTGATGCAGGTAAAACCCCTATATACGGACCTTGTAAGACCGCTGGCACCAAAGGAGCTGAGTGCACCTATGTTGCGTACTCTTGCAATGATAGCATATCATCAGCCGGTTGTGCAATCTGACCTTGTGGACATGAGAGGTAATACTGTTTATGAGCACATAAAAGAACTGACAGAACGTGGCCTTATTATGTCAGTACCACACGGCAGAACGAAAAAACTGCAGACTACACCACTTTTCGCTGATTACTTCGGATTGAGTTCCAATGATCCTGAAGTGATACGGCAGAAGATAATACAGCTTTCCCGTCAACAAAATGGTGATAAAGGCCTAAATAAATGGCTTGGGCGCAAAATCGTAGCTTTCACTCCCATGTATGAATCTTTAGCTATACTATGTGGGATAGAAGATTATAGAGTAATTAATGCCTATGATCCTACAGAAGAAGAAATAGAAGAACTTGCAGATGTTTCTAAGCTTATTGTATCCAGAGGATATATAGAAAAAGTTAGTAGGTACTATGATGGAGAAATCATTGAGGTGGGATCGACTACCTTTGATGATATAATTGAAGCTGTAAAAGCTCTTGAAAATATAGGAAATCCTCATAAAATAGAACTTGCTTTGTTAAACCTTAAGGAACTAAAAGAAAGGTATATTTCAAAAGCTCTTTTGATTGACATTAAAGTAAAACCTGCAACTGATATGGTTGCAAGGATTGTGAGTGATCTAAAACTTGGTGTGTCTGCAGAAGGAGTGGTGATAGCTCCTGATTACGGTATATCCAGCAATGGCTTTAAAGTAAGCGATGAAGCAGATATAATTATTCCAACTCATGGTAGATTGGAAGCTGATCTTATAGAAAGAGTCTGCAAAAAATATGATGCTATAATAGAGGGATTAAAAAATATAACAGAAAAAACAAAAAATTATGATGTTCACCCCTTTAACTCGAAATTTTACAGGCGGTGAATTTAAATAAGTATATAAATATCAAGCTATAACTTTATATAAGGAATCACGGATATAAACCATGCTTTAAATACTGAGGATTTTCAATGACCGAATACAATATTAAGATCGAGAATGTGGTTGCTTCTACAAAACTTGCCGATGAATTTGATTTAACCAAAATTGAGGCGGAATTTGAAGGTGCTGAATATAATAAACAGAAATTTCCTGGTCTTGTATATCGGGTCTCTGAACCCAAAGCTGCATTTCTTGTGTTCACCTCGGGAAAGGTTGTATGTACTGGGGCAAAAAATGTGGATGATGTCCATACAGTAATAAACAACATGGCTAAAAAGCTCAATGAAATTGGCATAAAGACAATAAAAGAACCTGAAATTACCGTACAGAATATTGTAGCATCTGCTGACTTGCATGCGGTACTGAACCTTAATGCAATTGCTATAGGTCTTGGCCTTGAGAATATTGAATATGAACCAGAACAGTTCCCTGGACTTGTATATCGCATTGATAAACCAAAAGTAGTTGTTCTTATATTCAGTTCTGGAAAACTTGTGGTAACTGGCGGAAAAACGCCTGAGAACTGTGAAGAAGGTGTTGAAGTCGTAAAACAACAGCTGGATAGTATGGGACTTCTCTAAGGGTTTTCTCTAAGGGTTAAATCTTGAAAGAAAAAGACGTCTGTATACTTATTCCCACACTTAATGAAGAAACTACTATAGCTCAGCTTATAAGAGATTTTAGATCTGAAGGATTTAATAATATAGTTGTCATAGACGGCCATAGTACTGACAATACCCGGGAACTTGCAAAAGCCGAAGGAGCCCGGGTAATCTTACAAAAAGGAAAAGGAAAAGGACAGGCAGTACAGGAAGCTTTTGAAACACTTGATTGTGCATATCTGGTAATGCTTGATGGAGATGGGACATATCTTGCATCGGATGTGCATGCAATGGTAGCTCCTTTATTTGAGGGAAGAGCAGAACATGTAATCGGTAACAGGTTATCAAATTTTGAAAAAGGAGCTTTTCCTGGCTTTAACCTAATGGGTAACAAGCTTATCAATTTACTTTTCAGTATGGCATATCGACAAAATCTCACAGATATATTGAGTGGATATAGGGCTTTTACACTGGATGTATACAAATCTTTTGATCTAAAAAGAATGGGATTCGAAGTAGAGTCAGAAATGACCATACAGAGTATTAAACTTGATCACTCTATAGAAGTAGTGCCTATATCTTATCTTTCCCGCAAGTCAAGTGCAAGAACTAAACTTAATCCTCTTAAAGATGGTTTCAGAATAGGTAAAACCATCTACGTTTTAGCAAGGTTTCATAATCCAATGTTTTATTTTGGAATAATTGGAACTCTTTTCATTGTTTCTGGCCTCATAACAGGTATTTATGTTGTGGATCAATGGTTAAAAGGAATCACACGTATACCGATGACAGTTCTTACAGCTTTGCTTATAATGTCTGGTTTTCAGATGTTCGTTTTAGGGATGCTAAGTGATCTTATGGTTTCAATGCATATGGAAACTATGCGCTTGCTGAGGAAAAGAGATAAGTACGGTAAACAATGACCGCTATCTGAGTGGTATTTCTTTCCAATATATCATTTTTATTTGATATTACTTCAAATCAACTTGATTTACTTTTGTATAAGTTTAAAATAGCTCTCTTGTTTTGACTTCATTCATATTCATCTAAAAAAAAGAGTTATTTGATGCTGAAAAAATGATAATATATTAAATGAACATAGTGCGCTGAAATAAAAGTAAAGTTGACTTGATTTTAACAAAACCTAATTTTTTAAAAAGTATTATATAAGAGCTGTACTTTGTAGGATATAGCAATTATTGAGGTATAGTAATGACAATAGTGACAGATGCAAAGAATGGAAAGATTACAGAAGAGATGAAGATCGTAGCCAAGATGGAAGGTAAAGATCCAGAGTTCATAAGACGAGGAATTGCAGCAGGGAGAATTGTAATTCCTATGACTCCCTATAGAAATGTTAAGTTGTGTGGTATTGGAGAAGGCCTTAAGACAAAGGTCAATGCATCTATCGGTTCATCATCAGATATAGTTGATGAAGAGATGGAAGTAGCAAAAGCAAAAGCTGCAGAAGCAGCAGGTGCTGATACTTTGATGGAACTTGGTACAGGCGGAGATTTCCTTCGTATAAGAAAGAAGGTATGCGATGCAATTTCACTTTCTGTAGGTTCTGTTCCTCTTTATCAGGCGTTCATTGAAGCAGCAAGAAGAGATGGTTCCATTGTACATATGACCGAAGATGACCTATGGAATGCAACTGAGGCGCAGGCAAAGCTCGGCACTAATTTCATGGCAATCCATACTGGTATTAACAATATAGTCCTTGACAGGCTTAAAGCACATGGAAGATATGGTGGTCTTTGCTCCCGTGGTGGAGCCTTCATGAGTTCATGGATGTTGCACAACCAGAAAGAAAATCCACTTTACGAACACTTCGATTATCTCTGTGAAATTCTTAAGGAACATGAAGTAACATTGTCCACAGGCAATGGAATGCGTGCTGGTGCAATCCATGATGCAACTGATAGAGCACAAATACAGGAACTTATCATTAACTCCGAATGTGCACAGAGGGCACATGACAAATACGACCTGCAGGTCATAGTGGAAGGTCCGGGACACGTCCCCTTAGATGAAATCGAAATGAATGTAAAGCTTATGAAAGCTATGAGCAATGGAAAACCATTTTATATGCTTGGTCCTCTTGTAACCGATATAGGTGCTGGTCGTGACCACATTGTGACAGCTATAGGTGCCGCTGCATCTGCAGCAGCAGGCTGTGACTTTCTATGTTATGTGACACCAGCGGAACATCTTGCGCTCCCAAACCTTGAAGATGTGGTTGAAGGTGTCAAAACATCAAGAATAGCAGCACATGTTGGTGACATGGTCAAGTATAAAGAAAGTCGTGACTGGGACCTTGCAATGGGCAGAGCACGTAGAGATCTTGACTGGGAGAAAATGTTTAGTCTTGCTCTTGACCCGGAGCTTGCAAGAAGTATCAGAAACAGCAGGGCACCGGAGGATGCGGATGCATGTACTATGTGTGGCAACTACTGTGCTCTGAAAATTGTTAATAAAAACTACAACCTTGCAAAGTAAAGGCACTTTAATTTTCCTAGCTATTCTTTTTTCTTTTATATTTAATTTTTCTTTTATATTTAGGTTTATTGAATATATCTTTACAAGTCGGTTTTATGTACTTTATTATGTACTTTATTAGATGTTTATTTTGTAGAAAGCAGGCTGACAGAATGGAACAAGATTACTACTTCCATGTAAGAAAACAATTTGGCAGATTGGCTTCTGTATATAACTTAACAGATATTTTTACTTCAAGTATAAGAACTAAAGTTGTTAATTGTAGTGATCTGCAAGAAAAATCAATGATATTGGATGTTGCAACAGGGACTGGAAAACAGGCTTTTGCATTTGGACAAAAAGGTCATGATGTAGTTGGTATAGATCTATCAAAACCTATGCTGAAAATTGCTTCAAGGACAAATAAATACAGTAATGTGAGATTTGTACTTGCTGATGCAGCAAATCTTCCATTTGAAGATGCACAGTTTGATTTGTGTTGTATTTCGCTTGCTTTACACGAAATGCCTTCAAAAATACGACAAAAAGTTGTGCAGGAGATGGTAAGAGTTACTATAAGTGGAGGCAGTATAATAATTATCGACTATTCTTCTTCGCCTGTGAACAAAATTGGATATTTTTTTATTCATTATATAGCAAAACTATTTGAAAGCAAATACTATTCTGAATTTATAAATTCTTATTTGCCATCTCTCCTCATAAGTTATGGAATGGAAATGACTGAGGAAATATCTTTGAGTTATGATATATTCAAAATATTCAAATTTGTTAAACAAGAAAAAAATTATTGAAATAAATGAATTTGATAATAGAACCACTTCTGAATTATAGGAAAATTAGATTTAATTTATAAATACAATGTATATTGTGGAAGATACAGAAATTAATAAGATATTTCTACTTAAGTATTTTCTACTTAAGTATTGCAACCAAAGTAATACAAATAAAAAATATAGTTTAATGTTAATATATTATAATAACTGAATGTTAAACAGTATCATTAGATTTATATAATTACATTAATATATAGTTTGCAAGAGGGTATCACAATTGTATCTT
>JACIVZ010000064.1 GCA_014361205.1 Methanomethylovorans sp. | reverse complement strand
TAAGACTCTCATAACAGCACTTATCATGTGCCGGATAGACTTTTCTCCTCTATAATTCTTTTCATATAGATTGTTTTTCAGTTCAAGGAATTCAAAATCTCTGAAAAGTATCTTTATTTCTTCTAAAGTGAAATAATGGTAGATGATTCCATGCTGGCGCATAAAAGTGCCTTCTTCTATTTCTCTTCCCTTGCATCTCATGTCGTGAGATCCAAAAACCTCCAAAAAAATCAGGCCTTTACTTTTTAGAACTCTTCTAATCTCTGAAACAGCAACATGTCTACCCTCTTTGGTTAGGTGTTGAAGCACTCCAAAACATATAACAGCATCAAAACTTTGTTTCTTGAACGGGAGATGAGTAAGACTTGCAGTGGCATAATGTGCTTTTCTATTCTGTTTTGCCAGGTAGTTTCTTGCTCTGTTCAATGCTGTTACTGAGATATCTATGCCAGTTATGTTGTACTGGTGGGAAAGGGGAAACAGATGCCTTCCACAACCACACCCTATATCCAGTAATCTGCTTTCTGGATTAATTCTTTTTGTTATATGAGATATAGAACCAGAGCATCCCCATTGCAGATGCCTGTACTCTTTTTCCCATGCTTCTATATGCTCTTTTTCTATCAATTCTATGTTAAATATTAAGGCCTGTAATCTGCTGCTTCACTGAATCTTTTTATAAGAAAATCCTTTTCTATCGATGAAAGGAACCATCCTGCCTTTGGACCAGATTGTTGTCCTAAAATAGTCAGATAAATAGCTTTAAACATTTCAGTGGGTTTTATTTCCAGTTCATCAGAGGGAATTCCCATTATGCTGCATATTCTGTTGTTTATTGAAGATCCCTTTTCCTGTGAGGAATAAACGAGGTTATGGTAATCTTCACCACTTAATTCCTCTGATGCAGCTATTTCTTCGGATAATGCCTGGAGAAAAGCTCTTTGTAACTCATTCAAAGTTGCAGCCTGTACAGGAATATCTTCTTTTACACTAAATTTTACTATATCTGGAGCATATTTTTCTAACCATTTTCCAACGTTTTCGGCAAGTTCAAATATACATTTCTTATTTTTAGTGTTATATCCAGATCTTTCTACAATCTTCATTACCTTGTCAAGATCACCATGAGCTACTTGATAGATTGTAATCATATGCCTGAAAGGAATATCTGTATGACAAATACCTGCAGCATGAGATAATTCTATTAATCGTTTGTTATATCCAGATTCTTCAGTAGTGGTACTTATTTTTTCAAATTCATCTACCAGATTCAATAGAGGAAGGGATGGATCAAAACGAATATGTTTTTCTGGTTTTGTTCTTATTATGAGATATCTCAATATTTCAGGAGGGAGTACTTCAAGCATATCAGATATAGAAACAACCACTCCACTTGAAGAGGACATGGCACCTTTTGTACCCAGCAAGATCCATTCATATACTACAGGATATGGTGCTTTGTATCCGTATATCTCCTCGCTGATAGCTTTACCAGTATCATAAGATCCACCTTTTGAGGCATGGTCCTTTCCGAAGGGTTCAACCGTTACTCCTAACACACTCCAGCGAGCTGGCCAATCGACACGCCATGTAAGTTTACCCCCTCCACTCATTGATACAGTTCCGGAGTCTCCACAGGAACAAGCATAATTTACTGTCTCAGTTTTAATATCGAACCCGGTAACTTTTGTAGTAGTGAGCCTCCCACATTTCTTACAGATAGGATTAAAGGGATTCCAATCACTAGTAACCTCTTTTCCGGAGTGCATCTGTAGTATTTGAGCAATCTTGTCTCTGTTAAGAAGAGCAGTTTTAATACTTTCAACATACATTCCTTGTTTGTACATTTCATCAGCAAGGTAGATTTTTGGATGGATACCCAATTGATCCAGGGCTTTATAGAAAGGTTTGAGAAAATGTTCTGCATAACTGGTACATTCGCCGCATGGGCATGGAATTTCTGATAAGGGTTTCCCTACATGGGGTGCAAAACTTTCATCAAGGAATGGATATACTTTCCGAAGAGGATCGTATGTGTCTGCAACATAGATTATTTCTGCATCTGCTCCTTGGTCCAAAAGAGCACGGTATGTTGCATCTGCTGTTACCACTTCTCTCATATTACCAATGTGGATGTGTCCAGAGGGGGTAATACCAGTTGCTACAAGATGTTTTTTTCCATTTGCAAGAATCTCCTCTGCCATGACATCTGCCCAATGCGTTATCTCTGCCATTTAAGTTCACCGCTTTAATGATAAAATTTAATGATAATGATGCATATGAAAATATATACTCTTATTTTAGCGCTGTGGTATGAATGTATATCAATATATATCAATAAACGATTTTCATACACAAATAAATTTTATTATTATATTTTATCGGTTTCATGATTTTATTTTATTCTCAAAAAGTATCTATCAGGATGGAAGATTAAAATGGAATACACTTATCTCATAAAATAAATTAAATCAAATTATATTATAAATAATATTCTATATGCTATTACTAAGTATAGAGCGAGAGTGAAGAAATTTACATATCACATAATTGATGGTACTACTGTATTTTAGTTGTTCCAAGAAAAGTAATATAGAATTTAAATCTGTTATCTAATTTCATAAATGTTCGCTTGGATACGAACCGAAAGGATTAATTACTATTATATGCTCTTTTCCTCAATGACTCGTATTACCCCTGAAGGAGAAAGGAATAGTCTTTCAGTCATGAAGGATATATTCATGTTATATAGGATGCGGGATCCAGCAGTCAATGAACTTGCTTCTCTTATTGAAATGTTAGGCACTCATGGTGCCATCGCATCTGCTCCAGTCCTTTATGATGAGAATGGTCCCCAAGACGATATAATAGATGTTAATGCTACTCAAGCAGTATTTGTATTTACTGGTGAACTCCAAAGTTCAAGAGTTCAGTAATTTTTTGTTCGTATTCGTCAAAAAACTGATAATTTTTTATCACATGTCCATCATTTTCAAGGTCGTCTATGAATCCATACCAATAGATTACTAATCCATACCCTGATATCTGTTCATAATGGCTGAATTGTTTTTTCATATAATATTTGTGTTCCTGTTCATCACCAAACAATGCTTTACTTTCTATCCATGATACTTTTTTTCCTTCTAATATTATGGGTTCGAGTAACAAAAAATCAGGTGTTTTACCCATCTTTTCCTCCCTTAATTGATCCTCTGTTAAAAAGTCTATTTTATGAGCCTTCAGCCAGAGAGAGATGATCTCTTCCCCAAGTTTTCCTTTCTCCAATTGTAAACTATGCGCCTGAGGAGAAAAAAAACAATCCATTTCAAGTGCCTCCATAACTTCTTTCCTTAAACGTCTGTTTTGGATTCTCTCAGGATAATTGAAAGCCAGTTTTTTAGGTATATTTAATTCTTTAAGGATAACTGAAGCCATCAGTGTGGAAGGTATCTTCTTAGCTTTGGCAAGTTCAACTATACTTTTTCCACGGTTCCATTGTACCAGTTGAGCAGGTCCATTTCTTTTTAAAACTCCAAAATTTGATTTTACTATAGAAATAGTTTTTTGGGACAGTATCGTATAGGCAATACCTGGATGAATCTCAAACCTTTTGGACACAGGTTCAATGTCTGATACGTCCTCAAGCAATCGATATATCTCTTCATACTTGTTTTTGTCCATGTATTGTTCCTTTCCTGCTGACATTCAATAGGATGCATTCATTACAACGTTTTTTTCCACAATACACTTTAGCGTATTCAACAATAAGTGCATGATATTCCTTAAACAAGGTGACCTCATGCGGCAACATCATTTCAAACAAATTTTGCAACTGTCTGTAATTTCCTTTTATTCCAATACAATCCATAATACGTGTGGTATAGGCATCAATTACAAATTTAGGTTTATTTGCGGCATATAATATTATGCTATCTGCGGTTTCATTTCCTACTCCATGAATAGATAACAAAACTTTGCGTAATTCTTCAGTGGGCAGTTTAAACAGTTCGTCCATATCATTTTCAGTAAAAAAATGTGCAACTTTTTTCAATCTATCTGCTTTCTGTCTATAAAAGCCACAGCATCTTATCATTTCTTCAAGTGATTTAATATCCGCTTTGGCTAGCTTGTGAGGTTCAAGCATTCCTGCTTGTTTAAGGTTTTGGATAGCCTTTTCCACATTAGACCATTTTGTTTGCTGTGTTAAGAAAGCACCTACAATCACCTCAAAACGTGTTTCAGCTGGCCACCAATACTGAGGACCGAATTCTTCAAGAAGTATCTTATATATTATATTAAGATCGTTATTTCCCAATTTTGAAGTTAAAAGAAGAAACTTATCTTCTTCTGATCTATAACCGGCACATTGTGAAATTGGTGGCATGCTTTTTATCCCATGTTTGTCCACTATTGGTTTTAATAGCAATAGTATCAATGTGTTTAACTTTCTTTTTCGGAAGTTTCCGAACCAAAGATGTCTCTTCCCAACTTTATATTAGTATTTTCGATATATGTATCCAGGATTACTCTGTTAGAACGGGTTGGTCTGTACGAACTTCCATATCCTATGATGCAATTAACTTCTTTAGTACGCCAGTCCACATGATATAGATGACATATTTTTCCTTTGCATTTTGATTTTCCATCCAAGGGGCACTTGTCTGGTATTCCCAAGATGACCACCAGTAAATGTTGTTTTAGAGGTTCTTTATTGAATCAGCAATAATAGGCGCAACGCTAACAGAACTCTGTGCTTTTTCCAGCGTATCTGTTGCTATGATATCACGGACGCCGGCATTAAATAAGCGCAAAACAGCATTTTTTGCCAAAACCGGATGCACACATGCAAGGTAAACATCTTTCGCTCCCTGCTCTTTGAGAAGTTTAATACATTCTGCCATTGTGCCACCTGTAGCTATCATGTCATCTACAAGGACGACATCTCTGCCGCATACATCCATGTTCTTTGTTTTGATGGTTACGGTATCTCCTGAAAGTCTAGTTTTCTCAAGGTAATCGTACTGGATTCCGACACTTTTTGCTGTGTTTTCTGCAAGATTCATTGCACCTACATCAGGAGCAACTATTAATGGATCATGAAGTTGAAGAGAGCTGATATATTTTCCAATTATATTTGATGCATCTAGGTCAAATGCATCAGAATTGAAATACTCAAGAATACTTGGCTTGTGAATATTTACAGTAAATACTCTATCTGCAGATATGGTTCGAGCTACAGCTCTTGCACTTATAGGCTCGCCTGATTTGAATTTTCTATCTTGGCGTGCATATCCCATGTAAGGAATTACCACGTTTACCACCTGTGCATCTTCACAGGCATCTATTATAAGTAACAGTGCCAGGAGGTCAGAATCAGTTGCAGTACTCTGTATAATTATTACTTCGTCCTTAGGTTCTTCCATCAGGCGAGTATAGATTTCCCCATCAGGAAAACGGTTAAATTCACAGAGAGTTGGTTCTATGTTCATTTCTCTTGCTACACGGGTAGCAAGTGCCTGTGATGCTGGTCCTCCTATTATCTTCAATTTAAGTACCTCATGGATTTGGTTATAAATCTGTGTGATTTGTAAATTAAGTATTTGTTTGAAACTTATGGAATTAATATAATGTTTATTGATTTGATTTTAACATTCATAAGTTACAAATCATGTGTTATTAACCACAATTTTTCTACTCTACTATGTCTTACATTAACTAGTTTTGGTTTCCTTTACCTTTTTGAGTACATTTATATTTTTGATAAATGTGTGTGGATAATTGCCGGTATCATCTTTTTCAGCAGATTTTACCATGTCCCATACTGTAAGCAGTGCAATAGAAACACCAGTAAGAGCTTCCATTTCAACTCCTGTTCTACCAACTGACCTAACTTCCACAGTAGCTATTATTGTATTATCTTTAAAAGAAAAATTTACGTCGACTCCTGTTATGGGTATCTGGTGGCACATGGGTATAATTTCCGATGTTTTTTTAATGCCAAGTATAGCAGCAGTTCGAGCAGTTGATAACACATTCCCTTTTTCAATGTCACCATTCTTTATTTTCTCTATAGTGGTGTCAGAAAGTGAAATTTCACCCACTGCAATTGCACTTCTGACCAAAATATCTTTATCACTTATGTCTACCATAACAACTCTGTCATCTAAGAGATGGCTTAATTTTATCCCCAAGGGCATCACATCATTTAATCTATTCGAAGTTTCTGTCTTTGCTGATAATCTTCAATTATGCTCTCTAATTTATTTATAAGGTCTTTAGATTCTTCAATTGTCAGTTTGATTATTTCCTCGTCTTCTCCATGTGTGATTATTATTCTTACATTTTTTCTCTCTATATCCACAGTGATTTTTCTGTATTCTTCTTTTTTCATTTTTGTTCTCCCCTTATTACATAAGTTATTTTTTCGATTATGTCGGTAGCCAACAATCCGTATCCTTTTTCCTTAAATGCAAGGTCTCCTGCAGCCCCATTTATATATGCTGCACAGGTTGCAGCTTTCATCGGCGAATTGGTGGCTAAAAGAGCGCCGGTGATGCCGGCAAGTACATCACCAGTACCACCTACACTCATCCCTGCATTTCCGGTTCTGTTAAGTATCACTTTTTTTCCATCGGAGATTATGTCGATTCTCCCTTTGAGGAGGACGATTAATTTTTTTTCTTGGGCAAATGAAATTACTTCTTCTACTCTTTCATTTATATTAACAGATGTTTCCCTTTTCCTTAGCCGTGCAAACTCTTTCGTATGAGGTGTAATAATAATTTCAGAATCAGTGGTTTCAGCTTCTTCCAAAGCAAGTAATGCATCCGCATCGAGAACAAGTTTTTTGCACAGAGGAATTATTTGGCGTACAGTTTCAATAACCTCTTTTTCATTTCCCAGCCCCATTCCCATAACTATCACATCATGCTGGTGAATAAGATCTTTTATAAAAGGAATATCTTTGAGACATAATTTTTGGCTTGATAAGGAACTTACAATCAGATTAGGTGAAAATGCTGCGACTGTAGCAGCTACATTGCAGGGGCATGCTATAGTTACGATATCGGCTCCAGTTCTAAGAGCAGCAAGTGCAGCTAAGGCAGGTGCGCCTGTATAAGGTCCTCCTCCTATTATAAGTATTTTACCAGCTTGTCCTTTATGTGCATCAGGTGTTCTTATATTCAGTGTTCTGATATTTCCTATACCTGCAAAAATTTCTGCATGAGAGCAGACCCCTATCTCGGATACAATTATTTCCCCAGTATACATTAATGCTTCAGGCGTTGTAAATTCTTCTTTCATTTTATGAAAAGTAATTGTAAGATCAGCTTTGACACATTTTGTTTGTTCTCTCCCTGTTTTAAAATTACCAGAAGGAACATCGATGGAGATCACGTATTTCCCTGATAAATTTATAAGGTCAATAACCGAAGATTCAAGTTCTTTTATCTTTCCTGTTACACCAGTCCCAAGTATGCCATCCACTATAACATCTGTATTTTTTATCATTTCAGCTAATGTTATATCGCTGGAGTCGGTTATTTCTTTTATACTATTTACTTTGCAATGTTTAAGCAGTAGGAAATTTCTTTTTGCTTCTTCAGTGTGAATGAAGGCAGCATTTCCTATAAGTATGACGTCTACCTGAAATTGTGGATATTGACAAAGATGACGTGCGGCTACAAATGCATCGCCTCCATTGTTACCTCTGCCTGCAATCAGCAGTATTTTTCCACCTGAAAAGCGATTCGTGATCTCTCTTGCTATTGAAGAACCTGCATTTTCCATGAGCTGTATAGGTAAAAGGCCGAGTTGCTCACAGTTTGCATCAATGGCTTTCATTTCTTCCCAGGTAATCCAATCCATAGTTATCTATTAATTCATTGTTTGCATTCTATTTATTCATTGATATGTTCTGACTCAATTAATTGACCATACAGTATGGTTTTGGCTGGGATGAAGTTCAACGGAGGTCTGTCTATAAATACTAGCACCAAAGAGATTAATGCTATGGACAAAACTAAAATAAAACCACTTTATCTTGTATTAGGCAGTGGTAGTTTAGGTTTTGCTCTTGTAAAAGAGCTCAAAGAGCGGGATAAAGAACTATTTGTAGTAGATAAGGACCCTCAAAAAGTGGAAACCCTAAGAGAAGAGGGTTACGATGCAATGATAGGTGACATTAGCGATGTGGAAGTTTTGGAAAAAATCAACACTAAAAATCTCGCAGCAATAATGATTCTGAGTTCTGATCCAGAGGCTAATAAAGCAGCCTTGGCAAATGTTAGAAAAAAAGTTTCCCCGGATGTCTATTGTGTAGCGAGAGCCTCTGATGCAATCAATATGCAGGAAATGGAATCGCTTGGTGCCGACCTTGTAATTATTCCTCCAAAAGTAGTGGCAAAATCTCTTGCTAGATCGTTGGAACGTGCAGAGTCCATGTTAAGAGGAAACAAACTTGTTCAGTGGTTCAATGGTCTGAGGGGAAAAAACCTGGCAATAATTGTGCATAATAACCCCGATCCAGACTCTATATCGGCAGCGCTTGCTTTACAGACAATTGCTAAAAGTTTTGATGTGGTTTCTGATATCCTCTATAGTGGAGAAATCGGTCATCAGGAGAACAAAGCATTTGTGAACTTATTAGGCATTGAACTTTCAAAGATGGAAGATCGAAATATTTCAAATTATGATAAAATTGCCCTTGTAGATTGTGCGGTGCCGGGTTCTAATAATAAATTGCAACCAGGTACTCATATAGGAGCTGTCTTTGATCATCATCCAGTAGGAGATCTGAATATAGATGCAGAATTCATTGATATACGCCCTAATGTGGGGGCCTCAGCAACCATTCTTACAAAATATCTTCAGGAATTAAATATTGATATAGATCAAAAACTTGCAACAGCTTTGCTTTATGGTATTCGCACGGATACCATGGACTTTAAAAGGAATACAGATTCTTCAGACCTTTCTGCAGCAGCTTTTTTGTATCCCCTCTCTCAGCATGACATCCTTGATCAGCTTGAACGTCCATCCATGTCTACAGAAACGCTCGACGTATTGGGTGAGGCAATTCTTAACAGACAAATATATAGTGGTTACCTCATTTCAAATGTAGGAAGTATCAGAGACAGGGATACATTACCTCAGGCAGCAGACTATCTTTTGAATCTTGAGGGCATATCAACTACTTTAGTCTTTGGTGTATCAGAAGACACTATTTTTATTTCTGGAAGGAGTAATGATATCCGTGTGAATCTTGGTGAAGTTATGAAAAAAGCATTTGGTGAAGGTTATGCAGGTGGCCATTCCAATGCTGCAGCTGCTCAGATCCCATTAGGTGTATTCAGTGTGGCAAAAGATAGGCAAACATTGCTCAAGCTTGTGAACGAGTCAGTTGTTAAAAGATTTCTGGATGTGGTGGGTGTAAGTGCATAGTATGGAATAATTTTTCAGGACAAATTCCTTCTTTCTATATTTCCACAAAATTTGTGGATAAATTCTATAAGATTTTAAATAGCAGAATTTTATAATTTGTGGACTCTGTCGTGTCATTCTGGTTAAACTATGTCATATAATCAGACTCTAGATAGCAAGAGCTATTTAGTACCCAATGAATTGTTCTGATAATGAAGATTAATGAGGTATTGATGCTGATATTACTTACAAGATGCTGAAGATAACTATCCTTATTAATCACATACTTCAATCTATTAGTTATTATCGTAATATTTTTGTATGAAAGGCAATATTATCATTTGAACCATAGTTTTCCTATTTTTTCATATGCATTCATACTATTTCTTCAATTCTGAAATGTTATGAAAATGTATGAATAACAAATACATAGCTTTCACAAAAGTATGGATAATTGAAAGCTTAGTCCTCATAGCAAGTTGAATCTTATCGATATCTTAATCTACTGATATTACATCAATGAATTTCAATGCAATTTAGAAGCACATATAGAAATCTTATACTAGAAGATGTTAAAAATGAACTTATGCAGGCAAAAAGTTTAGAAGTAGAGTCAATAAGCTTTCAAATTCAGAAAACAGGATTCTCGTGTACACAATGCGGATGTTGCTGCAGAGGCAAGTATGGTGATAATCGTGTAATGCTCTTGCCACAAGATATTTTGGAAATTTATAAAACTACTCATCTTTCGGAAGCTGATTTTTCATCACCTTTTATTCCTGTAGAAGTGGAAAATGCTCTTAATGGTGTTTCTGAAACATCTAATCTTCTGCCCTATATTGATGGAAAAGGAAATATACATAGTTTTGGTTGGATGCTCAAACGAAAGAAAAATGGTGATTGCTTTTTTTTTGAAAGTATATCACACAAATGCAGTATCTACAAGTCCAGACCTGTCATGTGTCAAACCTATCCATTTTATATGGAGAAATGTAAACTTTATACATCAGAATGTGAAGGTTTAGGGAGCTTTATATCTCCTTCAGATAGCCTTTCACTTGCGAGATTGGTATTAAATAGATACATACAAGAACTTGAAGATCTTATTTTGGTATATCAGCGATATGAACATTTTGAGCCAGTGGATACAAATATTAGCATATCTCTGGAAAGGTTCAAGAAGGGGTATGTATTTTATATTGTGCATGATAGTGAAGGCACTCATTACAGATGCGAACAAATTTAATTCTTATTGTCGATCGCTTTATTTATAATGAATAATAGAACGTTGATAACCATGTATGAAAAAATCAACTATCCAATGACTATTGCTGAAAAGATTTTCTCCAAAGCATCAGGAAAAGCCGTTAAGGCTGGGGAATTCGTACTTGCAAATATTGATTGTGCAATGACACATGATATTACTGGTCCGCTTGCAATCGATGGTTTTTATGAGATCATGGTAAACAAGCAAGAGAAGAAAGTATGGGATTCCAGTAAAATAGTAATTATTTTTGATCATCAGGTACCTGCAGATTCTCTTAATGCAGCAGCAAATCATATAAAACTGCGAAAATTTTCGCAGCAACAGAACATACTTAATTATGATGTATATGAAGGTATATGCCATCAGGTGATGCCTGAAAAAGGGCATGTAAGACCTGGAGATCTCATCGTAGGATCAGATTCCCATACCTGTGCATATGGTGCATTAGGTGCATTTTCCACAGGTATAGGTTCCACTGATATGGCAGCTGTTTTTGCGACTGGAAAGCTGTGGTTTAAGGTTCCAGAAACCATCAGATTCGAAGTGGAAGGCAGGTTGCCAAAAATGGTGTATTCTAAAGATCTAATATTATACCTGATAGGTGATGTAGGTGTGGAAGGAGCAAGGTATCAGGCTGCAGAGTATGGTGGATCCACTATACACAATATGTCAATTTCAGAAAGGATGACCATCTCCAATATGGCCATAGAGATGGGTGGCAAGGCAGGTATAATAGAAGCAGATGAAATTACTGCAGCATACCTTAAAGAACGGATTCCAGATTATGAATTTGATCCTTACTGGAAATCAGATGCAGGAGCAAAATATGCAGAGATAAGACAATATAATGTCTCTAAACTCGAACCACAAGTGGCATGTCCCCACAATGTTGACAATGTCAAACCTGTTACAGAAGTAGAAGGCACAAAAATTGATCAGATCTTTGTAGGGTCATGCACGAATGGTAGATTTGAAGATATTGAAATAGTTGCCAAGATCATGGGTGATGAGCCGGTAGCCAAAGGTGTGAGAATGCTTATTATTCCTGCATCCAGGACTGAATATCTCAAAGTACTGAAAGCTGGTTATGTAGAACAGTTTATGGAGGCAGGTGCTATAGTGGAAGCACCTTGCTGTGGTCCGTGTATGGGTGGTTCATTCGGATTGCTGGGCGATGGTGAGGTTGGCCTTGCTACATCTAACCGGAACTTCAAAGGCAGAGAAGGAAGCCCTGAATCATTTGTTTACCTTAGTTCTCCCGCAACGGCTGCAGCCTCAGCTCTTACAGGTGAGATCACAGATCCAAGAAAAGTTTAACTTATTTAGACCAAAAAAAATAAATACATTTCTTAAGTGATATTTTGGTTAAGACGTTGGTTCTACCAGTACCCGTCATATTGGAGAGATGTCCCAACGTCTTTAAATTAAATTTATGGCTCTGTAGAAATCCTCATTTTTATAACAATCATAACCTTGATAGATCTGTCAAGGTTATGCACCAATAGCTTGAATTTGACTTCTTTTAGTTGATTCCAATATCTTTTTGCTCTAATCTCCT
>JACIVZ010000063.1 GCA_014361205.1 Methanomethylovorans sp. | reverse complement strand
TACGATGGATCAGATGGCAGAACTGACCATAATTATTGATAACAAGAATATTTATTGGTTTCATGCAGACACTCCGCGATATTTATCGCAAGTATGGTAAATCTCTATAAATACATATGCTATTGAAAAATAGCACACAAAAAGAAGACATTTATGCAAAATAGGGTATTCATAAATAGGTAGGAGATATATAATATAAATATATCATACAAATAAATCAAAATCTTACGAGGATGTTGTTTTGAATACAGTGTCTACTGGAATAGATGGATTAGACGATATTCTGGGAGGAGGCATCCTTAGTCCTTCTACGACATTAATTGCAGGAACACCTGGGACAGGAAGAACCACTCTCGGAATACAGAGCTTGTGTGCCGCAGCAAAAAAGGGAGAAAAAGTACTTTATGTAGCAATTACATCGAAATCTGAATCATTAATTAGACAAATACTTTCACGGTTTAGTTTTTTTGAAGAGAATATAAAGATTCATACTTTTAATGTCGGTAGCGTGGAGCGAGATCCACTCAGTATGCTTGTTGAACTGGGAAATGTTGTTAGTTCACTTAAACCTGACAGGATACTGATAGACCCTGTTACACCTATTGGATTTGGATTTCCTGAAGCTGAAAGGCGGAGGTTTATGTATTCTCTTAACGCTGCGCTTAACGAATGGAATGCAGTGGTCTACTTTATCGGGACTCTTGAAATAGACAATATAAAAAGCAATGTAATAAGCGATATTGTAGATAATATAATATACCTTTCTCAAAGTTTTAAGACACATGTTACAAGAAGATATATCAAATTAATTAAAGTAACTGGTATGTCATACATACAGGGAGATCATACATTTGAGATAGGAACAGATGGTATATCCATCTATCCAAAAGGTCTCGAACAAGCTAACTATTTTTTAACTGCTTCTGATGAACGTATTTCTACAGGGATATACCATCTAGACAAAATGCTGGGAGGCGGATTTATCAAAGGTTCTTCAAATCTTATCGTAGGACCTACTGGTACGGGAAAAACAGTACTTGGACTCCATTTTGTCATGGAAGGAGCAAAAAATGGGGAAGCAGGAATTATTATTAATTTTGAAGAAACTCCTGAAGAATTGTATTTACATGCTTTTAATTTTGGATGGAACTTAAGAGAAATGGAAAAAATCGGTAAGATAAAAATTATCCATACATTACCGTTTTCCCTTGACCCTAATAAACATATAATTCAGATAAAGAAAAACATCAAGGAAATTAAGGCACATAGAATATTTTTAGATGATATGGAAAGTTTCAATTGTTCAATTATAGATCCAATGGAAACGAAAGAACATATTGCTACTCTCACCCGGATATTTAGGAATGAAGAGGTTACATCACTTCTGGCTTGTCACATTCCACAAATTAAAGCATGTTCTAAAACATTTGACATACAAATATCACCTGTTGCAGATAGTGTCATAACGTTGCAACAGAAACTTACATCATCTGGTTTGCAAAAGTCCCTTTACATACTCAAAATGAGGGGAAGTGATCATGGAACAACTCCTGTAAGATATGAAATAAAATCAAGTGGTTTTGTAATAGAGAATAATTTCATCAGCTAAGAAAGACAATTGAATTACTTTTATGATATAAAAATACATTCGTATTGCATGCTGTGGAAATAACTTTATATATTTGTACCATGTTACTATGTTACATACTAACATGGTTAAATGATATGGAATGGAGATTCTGAAAATGTCAGAAATAGGAAAGAGAATACGTATAGAAAGGATAATGGACAGAAATAGCAGAAACATGGTAATTATACCTATGGATCATGGTATATCTGATGGTCCTATAAAAGGTCTCACCAACATAGCAGAATCTATTAACAAGGTAGCTGAAGGGGGAGCAAATGCAGTACTTATGCAAAAAGGTATGATTAAGCATGGACATAGAGGATACGGCCATGATGTAGGATTAATAGTACATATGAGCGCCTCTACGTCCCTTGGACCCGACCCTAACAACAAAGTTCAGGTCTGCAGTGTGGAAGAAGTTATGAAAATGGGAGCTGATGCAGTATCCATACATGTGAACGTAGGTTCTGAAACCGAAGCCGATCAGCTACAGAAATTCGGAAAGATAGCTGAAGATTGTAATAACTGGGGCATACCATTACTTGCCATGATGTATCCACGTGGAAAAAAGGTCACTAATCCACAAGACCCAGTGATGGTAGCTCATGCTGCAAGAGTAGGAGCTGAACTTGGAGCTGATGTCGTCAAAACTGTGTACACCGGCGATGTGGATTCATTTAAGGATGTTGTTAAAGGATGTCCAGTTCCTGTTGTAATTGCTGGAGGACCAAAGACAGAAACCGATGAACAGTTTCTGGAAATGATAAGAGGTGCCATTGATGCTGGTGGAAGAGGTGTGGCAATCGGCAGAAATGTTTTCCAGCATGATAATCCCACAAAAATTACAAGAGCAATAACGGAGATAGTTCATAAAAACCGTAGTGTAGAAGAAGCTCTTGAACAATTGAAATAAAGATAACGTGAGATTATGAAAACTAAAACTGTATGGATAAAAGCCGATGAAGGCAGGTGGGATGACAGAAAAGGAATAATCACCACCGCGTTAGAATCAGGTGTTGATTACATACTTGTAGAAGCCAATGACGTGGAGAAGGTAAAAGAACTGGGTAACATAAAAGTTGCTGCTTTTACCCACGATGAAAGATCTCCTGCAGATGTAATGGTAATCGGAAAAGGAAGTGAAGGAGACGGAACAAAACCCCTTCCTCCTGATTTCAGCGGCTCATTTGATATAATAACTGCCACTCGCCTTAAAGATAAAGGATTAAAAGTAGCAGGATATGTAGTCATCCGCAACAAAGAATATGAAGAATTCGCAGCGGCGTTGGCTGAAGCTTGTGATTATATAATTACTATAGGTACTGACTGGAAGGTTATTCCACTAGAAAACCTAATTGCGGAGTTACATGATAAAGATGTTCAGATAATATCAGGAGTAAGGACTGCCGAAGAAGCAAAGGTTTCCCTTGAGACCATGGAACACGGCTCTGATGGAATACTCCTTGATACAGATGACCCCAGCGAAATAAAGAAAACAGTATTATTGGCAGAAAGATCCGGTACTGAAAATATCGATCTTGCAACTGCTGTGATTACAAAGGTTGGACAGGTTGGCATGGGTGATCGAGTATGTGTAGACACATGTAATTTGATGACAAGTGGGGAAGGTATGCTTGTTGGCTCCCAGTCATGTGGACTTTTTCTTATAAATTCGGAAGCAGATGATAGCCCATACGTTGCATCACGTCCTTTCAGAGTGAATGCAGGAGCAGTACATGCCTATGTTCTAGTGGGAGATAGGACTAAATATCTTTGTGAACTTGAAGCGGGGGATGAAGTAACCATTGTCAATGCAGCTGGTGAACAAAGAAAAGGTATTGTTGGTAGAGTAAAAATAGAAAGAAGACCGCTGATGCTTGTGGAAGCTGAAATTAATGGAAAGACTATAAAGACTATTGTACAGAATGCCGAGACCATCAAGATGGTAGGCAAAGGTGGAAAAACAATAGCTGTAACCGATCTACAGATTGGTGATGAAGTACTGGTGAAATATGAGGATATTGGCCGACATTTTGGGATGAAAATAGAGGAAACAATTATAGAAAAATAAACAGAGGACAAATGGTAAAAATAGGTGATGTAGACCTGTCAAAAAAAACTGCGGTTGTGGCTGTAATAAGCCACTCTCCTGTGAAAATGGCCAGAAAGGCACTCTTGCAGGGGGCAGATATTCTGGAGATCAGACTGGACCTTCTTGACAGGAAAGATACGAAGTCTGCACTGCAAATGATCGCAGATGTTAAGGCGGCGGTAACTATCCCATGTATTGCAACCAATAGAATACCAAGCGATGGAGGCAAATGGACGGACTCGGAAGAAAAAAGAATTCAGCTGTTCCTGGATATTCTGCCTATTGTAGATGCGATAGATGTAGAACTTGCTGCGGCGGTTAACCTAAGGGAAAAACTCATAGCTTATGCACATGATCTTGGGAAGACAGTTATAGTTTCACATCATGATTTTAATGGAACTCCTTCCATAGAAAAAATGAAAAATATACTTGAAATGGCGTGGCAATGCGGAGGAGATATAGCAAAATTTGCTGCGAAAGCTAATTCATCTACTGATACCATCAACCTTCTGCGAGTTACTCATGATGTTACCAAGCCTGCATGCATTATTGGTATGGGAAATATTGGAAAACATACGCGTGTAATTGCACCGTTATATGGATCAGTACTTACTTATGGTGCGATTGAAGAAGCTGTGGCACCTGGCCAACTGAAAATAAAAGAACTGAAGAGAACCATGAGAGTGCTTCTATGAAAAGAGTTTTTGCTGTTTTGGGAGACCCCATTGAGCACTCATTGTCCCCTCTTATGCACAATGCAGCATTTAAAGCACTTGGAATGGATTGTACTTACCATGCTTTCCAAGTGAATAAAGAAAATCTTAAAGATGCTATAAAAGGAGCAAATGCCTTGGGATTTGGAGGACTGAATCTTACTGTACCTCTAAAAGAAGAAGCTTTAAAAATAGTGGAGCCTGATTCTCTTGCAGCTGCTATAGGAGCTGTCAATACTGTAGATTTTAAAGAGGGTATAAGGGGATACAATACAGATGGTATTGGGGCAGAAAAGGCACTTATTGATGCTGGTGTGAAAATAGGGGGAGCAAAAGTAGTGATAATCGGTGCCGGAGGTGCTGCCCGTGGAATCTGTTTTCAGCTTGCAAGGTGTGGAGCAGATGTAACCATCGCTAACCGTACGCCTGAAAAAGCTATTCAACTGGCAGATGATGCAGCTGTTATAGGAAATGTGAAAGGATGCGGTCTTGAACAGCTTGACGATCTTATAGCCAGTGCAGACATACTTATAAACTGTACCACCTTAGGAATGTATCCACACGTGGAAGATAGTATAGTGACAGCTAACCAAATACATGAGGATCTTGTGGTCTTTGATATTGTGTACAATCCATTGAAGACAAAACTGCTTATGGAAGCTGAAAAAGCCGGAGCAAAAACTGTTTCTGGAGTCATGATGCTGGTTTATCAAGGTGCTGAAGCTTTCAGGATATGGACAGGTGTGGAACCACCAGTAGAAATAATGAAAAAAGCTGTAATTGGAGCGCTGATAACTTGAAAATGCTTATCATAGGTGGTACCGGTGAAATGGGACAATGGTTCTCCCTTTTTTTCAAGGAAAAAGGCTTCGATGTCAGTATATGGGGTAAAAGCGGAAAGACATATGTGGCAGAAAGGCTGGGCGTCAGGTTTGCTCATAATCTGAAAGCAGAAGTACAAATAAGCGATGTTATAATTATTTCCGTACCTATTGATATTACTGAACAGGTCATTGCAGAGGTTGCACCTTTGATGAAAAAAGGAAGCTTGCTCATGGATCTGACTTCAATAAAAACTGCACCCATGAATGCCATGATGAAATATGCTCCTGAAAATGTGGAGATACTGGGAACACATCCCATGTTCGGACCAACGATACCAAATCTGCATGGGCAGAGGTTTATCCTGACGCCCATAGCCGACAGATGCAAGACCTGGTTTCCTGTTATCAAAAATATATTAGAAGAGAGTGGTGCTGACATAGTGATAGTTAGCCCTGAAGAGCATGACAGGTTAGTTTCTGTAGTGCAGGGGCTTACTCATTTTGCATACATAACAATAGGCACAACATTAAACAGACTTTCCTTTAACGTGAAGGAATCAAGGAAGTTCATGAGTCCTGTTTATGACATAATGCTGGATTTCGTTGGCAGGATATTGGGTCAGAACCCTTATCTCTATGCTATGATACAAATGGAGAACCCAGAAGTAATCAAAGTGCATGATGCCTTTCTTCATGAGTGTCAAACCATTTCAGAAATGGTAAGAGAACATAACCTTGAAGGGTTCATTGCTAAGATGAAAGATGCTGCCATACATTTTGGGGATACGTCTCCTGCCCTGAGGCGTTCTGATAAGTTAATTAATCATAAAATTGCTGAATATGAACACCTTCTGGCATCTGTGGGAGAAGAAAGAGGGTTATTGCATGTGTATTCAGGAAAAATACATGTTGGTAAAGTATGCAAAGTCACTCCTACAGAGGTTCTGATCGAAGAGGGAACAAAGAAAATATACCTTAAAATAGAAAACATACAGCTGCTTTCAGCACAGGAATTGAAAGAATGGAAGCTGAAAAATCTTATACACCACAAAAGAGACATATCCCTAATAGTTCCTGAAAATGCCGATCCTGAAGTCATATTGAACATACTCTCTTGTAATGAGAATATAGTTAACTCTGAGATTATTGACATGTACCTTATCGAAGGGAAAAAGAGTATTACATACCGAATAATCATATTCGCTGACAAGGAACCTGACAAAGTACAGCATGATGTAGAAAAAGTCCTGTGCGGTATCGGATGTAAGTTAAGAGTGTGAGTACATAGAATGCAACATAGGGTTATATTAGAGTAGAGTATTGTTATGTTCACATGGCATACTGTTATATTCTATAGATTTCAATCACCATAACGTATCGGTGAAAATATGAAAAAAAATGCTTTTGTGGATAAAATGCAAATGGATCCTCAGCAGCGCCTCAAATTCCAGAAAGGTGGTTTATTTTTCCTAGCTGCTTTCGGAATATATCTTGGGATACAGGGTCTATATCTTATGCTTGTGGCAAGGAATCTGCTTGCAGGTGTTCCGCTGTTTATGGCGGCGCTGATGATAGCACCTCCTCCTGTTGGCATATCAGAGATGTTGCGCAGCAATTTTGATATCATCATACCCATGTACCTGCGGATGGGCATATCTATCGTTTTGCTTTTCATTAGCTGGCTTAACCTACCCTGAGCATAAAATATTTCAGATAATCTTGCTTACGAGATCTTCAAGAGCTAACTTAGGGTTCATAGCTTTTACTATTCCTGAAGCCAGCAGCACACCCACCGAGCCAAGTTCAAGAGCAGCTGCAAGATCTTCGCCTTTGGAAATGCCTGCACCACATAATACTTTTACTGCCGGATTAACCTTATGTACGGCTTCTACCGAACCTGTGACCACTCCAGGATCGGCTTTAGATACCGGAATACCTGAACCGATAAGCTCTGGAGGCTCAACTGCAACGTAATCCGGAGATAAGGCTGCTGCTGCTGCAGATGTTGATATATTGTTTGTGCAGACAATGGTAGAAAGACCTGTTTTTTTTGCAGTCTGCACAGAGGCATCAATCTCAGCAAGTTTAAGTCTTCTTTCAGAGTGATTAATGAGAGTGCCGACAGCTCCTGCATCTTTGATACATCTGGAAAAGACATGACCTGTATAACTACCTGCTCCCACACTGTCAAGATGCTGTGAATATACGGGTATGTCCACCTGGGAAGCCACTCGATATATATCGCAGAACTGAGGAGCAACTGCAATTTCAATGCCAGCGTCGTCTGCAACGTCCTTACATATCTGTGCGATCTTTACTGAGTTTTCTCCTGTGCCTTCCAGATATGTCTTCAGGTTCAAAACTATCATAATTGAGCTAATTTTAATCCCTCCTGAAAAAAAGGCGTGTAATGAACACGCTTAGAAATCGGTCATTATTCTGAACTGGTCTATTTCCGGCTTGTTCAGACCTTCAATGAATTTCTCTGCTACCTGCCTTACATCTTTGGCATTAGTAATGGCACGCCCTACCACTAGGATGTCAGCTCCTGCTTTCAATGCTAAAGGCATAGTATCTATACGGATACCACCAGCCACAGCCACAAGAATCTTGTGGGATTCTGTAGAAAATGCCTTAATATCATCTATGCTACCCCATGCATGCTCTGTATCCTCTACATCAATACCGCGGTGTAGTTCCACAACATCAGGCAAGCTACCCATTTTCTTGAGCTCGCTTAGCACTGTAACAGGATCAAGACAGTTTAGGGTGTCCATTACGGCATATATGCCTGTCTTGTGGGCTTCTTCAATTGCCTTGTGGAGAGTGGACACTGGTGCAAGGGCTGAGATCACAATGGCGTCAGCTGTTGCATCTGCGACCATGCGGGCTTCAAGGTTGCCTGTATCCAGCGTCTTGAGATCTGCTACGATGAATGCATCTGGCCTGACCTCACGCAGCTGGGAAATGACATCCATTCCGTAACGTTTTATGAGCGGAGTACCGGCTTCCAGTATCACATGGTCGCTCTTGGGGATCTGGGAGACAATATTGCGAATGACTGTGATGTTAGGGTTATCAAGAGCAACCTGCAGATATGGGGCATCCCACAATCTTGTGACCTTGAATCCCATGATACCGTGGGCAGCCCTGTCCTTCTCTTTCATAACTGTCTCCACACTTGGGAAGCCTTCCATAGCCCTCTTGAGAGCCAGCTTGGTGGCACCGTAGTTATACCTGTATATCCTGTTGTAATCTTTTGCTTCTGGGTGTATGAACACACTTGCTATGATCACAAGATCTTCAACGTCCTTTTTGTCAATAACACCTTCTTCAACAGCATCTGCAACAGCCTTCGCCACGGCTGCCTGTGCAGGACCGAAGATCTGGGCTGCCTGTCCCATGTTCTTTACAGTGACTTTAGGAACGATGAGCGTGGAGGGTTTGGCTGGCAGGTTGGGACGGATAACTGACAAAAGAGGAGTGTGTCCCGCGGACAGCTGGGTAAGGCCGTTTGCAAAGGCAAGTCCTACAGGACCGTTCTTGTCACCAATGATAAGGTCTACGTGTGCGAGTTCTGGTTCCTCGCCGATGAGTGCTTCTCCGACTAGTAACATACTTCACCTACACAATTACATATATATTATATACTCTTCATATGGACTTTATATAAGTCAGTGATGGAAACTGGCGCATTTTATATTATGTTTGCGATGGGTACTTTATTATTTAACATTGATGGTGATACTCGATTATTATAATTAACCATCATCTGCCAAATAATTGCTCATGATGCTGATAGCGCAGTATTTGCCGCACATCGTGCACGGACCGGGATTATCCGGGCACATGGTCATGGGCTTATCAGGGTCAAGCGCATGTTTCATTTGTCCTTTCCAGTCAAATCTCGCACGCTTCCTGGCAAGTTCCAGATCCTTGCAACTTATACCGTATTTTATGGAATCACCTATATGAGATGCTATCTTGAAGGCGACCAGACCTTCTCTTACCTGTTCAGGTGACGGAAGGGACAGATGTTCAGCAGGTGTTATATAACACAGGTAATCGGCACCTGCACCGCTTGCCATGCTCGCTCCCACAGCTCCGGCAATGTGATCGTACCCTACAGCAATATCCGTTGGCAGTGGGCCTGCAACGAACAGAGGATAATCGGCAAGGGATTTGTAGAACTGAACCCTCTCAGCAATGTCATTTGCCTGTATATGCCCGCCCATACCCTCTATGATAACCTGCACTCCATGCTCATGCGCTTGATGTGCAAGCTGCGCATTGCTCTCAGCCTCCATTTTATGGGCTTCGTCCCACAGATCATGGATACAGCCACTGCGCATGGTGTTACCCAGAGAGAGCACCACATCTTTTTTCCTGAGGATCTCCATGACCTCGTCAAAATGCTCAATAAAGGGGTTCTCACACTTGTTAGACAGCATGAATACGCTTGTGAACGAACCTCCCTTGGAGACCATACCCATGATCCTGCCTGCACCTTTAATCCTGTCAAGCATCGTTTTCTGCACGCAGTGCAGCACAACAGAACTCACACCTTCGTCCACATGAGCTTTCAGGTAAGAAAGAATGTCCTCGCCAGTCATATCCATCAAACCCTTTTCCACAACAGCCTGATAGATAGGCACTGTAGTTATCGGCAGGGCCGTATTCTCAAAGATGGACTGCCTTATAGCAGAGATATCACCGCCCATGGATAGATCGGTTATGGTGTCTGCACCATATTTTTCTGCAATATGCGCCTTTTCTATCTCTTCATCCGGATGGATGGTGTCAGAAGAAGTGCCGAGGTTCACATTTACCTTGGTTGTCGCACCTTTGCCTATGGCAACGCACCGGCCATTGTCCCTCTTCATGATAACTAGACTGCCGTCTGCAACCCTGGAAATGACAGTTTCTGCATTCATTTTCTCGGTCCTGGAAGTTAACTCCATTTCAGGGGTCAGTGTACCGTCAAGTGCATGATCGATCTGAGTAGCTTTCATGAATAACTCCTGTAAGTGGAAAAAAGGCTTATTTATGTGTTCCTACCCTCAGGAAGTATAGAGTCGTTTGTGTTTTATAGATTGTGAGATGCAAATACTGTAAATAAGTTTACGTTTTATTCAGTGATCCGTATCACTCTGGACGGACACAGGTCTGCCAGCAAGCAGACATCACATTTCGGGGAAATCGGCCGGCATACATCCTGGCCGAACCTCACCAGCAGTTCATTGACGTACTGCCAAAGTTGCCTGGGAACCACATGTTCGAGCCCGCTTTCCGTTTCCTCAGGAGTGTTCGTTGTGACCAGCCCAAGCCGATTGGAGATCCTGTGCACATGGGTATCCACTGCAATGGCATCCTTACGAAAGGCGTAAGTAAGCACGCAATTAGCGGTTTTTCTGCCTACTCCCGGCAGTTTGAGAAGATCATCGATATTATCCGGCACTTTACCCTCATACTCCTCAAGCAGTATCCTTGAAATCTCGATAATACGCCCGGCCTTGACTCTGTGGAAACCAACATCCTTTATCAGTTTCTCGATATCTTCCGGATCAGCTGCTGCTATAGCCTGCGGGGAACCATAGACACTGAACAGTTTCTCTGTGGCGGGAATGGTAACATTATCCCTGGTGCGCTGCGACAGCACTGTAGAAACAAGCACATAGAAAGGGTCATTGATCCTTTCGAAAAAAGCCGGCGGATATATGCCCCGCAAACGCGATATGACTTCAGACGCAAGCATAGGAACAGATTGTACCTATGCCGATTTAAGTCTTTTTAAACATTATCAATTTTAAACTTAACATAAGATCAGTATGAGAATGGTATTCTTTGTGGTTACATCCATTAATATTTCTGTACCCTATAATAATTATAAAGATACGCCTGTTTTTTATGTTAAAAGGCTCAATTGGATGCAATGATTGGAGTAATAGATCTTTCCGTTTATGGATACATAGGTCTTTTCATTGCAAGTTTTCTGGCTTCTACGTTGTTGCCTTTGGGTTCTGAAGCGCTGCTGTTGTTACTCATAAACAATGGATTTGATCCTCTATTATTGGTCATAGTCGCATCTATAGGGAACTATTGTGGGGCATGCACCACCTATTATATCGGCCTCGTTGGACGTAGGGACCTTATTGAAAAATATCTGTCAATCCCACCGCAACGTCTTGTTAGTGCAGAGAATTGGTTCAAGAAATATGGTATGTATTCCCTACTTTTTACATGGGTGCCCTTGATTGGTGATGCCATCACAGCCATGAGTGGTATTATGAAACTTGAGTTTAAGATTTTCAGTCTTTTTGTGTTCACAGGGAAATTTATGAGGTATGTAATAGTCACCTGCATGGTTCTCGGACTGTATTGAAGTAACAGTATTTAATTCATATATGTACAAGATAATAGAAAGTAAAATATATATAATTTGATAATTTAAGATATAAATAAAGGAATGTGAACTGATGACAAAAGATCAACAGATCAGAAAACACTCACTTTTGATACCTGTAGCTATGGCCACTGGCACACTGATTGCCTTAGGCGTATATGCAATTATGCCTCGTAACCAGGCACTGTTCACAATAATAGCAGGAGCCATACTGGCAGGATTTTTCACCTATGTGTACTTTAAGTCAACAAAAACGAATTAGAGTTGCAGCGATAGGCTTATAGAGAATAAATACTATTCTATCCTGCTCAAAGGGCCTGTGGTCTAGCTGGTCATGACGTCGCCTTCACACGGCGGAGGTCGGGAGTTCGAATCTCCCCGGGCCCACCTGACAGAGAAAAGGATTTAAAATTTTAGACTATTATTTGTTGTTTATAGTTAAAGTACAAAAAAAAGTGCAATAGAATCAATGAATCATATATCAAACTGAAATAAAAGAAGTAATTTGAATTTTTTACTAGCTTATTAAGTAGTTTATTCAGTAGTAATTCCGTCGAATTCTGCTTCGTTTTCCTCAGCTTCTTTCTTCGTAATACGTACGATTCCGTCCTTGTGATGTGCCGGAGAGTATATGGTATAAAGTTTAAGGTCTTCTCTATCCGAAGTGTTGATGACATTGTGTTGTGCGCCTGCTGGCACTACCACAGCAAACCCATCACTTACTTCATATTCATTACCGTCGATTATACACTTACCTTCTCCACTCTCAAAACGGAAAAACTGATCATTTTCTTCATGCACTTCCATCCCGATTTCTTCTAATGGCTTGAGGCTCATAAGTACCAGCTGGCTGTGCTTTGAAGTATAGAGAACCTTACGGAAATTAGCATTTTCCAGTGTTGCGTCTTCAATATTAATACAAAATCCTTTCATATGGTAAGTTTAAGGTGAATCTATATAATATAGTCTTTGGTTTGTTGTCTGGAAAGTCCCAAAGATTCAAGCAATTTTGAAGTAGCCGA
>JACIVZ010000062.1 GCA_014361205.1 Methanomethylovorans sp. | reverse complement strand
CAATGTTACGCAATCCAATATGCTGACTAAAAGTTTGGTGGTTTCTGCTCTTTATTTTCTTGTTTTTTTTCATATTATTTTCCATCTAATTTTTGTAATTATTCACCATTTCCAATAATAAAAAATCTTTTAAAAATTGATAATTATCGAAATTCTCTGATCAAATATCTATCTTTATTCTTTCTCATAGATAAAAGTATAATAAATAAGCAGAATAATTTTAATAGAATACAAATTCATCGCTCTAATAGCAATCTTGATTATTTACATGGATTGAACAAAATGACATACAGGTTCGTAAAGAGGGCTTCTGAGAAGTTTGGTCTACCTCCGGGAACTATAATTCATATTGGAGATAAACTGACAGAAACAGTAAAGATAACTTTAACTTACTATGATAAAAATAATTATACATCAAAGGAAATTTTGGACATAAAAGAAGTGTTTCCTTTCGCAAATAGCTCTACTGTAACATGGATTAATGTTGATGGAATACACGATATAAAAGTTATAGAGCTTCTGGGAACTAATTTCAATATACATCCTCTTGTTCTTGAAGATATTCTTCATACAACACAGCGTCCAAAAATAGAAGACTTCGGTGATTATATCTATATAGTTCTAAGAATGTTCTATTACAGTAGCAGATCAGGGGAACAAGAAACAAAGCCTGAAATTTTATCAGAACAGGTAAGCCTTATCCTTGGTCACAATTTCCTGATCTCTTTCCAGGAAGCTGGTGGTGGTGGAGATATATTTAATCCTGTTCGTATAAGGCTAAAAAGCGCAAAAGGAAGGATACGCGAGTTTGGAGCTGATTACCTTACATATGCAATTATTGATTCAATTGTTGATAATTACTTTGTTATTCTGGAAAAACTGGGTGAGGGCATAGAATTACTGGAAGATGAGTTACTTGATAACCCAACACCTCAGACACTTGAAGAATTGCATACCGTAAAAAATGAGATTATATTTTTACGCAAATCCATATGGCCTCTCCGTGAAGTATCGAGCACTCTTTTAAGAGTGGATTCGAATCTTATTACAAAAAATACACAAATGTATATTAAAGATATATATGACCATACCATCCAAGTTATAGATACAATAGAAACATACAGGGATATACTTTCTGGAATGCTGGATATATATATGTCCAGTATTAGCAACAGGATGAATGAAGTGATGAAAGTTCTTACTATCATCGCTACTATATTCATTCCCTTAACTTTCCTAGCAGGTGTGTATGGTATGAATTTTCATTATATGCCTGAGCTCTCATGGAAATGGGGATATCCTCTCCTCTGGTGCATTATGTTGTTAATAGGTATATCCATGTTTTCCTATTTCAAGAAAAAGAAATGGTTATAAACAATGAATTACTTCTTTTATATTATTTGTGGTGAATAATTATGTACGGATTATATCAATCTCCTTTTAACTTGGAAATAGAAGGAGTTTCCATATCTGTGGAAACACATGAGGATTCCCTTGTATATCGGAGATTTGGATGCCTGGGAACTACAGAAAAATTACTTTTACAAAATTCATGCAATATCTTGATTAATCCGGTAGAACCAGTCAATATACCTAAAAAACTCACTCACTTCTTACTTATCAATTTTAAAACAACGGTTATTCTTGAACCAGGTGTCACAAAAAATGTATACATTACTTTTCCAATTGAATTAGGGGTTTTTGTTTCTCAAAACAAAGAAAACTTTGAACTCATTGATATTTTTTCATTTTCACGGTTAAAATACACGTTGTATGGGGCTCCAAGCAATGGGATCATATGTAAATACTGGGAAAGTGATGTGTTTCTTTCTCCTCCCCTTACAAATCCATGGGATACTGGCTATATTGATCTGAAAATAGTTAACGATAGTGATCATATGGTAGAAATAACCAAGTCAGTTTTCAACGCTTATGGAATGAAAATCTACTATAGAGAAAATAAAGTTTTAATGAAAGCTGTTATGAGAATTCCAAATCGTAAATCAGCTGAAACAGAGTTTATTAACTGTTCTCAGAAAGGATGGCTAAATAAAGCTATGGAACTTTATGTTTCATCTAAAATAAGAGTAATTGGCAGCAAATTCATCATGGAGTATGGCCTATGACGATAACTCTTGATGACATATCGATGATTTCCTTATCCAGCTATTCAGTTCTCTTTTTTAGAATTGTGTTTATAGCTTCTGTAGTGACAATTTCTATGATAGCTGGAAAAATATTGTCTATTTACTTCATGAGGGCACTGCAGGATAAGATGGATAAGAAACAACTGAGCATGCTTCTCAAACTTATGCGTTATAGTTTTATCTTCTTAGTTACTGTTTTTTTTATACTCCCTTTTCTGGGAGTTGAGCTTTCGAGCCTGCTTGTTGCCGGGGGTGTGCTAGGTATCATCCTGGGTATTGCAGGACAGAGCATTGTTGCAAATTTGATTTCAGGAATCTGCCTTACTGTTGAAAGACCTATCAAAATAGGTGACCAGGTAAACATAGACAATAATGCGGGTGTAATTGAAGACATTACTTTTGTTTCCACTATTATCCGAACCTTTGATGGACTATATGTACGTTTACCAAACGAAAAGGTATTTCTCAATAATATCACAAATTATGCGGCTAATGTAGCAAGAAGATTTGAATATGTTATTGGTATAACTTATGATAGTGATGCAAACAAGGCTATTGCAATAATCAAAAACATAATTGATGAAGACCCCATAGCCTTTAAAAATCCAGCTCCTACTGTTTTTGTAGATAAACTGGATGATAATGCTGTAAATATTTTCGTGAGAATCTGGGCTCCTTCTACTGAATGGTATTCTGTCAAAACCAGACTGTTGTGGGTCATTAAGCAGACACTTGAAGAAAATGGTATAAAAATAGCTTTACCACAGCGTACTGTATGGTTCGCTAACAATATACCAACAGCTGAGGAAAAAAACAAAGAAAATATATGTTCTGTTTTTCTGCCTCAATAAAGTAGTAACTTAGATTATTTTTGTATAAATTCCTCTATTATTAACATATTTAACGGAAAAAACTCATATACTGTTAAAATGATACTCTTTTTGTAGACATTAAATGTTACAGGAGAGATAAATATATGAAAATTAAAATATTGATGGTAACTATGTTTTGTTTAGGTTTGTTATCAACTACGGCCTTAGCTGTAAATAATTCTACTGGCAACAGGATATGGGATGCAAACCTGCAGCCTTCGCTGAATTATTCATGGACTCCTCTTAGTTATTCTGGTTTCTATTACGATCTCGATTCTGGAGAAGGTTCTGAAATGCTAACTATCAAACTGGATAGTTATTCTGACAGATCGATTGAAAGGGATGACCTTATGTATTCCACCAGACCAATTGAAACTGCTTTTGAGCGCAGAGAGTGGGGCTCATTCCAGATAATCGGTTTCATGGCAGAACGATACTTTGCAGGTTATTCTAATAATACAGCCTTTACAAAACAAGTCAGTCTGATAGCTGATGGGCAGCTTGCAAAAGTTCTCATAAATGACAATGATCAAAAATCTCTTTTTACAGGCTCATCACTTGTCTTGAAGGAAGGATATGTACTAGACATCACAGAGATCGACCTTAACGGAAACAAAGTATTCATCACTCTTAAGAAAAATGATGTGCAGGTAGATAGTACGGTAATCGCTTCTAATCAGGACTACATCTATAAAACCAGAGTCGGTTCCACAGATGATTTTCCCCTTATAGTTGTACATCTTGACAACATATTCAGAGGAACTGAAACAAACGCAGTATTTGTGAAAGGTATCTTCCAGGTATCTGACAGCTATATCTCTGTCAATAGCGGTGACAGATATGGGAGAATGACAGTAAGGACGGTAAGTCCTGAAATGATTACTATGTCAAACCCCGATGTTATTAACCTTAACGCTGGCAGAACCATTGATATTATGGGAAAGCTCAAATTTGTTGTTGCCGATGATAGAGTGCTCCGTTTTGCTCCAGTGGTTGATATGAAAGAACCTGGAACTTATGAGTTGCGTGGCACAGTTGCAGACGGACCATTTAACTGGACTTCACTCAATTTCGAGGGCTTCTACTACAACATAGATGAAGGCATAGGTACAGAATCACTGGAAGTCAAAGCTCTTAACGGAAGGACAATTCCTCAAGACAGTCTTGTATATTCCACTACAGCCCAGCAGGTGAGCTTTGAACATAATTCCTGGGGGAAGTTTGAAGTAATAGGCTTCCTTGCACAAAAGTACTTTGCAGGTTATCCCGATAATGCATTCAGTAACTCTGTCAGCATGGTTGCTGAGGGGAAGCTTTCCAAGGTGCTTATTGATAATGATGATAAGAAATCAGTATATCCAGGTGCATCATTGATATTAGAAGAGGATTACTTGCTTGAAGTAAAGGAAGTGGATCTTAATGGTAACAAGGTACGTGTATCACTTACAAAAAATGGAAATGAAGTGGATACAGCTATTCTTTCATCAAATACAGACTATGTTTACAAAACAAAACTTGGTACTTCCGACGAAGTGCCTCAGATAATCGTGCATTTTGACCAGATCTTCAGAGGACGTCAATATGATGCAATTTTTGTGCAGGGTGTTTTCCAGATTTCAGAAGACTACATTACTCTTGAGGGTTCGGACAGGTTTGGCAGAATGGAAGTTTCAAGTATTTCTGATACAGGTATATCTCTAAAGAACAGGAATTCCATCACACTCGCCAAGGATAATGTCGTAGGAATCATGGGGGATATTTCAATAAAAGTGGCAGATTCGGATACTTTAAGATACTATCCTTTTGTGATGGCAACAACACCCTCTACTGAACAGTTGTCGATAGAAATGCCTTCTACTGTCATAGCAGGCGAATCAGTGGAGATCAAAGTAACTTCTCAGGGTGCAGCTGTGGAAGGTGCTGCTGTGAAGTTTGACAACATTCAGAAAGGAACAACCTCAAACGAAGGTATACTTACTCTTACTTTGAGTCAGACAGGAAAGTTTAAAGTAACTACTGAAAAGGAAGGATATGTCAGCGGTACTTTGGATATTGAGGTGATATCTCCAGAAGATGCTACAAGGAAGCTAGAGATAGAGATAATTCCGGAAAATGTCTATGCAGGAGATGTAATGACCATCGCCGTAAAGAAAGCAATAGGCGGTGAGCCTATGGAAGGTGTTTCCTTGTATTATGATGGTAATGCTATAGGTATAACCTCTAACGATGGAACCCTGTCTTATACCCCAAAAGATGCAGGTACACACAAGATAAGAGCTGAAATAAACGGTTTCCTGCCGGCAGAGCTGATCTTTGAAGTCGATGCCATGGAGAATATGTTCAAATATTCCGATCTTGCGATAGAGCCGGCTATGGTTGAACAGGGTAAATCTGTGACTATAAGTGTCAATGTATCCAATGCCGGTACATCAGCCGGTGAGGTGCAGATTGAGTTGTTCCTAAACGGAAATAAAACGGATGTACAGAACATTTTACTTGAACCCGGGGAAGAAAAGACTTTGAAGTTTACTGCAACCGGAAATCAGCTTGGAACTATTGATGTTCAGATAGGTGACCAGAAAGGAACATTTGAAGTAATTGCGAAGACTCCTTTTGTAGGAATTGTTGCCACCCTCTTTATATTGGTGACAGTTGCAGCATTCAGAAACCGCAGAAACAAAGAATAATAAAAGAAAGAATAATAAAAGGAGGATTTATATCCTTCTTTCTTTTGTATTTTTGATATCTTTTTTTTACTGAATTATAATATTCTCAGCTGACTGAAGAAAAAGCATTGTATACATTCCAGATACCTGTTGTGATAAAATCTGCAGCTAATGCTGCAAGAAAAAGTCCCATTATTCTTGTGAATACAAGCATACCAGTGTATCCTATATGTCTATAGATACGTCTTGAAAAAAGAAATATCACAAGGCATACAAAAAACGCAAGCAATATGCTGAGAATCACTAAAAACTTTTGCCCCATGTCATCAGTGCTCCCCATAAGCACAATGACTGTAGTGATGGTTCCAGGACCTGTCAACAGTGGGAGTGCAATGGGGAATATCCATATATCAGACCTTTCCAGTGATTCATGTATTTCATTTTCAGTGATACTTTCTCGTGATACCTTTGCAAACATCATATCCAATGCTACATGAAACAAAAGTATACCACCCGCAATACGTAGCGAATCGACATCAATGCCAAAAAGGTTTAGCATCGTCTTGCCAGTTAAAGCAAAGAAGAGAGCTATAATACAAGCGAGGATAACAGCTCTTTTTGCAAGTATGTTCTTTTCCTCAAAAGTCATATGGCTAGTAAGGGATATGAAAGTGACTACTCCGCTAATAGGATTCACTATAACGAAAATAGAAATAAGAGAGTATGTTAGAAAGGCTAAATCATCCATTTTGATCTATCATTAAATGTTGTTAAAACTAAAATTTTGTATATATTTCACCACTTAAGAAATTCATGATAGGATAAAAGCTTTATTCTCATAAACAAGTAATCTAAAGATTTTTTATTCTTTTTTTGAAAGGGCTTTTTTGACTATCTTTAAGGCACAGAGATCCCCGCACATAGAACAGGCATCGCTGCTGGTAACACGGCTTTCTCTTATATTGCGTGCACGTTCTCCGTCAATGGCTAGCCTGTACTGCTCTTCCCAGTCAAGACTGTGACGTGCATATGACATTCTGTCATCTAGTGATCTTGCTCTTTCTCTTTGTCCATCCTTTGCAATGTCTGCTGCATGTGCAGCTATTTTAGTTACAATTATACCTTCCCTTATATCACTGACCGTTGGTAGTGCAAGATGTTCTGAAGGTGTTGTCATGCACAGGAAATCTGCACCATACATTCCGGCAAGAGTTCCTCCGATGGCACCTGTAATGTGATCATATCCTGGAGCTATATCTGTGACCAGCGGTCCAAGAAGATAGATAGGAGCATCATAACATAGGCTTTTCATGGACTTTACACATGTTTCAATTTCATTAACAGCAACGTGTCCAGGTCCTTCAACAAAGGATTGCACATGTGCGGCCCGTGCCCTTTTCACAAGTTCACCTAATGTCACTATTTCAGTGAACATTGCTCCGTCAGATGCATCATGGATGCAGCCTGGTCTCATCCCATCTCCCAGGCTCAAAGTCATATCGTGCTCATAGGCTATTTCGAGAAGATAGTCATATTCAGTATAAAATGGATTGTCTTCCTCATTGTGTAGCATCCAGGCAAGAGTAAAAGCACCTCCCCGGCTGACAACTTCAGTTATTCTTTCTCCTTTTTTTATCCTTTCCAGAGAATTGAAATTGACACCTGCATGCACTGTAATAAAATCCACTCCATCCTTGGCATGTTTTCTGACAGCATTGAACATGTCATCAGATGTCATATCCACAACTGCTTTCCTAGATGACGCTGCCTGATACAGGGGAACTGAACCTATGGGGACATGTACAGCTTTCATGATGTGGGAACGTATAGTATCTAACTCTCCCCCCGTGGATAAGTCCATTAATGTATCTGCACCAAATTTCTCTGCAATCCGTGCTTTTTCAATTTCTTCTTCTACATTTATGTAGTCTCTGGAAGTTCCTATATTTGCATTGACTTTAGTACTCATATATCTGCCAATGCCCACAGGTGTTGAATCTCTTGCAGGATTATCAGGTATCGCAATGATGCCTTTTGCCACACAGGATCTTACAAGGTCGGGGTCGATACCTTCTTTTTCAGCGACTTCCTGTATCTGGGGAGCTGTTATTCCCTTTTTTGCATCTTCCATGAGTGTCATTGCTATTCACCTATGAACATTAAAATAAAAGCCTTTTGCTGAATGCCCTTGAAAGTTGGAGTAATCCATCGTAAGATTTCTCATAATGATGAGAAGCATTATATACAAAAGTATAGAAGTATTTATATAGCAGCATGTCGACTTATTCATAGTTGTGTGAAAAATGAAAAGGTAAGGTCACGGTGGTACGATGACCCGCAATGCTCAAAAACAATCGTTAGTTTCTACTATAGATCTTTACAGATTCCTGAGGGATATAAAGTTCGTTTTATTATTTTATGTAATAGGAGACACTTTCACCACTATCTATGCCATAGATAATGGTCTTGCTCAGGAAGGGAACCCAGCTGTATCAACTTTTGTTTCGATGCATGGACTTTTTGCTATAGTTATATTAAAGGTATTCTTCATCTTGGCACTACTGGGCAGCTATATTTACATAATATATTTTTCCAAAGAAAAAAACTATACTCCCTCTTTTATCTGGAATACACTCAGACATACCATCGCAATGATGGGAGTAATAATTATATTCAATAATCTTCTGGTAATGGGTGGTTTTTCCAGTCCTATATCTCTTATCTTGAGCTATAGTTTCAGTCTTTTTGGTTAATGCCCAGCCAAAATGTTTTGGGTTTTTGGTCTCTTCAGCATCTTGCGGGTAATGTCAATTATACCACCGTCAGACAGATCAGGGATTTCATGTATTTACTATCTCTTTACTATGAGATCTCTTTGATATAATTTTAATTTTATAGTCCGGTTTTTCTGCAACTCCACATAGGAAAAAATTAACTTAGAAACTCAATTTTATGGAGATATAAAAATAAAAAGTTATAGTGTTCTAAAATAAATTGAATATCTTTTCCTTAAAAGAGAGTTTTCCCTTTTTCAGCAAAAATGACAGATTCAATCTATCCCTGTGATGTTATTTTTTTAATGGAGAGATTGCCCGAACTGGCAACCTCATCCAATGGAACTAATTCACCATCTTTTAACAGAATTACTGTTTCCTGATTGATTCCAAGTTCTCTTAGCACGTCTTCGTATCTAGTTCCATAACGAAAAAACATCCTTTTTTGCTGTTTTTTTGAAGGTTCCATAGATATGCTAAGAGAGACTGTAGAAGAAATGTTCTCACTCCTCGAAGTCTTCACCGCCTGGAAATTCTACTAGCTCTTCTTTAAGCTCTGCGAGGTTATCTTGTATAAGCTTGGATTCCAATTCCTCGTATTTCTTTTCGCCTTTCCGTTCATAATTTCTTTTTTGGAATTTTGACATACAATGCCACCTCAAACTAAATCTGCTACTATTGCTATTAACCTTTTCGCAACCATACTTTCTTAGACCTATTATTATATATAAAAAATAAAAATCATGTGTAATTAAAATTTAAACAAGGCAAAACAATAATATTTAATAACTCTTTAACTATATGCTGGAAAGCAAATATAAAAATATTCTGCAAAGAAATCGTAATCCCATCATACAATTTATGAGAAATGCATGACAGATAGTATAAATAAAAATATTATACATGATCTTTTTCATTTAATTAATGGACATTCTGTTTTATTTGCATATGACGAGAAAGCAAAAATGCCTGAAATTGTTCAGTGTCTCATATCATCTTTTTTGGATATGAATGATATTTCCATCTCCACAATAACATTTACAGAAAAAACAAAATGGTCATGTGATAACTTTAAATGCAATCAGTGTATGTACTGTATGCTATACTCAAAATATGGTAAGTTTACGAAATTTTCTGCAGGGCTCACTTCTACAGATATGACTTCCCTGTTACTAGACATTGAATCAAAAATTGACCAAAAGCAGTTGATTTTCCTTGAGGATCTTGGATTTATTCGGTGGATTAAAAATAAAACTGCTTTTTTGCATTTTCTTGATTTGCTTTTTTCTATTATGAAAGATGCAAAAGGAACAATGATATGCACAATTGCTCTTAATACTTTTGAAATCGACATACAAAAGCTTCTTTTTAGCGTATTCAACACCATTTTCTATGTAACAGAAGATTCTATCCAGCTTGGACTGAAAAAGAGTGTCAATGACATACAATATGCTTTTGAAAATGGGAGACTTATTTTAAAACCAGCTGTGAGTACAGATCTAAGAAAAGTTAAGGAAATATTCAGTCTTAGTCCAGAAGAGGAAAAAGAGCTCGATAAAATAGTCCATAAACATCTAGAAGAATATAAAAAATAATAGATCAGGATATCAGCAACTTCTTTGCAATATTACACAGCTGCTGACAATAATCACAATCTTTTTCCTCTATGATCACTAATTTTCTTGACCATGTACGTGCTACAGTATCATCAAATGTAATCAAACCAAGTAATGAAGTACCTAGTTTTTTGCAGAAATCTGCTACTATGTCATTGATCTCATCTGATTTATCTTTTGGGGTTTTATTGAAAAGTAAATTGGCTTTCGTACCAAGCTTTGAAGACATATTGGACAAGATATAGGTACCTCTTATATCCTGCACATCTATAGTAGAAACAATAGTAGCTCTGTCGGCTATATTCATAATAAGCAAGCTGGACTTATTTATCCCGGGACTGCAATCAAATAAGACATGGTCTAAATTCAAATTCTTGTTCATAAACTTAACAATCTCAAGCATTTTATCTTTGGCCTGAGTGGGAGAATTAAACATGGAAGTGATATCCTCTTCACAGGCTTTAGCTGGAATAATATAAAATTCCAGGTTCTCATATGGTTTATATATGATGTCGCTTATTTTGCATTCATCGCGTAAAAAATCCACCAATGTCTTTGAAAAATTGATGTCAAAAAGAGAATGTATACCTGGACCATTTACATCAGTATCAATGATACCTATCTTTTGTCCTTGCTGTGCAAAATATACTCCAAGATTACTTAGAAAAGTTGTTTTTCCGGTACCGCCTTTATATGAATGGAAACTCAGCAGCATTTTTTCACCCCAACAGTTCATCTAGTTTACTTTCGAATTCTTTTACTGCTGATGCAAATTCATCATTTTCGAAATCCACTCTCTTTTTTAAAGAATAAAAGATCTTCTTGCCTTTTCTCTCTCTTTTTAGCCATCCTGCTCTGTATAGTTCATTAAGGTACTTGTTTTCAATAGACCTATGGCGACCAGTAATTTCACTTACTTCATCTGCAGTGCCTGAAACCAACCGCGATACTGCAAAAAGAGATTTACGGATTGAATCAGGAACAGTAAGAAACATTGCCAATTTATCATCTACTTGTGCAGATGATCTCATCTCCACTTCTGAAACTCTTGATTCAAGCTGTCTTAAGCGATCATCAAGATCGTTCAGCAAAGCGATAATATTAATATCAAATTCTGGCACATGCATGTTTATCAACATTTGATGAGTTTAATTGAAACAAATTTTGATTTCCTAATATGATGTATAATGTGAATAAATACTGATTATGGCAACAGCTGTAACAATGCACATAAACATTTATTTCGATAAATATATAACTATCTAAAACGCACAGATAATGTAAAAAGGTGACCACATGCTATCTCCTACATACATAAACGGTTTAGACTCAATACTATATGGCGGTCTTGTAAGGCCATCGAGTATGTTGGTAGCAGGAGCCACTGGCAGTGGACGTACGATATTATGCTTAAATTCACTCTTTGCAGCTGCAAAAGCCGGTGAAAAATGTTTTTATATCACTATATTGTCCGAAACTCATGATAAACTGTTACAGATTGCAAGTAACTACTCCTTTTTTGACACAGAGCTTTTAAAAAATGACAACTTTAAGCTCCTTGAATTAGATAAAGAAATAATTACAAAAGGAGATTATGCAATACTAAAATATTTCCATTCTCTGATCCAGGAAAAACCCGATAGAGTAATTATAGATCCCGTTACACTTTTCCAGTACATATCACCTTCTTTTGAAGATGACAGAGAATTAAGCCCTTTAGAAAAAAGAATTTTTTTTACAAATTTGCTCAGAGCCTTTGAAGCTTCAAACATACTACTTATAATGACCGCAGACTTAGCTGGAGATGAAATAGATACCAGTATCTTCAGTTATCTTTCTGATGTGGTGTTAGAACTTGGATACAGAGATCAAAAAAGTGATGAAGCAAATCGATATATTAGCATCATAAAATCCAGAGGCAGAAATTATGTTGGTGGGAAACATGATCTGAAGCTTTCCACTTGTGGATTAGTTGTATCGTACAATCTGCCAGCACAAAAGATGTGAATAAATCGTGTTTATTATTACAAATCTTTTAGTTCATGCTGAGTATGCTTCCTTACAATGTTCATGAGCCGCATTCGTGCCATGTTGATTTCATGGTCATTACCTGAACTTGATAACGTTTCCAGCAGCTTTTCAACAAACAAGATATAATCTCTCTCTGTTCCAGCATCTTTAAAATACTGAATAGCATTTTCAGAAACATCACTTGTCCATTGGCTATCTGCATAATATATCTTTTTATCAAGTTCAAGTTTTCTGCGTGCAACTTCATTATTAACGCGAACAAAAATTAGTTCAACAGTATGGGGATCTCCCACAAATTCATTCATGAATTGCATAATATCCATAATAACTGCAAAATATGGTATCTCAGGATTTTCACTTTGCTTGAATACCTGAGCTACTTCCAGTCTCAATTTATTTCTCATATTCTGTAACAAATAATCTGTTATTTTATCTACAGATGTTACACAATCGTCAACAGACATTGATTTTTTTATATATTGCTCTTTCAGAGGAGTTATATGATATTTGTTGTATAGCTTTAACATCTTAGTGCGTAGTTTTTGAGAATCTATGTTTACCACATTATCCTCCATGGATTTTTTTATTATATATTTCTAATTAAAATTCAGGATTTCAATTTTCAGTGCAAGTGGTATTATTTAACTCTGTAAGCAGTCGATACATCTCTTTTTCCATAACATCAGATAACATACCATTGGATTCTCTGA
>JACIVZ010000061.1 GCA_014361205.1 Methanomethylovorans sp. | reverse complement strand
GGAGATTAGAGCAAAAAGATATTGGAATCAACTAAAAGAAGTCAAATTCAAGCTATTGGTGCATAACCTTGACAGATCTATCAAGGTTATGATTGTTATAAAAATGAGGATTTCTACAGAGCCAAATATTGAAATTAGGGAGTGGAGTAAGAGCGGGGTGGGGAGTGGGGGTTGTTACAAAAGAATATCCCCGCTCTTTGTATATAATAAGCAGCAATAATATATAAAATTTACTATATATTAATGAAAATACAACTAACTTGTTGTAGCAGAAAGGTATGTGAACTTAAAACATTGAGAGATAAAAAATAATAAATAGATTATATCCTTTTCAAATGAGGTGAAATGATGGTTATTGGCGTGACCATGGTAAATGTGCTGCCTGGAAAAGAAAGAGCAGCTTACACAGAATTACAGAATATTAAAGGTATAAAAGATATTTATCATGTTTTTGGAGAATATGATTTTGTTGTGATTGTAGATGTTGAAGACCTTAGCAAATTGAATAATATAGTCGATGATATTAGAGAAAGCAAGTTTGTAACTGCTACCCAGACCATAGTTGGCGCAGAGCTTAAATGAAAAAGGTATAGCTCATTTATATATTGGGTGTTTTATATCAAATGCCGGCTTTATTTGACATGTTTTTAGTAAGGATGGTAGTACATGGAAATTCCAATTGCTGAAGAACTTGCAAAAAATCAAAAATCAATAAGTGTAGCTGAATTCTTCGAAAAAAATAGGCAGATTTTGGGATTTGACTCTGCTCCTCGTAGTCTCATAACTACTGTAAAGGAAGCTGTTGATAATTCTCTGGATGCCTGTGAAGAAGCGGGTATCCTTCCCGACATTCTCGTCCAGATAGAAAAGCGTGAAAAAGATAGTTTAGTAATTATTGTTGAAGACAATGGACCTGGCATAGTTAAAGAACAGATTCCTAAGGTTTTTGCTAAGCTACTTTATGGATCTCGATTTCATGCTTTAAAACAAAGTAGAGGACAACAGGGAATAGGGATATCTGCATCTGTGCTATACTCACAATTAACTTCAGGTCATCCTACAAAAATTATTTCAAAAATCGGGTATGGAAAACCTGCACACTATTATGAGTTAATGATCAATACCAGTACTAACGAGCCTGAAATACTAAAAGAGGACATTTTTGACTGGGATCGCAATCATGGTACACGTATTGAGATGGAGATGGAAGCTTCTTATGTAAAAGGTAGACGTCAATCTGTTAATGAATACCTCAGAGCAACAGCTATAGTAAATCCCCATGCACGTATAAAACTTATAGAACCCGATAAAAATGAAATAATCTTTGAAAGGGCAACTGATAAGATTCCGGAAGCTGCAAAGGAAATACTTCCTCACCCTCATGGAATAGAACTTGGAACACTCATGAAGATGCTCCGATATACTGAAAGACAAAAGTTGACACCATTTTTGCGCTATTCTTTTTCAAAGATTGGGCATCTTACTGCAGAAGAAATCTGCAAAGCTTCAGGCCTTGACGGAGAAATGGATCCTCATGAGATTAACCGTGATCAGGCAAGGAAATTGCTTGATGCTTTCGGAAAGGTAAAAATAATGGCTCCTCCCACTGACTGTCTTTCCCCCATAGGTGAAAAATTAATCTATAAAGGTCTTGAAAAAGAGTTCAATGTTGATTTTATTGCAACTACAAGCAGAAATCCCTCAGTTTATTCAGGAAATCCGTTTTTAGTAGAAGTGGGACTTGCCTACGGAGGTGAACTCCAAAAAGATGATCGTGTGGAGATTTTACGCTTTGCAAACCGAGTACCTTTGCTATATCAGCAAGGAGGATGTGTAACTACACATGCCATAGAATCCATAAAATGGAAACAATACGGGCTAAACCAACCGGGTGGAGGCCTACCGACTGGTCCTGTTGCTATACTAATACATGTTGCGTCAACAAATGTACCGTTTACTTCTGAATCCAAGGATGCTATAGCAGATATTCCCGAAATAAAAGAAGAGATTGAACTGGCATTGAAGGAAGTAGGTCGTAAGCTTAACATATATCTTAATCGCCAGGAAACCCTTAAAAAGCGTAGAGAGAAAGAAATAATAATAACCAAAGTGCTGCCTAAGATGGCAAAAAAACTTGCTGAAACATTGGATAAAGAAGTACCTGATATAAATCCGGTTGTTGCACGGATTATGGGTAACTTGCTTGTGAGTAGAAAGATTAACCGCAACTTTGATGATAGTGCAAAAGTTTCTATTTTATTACAAAACTTTTCAGGCAAAAATATAGAATGTACTGTGCATGAAATCGTTCCTTTTAAAATAAGAGAGGAGGTTCCCGAACCTAAAATAGTGTCTATGGGAAATGATTTTGACTATTTATGGGAAATAAATCTTTCAGCAGGTTCTTCTAAGGCAATAAGTTATGTTGTTGATACACTTTCGGATATCGAAATTAAAAATTATCCCGAAGTGATTGTTGAAGGTCTTGATGAAGAAATGGTTACAGGGGCTAAAGCTATAAAGGGAGTGATTTGAATGGCAAAGGAAATATCACGACAGAAAAATGAGCATGATGAACTTGCAAGCAACCGTCTTTATGGTCTGACACATACAATATATAATCAGTTTCTCGATGGTGAGGTCCCATCTGTTAACCTGCCGACCAGAACAAAGAACAATATTGAGTACAAAGATGATTCAGAGGTATGGGTATATGGGGACAGGGAAAGCGAACGCAGTGCAAAGACGGTTAAAGGTGCATTCCAGTTACTCAAGACAGTCCATACGGTGGATTTCCTCCTCAAGAATCATATTGCACAGAACCGTGGTTCAACATTAAGAGAATTGTATTATATTTCTGAAAACTGGGATATAGCTAAATTCAGAGAACAGCCGGAAAGTGATAGGCTTATAGAGGATCTGGAGATAATTACCGGATTGCAGAGAGAATATTTCCACATGCGTCCCGAAGAGGACGGTGCCACCATGTTTGGACCTATTAGGATAAAAGAAGAAACAAAGAGAGGAGACAGAACAATTCATTGCCAGGAAGATATCGGAGAGAGTGGTTATCAGATACCTTTCAATGTAGAAAACATAGAATTTCTTGATCATGATGCTGATTTTATAATAGCTGTAGAAACTGGTGGTATGTATGCCAGACTGATAGAAAACGGCTTTGATGAAAAATACAATGCAATACTTGTACATCTTAAAGGCCAGCCTGCAAGGTCTACAAGACGTATAATAAAACGTATGAACGAAGAATTATCTCTACCTGTAGTTGTCTTCACAGATGGTGATCCTTGGTCATATCGTATTTTTGCTTCAGTGGCATATGGAGCAATCAAAAGTGCACACCTTTCTGAACATATGGCCACACCAGGTGCCATGTTTGTAGGAGTTCAACCTTCTGATATTGTGGAATATGAACTGTCTACTGACAAGTTAACAGAAAAAGATGTAAATGCACTCAGAAGTGAACTCAGTGACCCACGTTTTGCTACAGATTACTGGAAAGAGCAGATTAATCTCCAGCTTGAGATCAATAAGAAAGCTGAACAGCAAGCTTTTGCTGGTAAAGGGCTAGATTTCGTGACTGATACATACTTACCTGAAAGGTTAACAGAACTGAATGTCATTTGAAAATTAAGATTTTTACTATTGATGATTTAGACGTAAAAGAAAATATTTGATGAAACCAATAAAGGAAAAATGCTATAATGAATGATACAGTTTCTCTTTACCTAAATGATGTATTAAGCACTCAGGCAGGATCTTTTGAGTCACGTGCTGCAATTGCACTATTTATTATATTATCATCAATAGTTATTGCCACAATAATTGATTTCTTTTTTAAAAGAGTATTACTCTACTATACATCCAAAACGAGATTGGAATTTGATGGCTTAATTGTGGGCATATTAAGGAAACCTTTGTATTTGACAGTTCTTATTTCTGGAATCTTTTTCTCTTTGCATTACACTGATTTTATAAATAATTATGAATTCATCATTGGCGGGATAGGTCTTACTTTACTGTTCATAATTTGGATAATTGCATTAATAAGAATTAATATAATAATTTTTGATAAAGTACTTCCGCATCTAACGCGCAAAACTGAAACCCAGATCTACGATGAATTACTACCCCTGCTTAAAGGAATTGCAAACATAGCGATTGTATTTCTAGGATTCTTAGCTATACTCAATGTAATTTGGGGTATCAATGTCACACCCCTGTTTGCATCAGCAGGAATAGCAGGCATCGCTGTGGCATTTGCTGCACAGGAATCCATTGCACAGCTTTTTGGGGGTATCTCCATATACTTTGATCAGCCTTTCAAAAAAGGAGATAGGATAGAACTTGAAAGTGGAGAGATTGGTATTGTGCACGAGGTAGGTATAAGGAGTACAAGAATAATGAATCTTTATAATAACATGATAATAATACCAAATAGTATAATTGCCAACAGTAAGATTATCAACTATACTTCACCAGAATCCAGCATGTTAGTTAAAACAAATATAAGTGTTGCATATGGGTCTGATGTGGAAAAGGTAAAAAGTGCCCTATACAAAACAATATACAGCATCGATCTTGTACTTAAAGAACCCGCTCCTGCTGTAAGATTTAATGAATATGGGGATTCAAGCCTTGATTTTGGTCTTTACATGTGGATAAAAGACCCTTCAGACAAAATAAAATTAATAGATTTGGTAAACAGCCGAATAGCTGAAGAGTTTAAGAAGGAAGGTATAGAGATACCTTTCCCCACGCGTACTCTTTACATAAAGAAGGAAAATATTTCTAATTAATATTTGTTTTTTCCTTCACATTATTTTTCTATATTTTCTCTAATCCACTCTGCATATTTTTTTTCTGCTTCAACTGCCCACCATATAAGGGCAGGGAGTTCATAAGTATGCATGGAGATTATAGTATTTTTCACACTTTCCAGCATTTCCGAAGTTGTTTTTATGGATAATTCGATTTCTCCTTCTTCTTCTATTTTCCCTTTCCATTTATATATAGATTTAATAGATTTCATATTGACACATGCAGCAAATCTTTTTTCAATAAGAGCATTAGCTATTTTTTCAGCTTCATTCATGTTCGCCGTAGTAGTATGTACAACAATTATCATTATATCCTCCCTACTAAATCAGTGTATAGCTTCTGCAACAGCATTCACTAAAACAGAAATGCATTCATCACTTTCTGCGTCCAGTTCCAATATATATGCATAGGAATTGAGCTTTTTTAACATATGTGTTAATTGTGCGATACGTTCCTTATGTGCCTTATCGACTTTATTAAGACAGATAATATTGGCATTTTCGATCTGTATTCTTGTGAATCTTAACAACATATCAGTTTCCAATGGGAACTCAGAAGCATCCACTATAATAATTATTGGAGCTATGTGCATATCTTTTAGCTCCATTCTTTGAAGATCTGCCTTTATTCTGATAGGTAGGACTGTTTCCTCTGCTTCGATGAATACTATGTCCGGTTTGAATTCTTCATACAAAGATTTAATGTTGGAAATAATATCTGCATCCAAAGAACAGGGAATACAAACGCTTTCGATATTCTTCTTTGTAATATTCATTTCAAGAAGTGTGTCTTCATCATAATCTACATCTCCTGTCTCCTGTACAATTATACCGATTCTTCTTCCGGCATCATTGAATATCTTAGCCATTCTCAGGATAGTTGTTGTCTTGCCACTACCTGCAAGTCCTCCCACAATTACCACTTCCACAATATCGTCCCCCTATTGGTGTTATAGTTTGTTGATTCAGTACCGATTTTTATACGAGGTTTATCGTTGTTACAGTTAGTTCCAGACTTATAATATTCTATCAGTACAATTAATGTAATCTATTTGTAATCTATTAGTTATATTTTAAACCTGCATGTTTAACTATAAATTAGTATTAAGATTATTTTAGAATCATATACTCATGTCTTTATTCATATTGTCTTATATATTCATATTGAATGAGAATAATTTCATCAGTGAATTGTGTATAGTTTGCAGGTTGTGTCTGCATCCAGTTGAAATAAGCATATGAGATGTATAAATCTGTAAATATATCAAATAAGACAGTTTTTCTCGCAGATAACAATGGACATAAGCTATAATCGAATCGATAATAATAAAGAACTAAGAAAATATTTTAACAGCTGAAGAATGAATTAGATTTAAATTATAACCCTGCATATACTTCTAAAATGGCTTATACATTTGAGATTATCATCATCTTTATTTTGATTGTGCTCAATGGCATCTTTGCCATGTCAGAATTTGCCCTTGTTTCATCTAAAAGGACCCGACTCAAGCAGTTGGCAGAAAAAGGAGACGCAGGGGCAGCTGCTGCACTTGAATTATCTGACAGATTAACTCCATTTCTCTCCACCATACAGATAGGGATTACCCTTGTAGGCATCCTTGCCGGTGCATTCGGAGGAGCCACTGTGGCAGGAAGGCTTGCAACCTACCTGCGCAGTTATCCTTTTATTGCACCTTACAGTAATGCCCTAAGTATCACTTTTGTGGTAATTGTAATAACCTATTTTACCCTGATCTTTGGGGAACTTGTCCCAAAACATTTTGCACTCAATAAAGCAGAAATTATTGCCTCTAAGGTTTCAAAGCCTATGCTTTTTCTTTCAACTTTGGCTAAGCCTTTGGTTATCATTCTTAGTGTGTCTACTGATGCTGTGTTGCGGGTACTGAAAATACAGAAGATCAATGGACCACCTGTAACAGAGGAAGAAATCAAGATCATGCTTGAAGAAGGAACTGAAGCGGGAGTCTTTGAGGAAGCAGAATTGAGCATGATAGAGGGTGTTCTTGAAATTGGCGATCTTAGAGTTGACTCTCTGATGACCCATCGAACTGATATTATCGCTCTTGATTTGAACGACTCCGTAAAAGAGAATCTGCAGAAAATGGTTTTGAGCGGCAGATCATATTTTCCAGCGTACGAAAGAAATCTGGATAATATTGTAGGTATGGTATCCGTAAAGGACATACTGGCTAAAATAGTCGAATCTGGTACTGTCGATATAAGAGAAAATGTAACAGAACCACTCTTTGTGCCCGAAGCCATTTCTGTTCTCAAACTTCTCGAATTGTTTAAGGAGCTTGGAGTGCATATAGCTCTGATTACAGATGAATACGGAAGCATCCAGGGACTTATTACGTTGCATGATATCTTGGAGGCTATTGTAGGAGATGTCCGCTCGCTTGGAGAACCTGCAGAAACACCTGTTGTAGTAAGAGAAGACGGCTCATGGCTAATCGATGGTGATACATCTATTGAAAAGTTAAAAGATGTTCTCTCTGTGGATTCCTTTCCTGAAGAGGAGGAAGGGTATTACAGAACAATTGCTGGTTTGATCATGTATGTCTTACAGAGGATACCAAAAACAGGAGATTATATCGAATTTAAAGGTCTGCGGTATGAAGTGGTTGATATGGACGGGAACAGAATAGACAAGGTACTGGTCGCAAAAATAGATAAATAATAAAAAAATTATATAAATAATTATAGAAAGATTCTCTTTCAATAATGAAAAATGCACTGAAAAAATTGCCGGGCTTTTGCACAGACTGGACTATACAATCTTTGTTAACAAATAATCTTTGAACTTCTTATAATCAGTGCTCAGAAAATCCATCTTTTCTTCTTTCGTTTCTATTTCTTTAAGGCTGGGAGGAAGCTTTGGATCTATGCCTGTTACTGACTTCACTTCAAGAGGGAACTTTGCCGGGTGGGCAGTTTCCAGGGCCACAGCAAGCGTATTATCCTGTGTGCTCAGCCTGTAATCAGCTAAACCTTTTATCCCCACAGCTCCATGAGGCTCAATAAGAATACCATAGTTGTCGAAAATTTCCTTTATTGTGGCTTTTGTTTCTTCGTCAGTTACAGAACTTGAATAAATGTCATTTCTTAGACGTTCCATATCTGGCATCTTGTTGATATTGCCCTGCTCATCCATTTGACCACCATATACAGCTATAAGTCTTGCCAGGTTGCTTGGGTGACCAACATTCATAGCATTTGAAATGCAATTAAGAGAAGGTACTATCTTGTGGTATTCACCACTCCGAAGGAATGTGGGGACTTCATCGTTCTCATTCACAGATGCTATTATCTTTTTTACGGGAAGCCCCATCATTTTTGCTAATACGCATCCCATCATATTACCAAAATTACCCGATGGTATTGAAAAAATAATCTCTTCCGGATAATTGCAAAGCTTGATATATGCATAGATATAGTATAGAGACTGAGGTATGAGTCTGCCGATGTTAATAGAATTTGCTGACGAGAGATTCAGATGCTTTAGCTCCTCATCAGAAAATGCTTGTTTTACCATTGCCTGACAATCATCAAACTTGCCATCTATAGCAATTGCAGATATGTTCTTCTGGAGAGTTGTCATCTGCTTCCTCTGGCGGTCTGAAACTTCTGTCAGTGGGAAAAGTACAATCACCTTTACGTTCTCAAGCCCATAAAAGGCATGTGCCACCGCACTACCTGTATCTCCGGATGTTGCAGTGAGTATTATTATTTTTTTGTTCTCTTTCTTGAGATAATATTGCATGAGTCTTGCCATCAGGCGAGCAGCAAAATCTTTAAATGAAGCAGTTGGACCATGATCAAGACGCATAATATATGTGTTATCGTTTAACTTATCAAGAGGTACTTCATAGTTGTATGCATCGTAAGTTATTGCTTTCAGAGAAGGGGCATCAATTTCGCCTTCCAGCACCTTGCACAATACAAGAAATGCAATCTCAGGATATGATTTGTCTTTAAGGGATAAGATATCTTCCCTTGAAAAAAGAGGAAGTGATCTGGGTAAATACAAACCTTTGTCTGGAGCTTGACCTTTTATAAGAGCAGTTTCAAAAGACACTTCTGGTGCCTGAAGATTTGTGCTATAGAGTTTCATACTGATCAGTGACTGATTTGATATTTTATAAAGTGGTATCTGAATGACCACTACTTATGATTTACTTTTAGGTTAATAATGTTACTATAACAAAACCGACTTAAACTTTTCAAAATAAGCAGGAAACAATTGACTGATCCTTCTTCATTCTTCCCTTAATAATAAAAGCTAAGCTTTAAAAAAACTTTAATACGAAAAAGTAAATATATTTTTATTAAAATGGTAATTCTATTGAATTTATAGACGAGATGGATGTGAATCAATTACGAAAAACATAATTTTGATTATAATCTTTAACATACTTTTGTTCTGTACCGGTGCAGTAATAATTACAGAAGCCTGTAATATTACAGAAAATGAGAATTACAAATCAGCAAATCAAACAGAATCGGATACAGAATACATTAAACCAAATTTCGTTCACGTTCAGTATGAATACTCTGATACTTATAATAAAAGTTCTTCAGCAGAACAAACTGATATAATATTGAAAGCTGGAACAATTAAAACAAATGTTCCATCAAAATCTATGATATACTCGATGAACATCAGTAATGTTTCATCTATGAGATCATCTTCAAAATCTAATGATGAATACGATTATTACATAGTCCAATTCAATGATACAGTCCAGGAGGGATGGAAAGAAAATATCTTAATGGCAGGAGGACAAGTATTTGATTACATCCCCTATAATGCATTCATTGTGAAAATGAACGAATCCACGCTGAATATAGTTTCAACTTTTGAATATGTACGATGGATTGGCAAATATCTTCCATCATACAAAATTGATCCATCACTCAAAACAAAAATGAGTGAGAATATATCAATGGAGCTTTTTGTTTCCTTTTTTCAATGTGAGGACAAAGAAAATGTTAGAAAAAAAGTAATAGAAGAGCTAAGATCCCTAAGAGGAACAATACTAGAAGAAAACAATGACGACAGAATCCTTATAAGTATCGGCAGTTCAAAGATATCGGCGATTTCAGATTCAAAAGATGTTAAGTGGATAGAAGAATATAAACCATTCATTGTGTTCAATGATATGGCAAGGGGGATCATCAATGCCAGCTATGTCAGTGAAAACTATTCTCTTACAGGACGTAGACAAATAATAGCGATTGCAGATACTGGTCTAGACACAGGAATCAACAACGAATCAATGAATCCTGATTTTTATGGACGCATATTAGCTATTTTGGATATAGCTGGTGATGGAGCAGAGGATAAAGATGGTCATGGAACTCATGTAGCTGGTTCAGCTGTAGGTAATGGATCGTTGTCCAATGGAAAATACAAAGGAATTGCACCTGAAGCACAATTAGTATTCCAGGCAATAGGTACTTCAGATGGAAATTTGAATCCCCGCGATTTGAATAATCTATTTGAAGAAGCCTATGAACTTGGAGCACGTATCCATTCAAATAGTTGGGGTGGTACATCTTACTTTGGTGAATACACCATTGAATCAAGAGATGTGGACAAATTTATGTGGACACATCCCGATATGCTTATTGTTTTTGCTGCGGGAAACTATGGTACCGATAAAAATAAAGATGGTATAATTGATTTTGATTCAATTTCATATCCAGGTACTGCAAAAAATTGCCTTACTGTTGGTGCATCAGAAAACTACAGAGGAAATGCTTTTGGACTCACTTGGTCATCCTTTTTGAATACGATTGAACCTATCTGTAGCGATTACACTGCAAACAATCCAAGAGGAATTGCTGCGTTCAGTGGAAGGGGCCCGACAGATGATGGAAGGATTAAACCAGATATTGTTGCGCCGGGAACTTATATCATATCAGTTAATTCTAGTGTTTCAGATAGTAGATACGCCTGGAAAAACCTGCCCACTAATAAGCACTATATCTACATGGGTGGTACAAGCATGGCAACACCTCTTGCAGCGGGCAGTGTGGCTCTTATAAGGCAGAATTATGTTGAAAATCTGAACATCACACCTTCTGCAGCTTTGTTGAAAGCCACTATTATCAATGGTGCTACTAACCTTAAACCTGGACAATATGGAAACGATGTTACAGCTCAACCAGACTATAACCAGGGATGGGGATTATTGAATCTTAAAGAATCTCTATATCCATCTGATAGGGCAATATATTTTGCAGATAACATAAAAATCTCAACAGGAGATACAGTTGAGAAAAATTATTATGTCAAAAATAATTCCAAATATTTAAAGAGTACTCTTGTCTGGACCGATTATTATGGTTCACAGATTTCAGGTGGAAGACTTGTGAACGATCTTACACTTATGGTGGTCCAGCCTAATGGTACTGAAGTTGTAGTAACTGATACAGTTAACAATGTAGAACAAATACTCTTTGAACAACCTGAAATTGGTTGGTATACAGTAAAAGTAATTGGGGAGTCAGTTCCTATAGGACCACAGCCATTTGCTATTGTAGTCAGTGGTGCTGCAAATGTACTAAATTCTCTTAATTTTACACCACAGCAGACAATATATCATACTGGAGAATCCACTACATTCGAAGCTAAAGCAATTGATGAGAATAACAATTCTTTTGATGCTGTTTTTAGATGGGAAAGCAGCAATTCGTCTGTTGGTTGCGTCAATAGTTCTACAGGATATTTTAAAGCACTGGCTGGTGGAGTTACTGATATAACAGTATATGCAGGAACCATGTCATCTACTGTTTCTATAAAAGTAGTAGATACCAAAAATTTAACTATAACTGATGATGACTCCAGTGGAATAACTAATGAAGAAAATGACAAGAAAACTACTTCCAGCCCTTCAAGAAGCAGTAGTGGGGGAGGAAATGGCGGAGGAGGAACAGGTGAAAATCTTGCAAATGTACTTATAAAGGAACCATTGACTTTATTCGTCAATAGGGAAAACAATATAAAATATGAATTTAAGGAAGAGAACAACAGCATTATATCTGTAGAATTTAAATCTTTGAAAAATTCTGGGAAAATAACAACTGTTGTAGAGGTATTGAAAAGCAGATCATCGTTTGCCAAAATTGATGCACCTGGAAAAGTCTATCAAAACCTGAATATCTGGGTGGGAAAAGCTGGTTTTGCATCAGCTAATAATATAGCTGATTCTAAAATTGCATTTAAAGTTAAAAAAGAATGGCTGAGCAATAACAATGTAGACATAAAAATGATAAGACTTTACAGATACGGATCTGAAGGTTGGAGCGAATTGCCTACAAAAATCATAAATGAAGATTATCAATATGCTTACTTTGAATCGGAAACACCTGGATTTTCACCATTTGCCATCAGCACCGCTGAGACAACAATTAATATTCTAAACGAAGCATTTGATATAAAAAATGATACACAATGCAATGAAATAAAACCTTCAGATCAATTTCTAATGACAACGACCAATTGTACAGAAACAGTTTCACTTGAAAACCAGAATAAATCGTCTGAAGACAAAGTTGGAGATCTTGTAAAGTACACTATACTTTTTATACTACTTATAATAGGCATAAATGTATATCGTTATAAAAAGGTAAAGTGAGTCAATATTGTAATCCTATCCAGATTGGTTAAAATGAAAAGCGAAATGAAATGAACTTAGTTTTAATTTCAAAACTAAATTTTAAAACTGATAAATTTGGTGTTGTTAACTATTTTTAGTTAATAATAGAGGAAAATTAAATAATTTAAAAAAAGAAAATGTATGGAGCAAAGCTATTTTTGCTCCATACAAATTGTTATTTCAACTATTTACAGTCAGTTTAGGTCTTTGTTGCTGATTTGACCAATCCGAGCTGTAAAATGCAATATAATTTCCGCTTTCAGTTCTGGCCTTAAGCAAGAATCCTGTGTTCTTATAT
>JACIVZ010000060.1 GCA_014361205.1 Methanomethylovorans sp. | reverse complement strand
TATTCCAGTTCTACATGCTCCAATGCAAATTTAGGTAGATGCTTTTTAGTTTCAAATAAATATTCTGAGAATAATTATATTCTTGTAGAAATCCAATTTTTTCTCATCAATAAAAGTCCATATATTATCTTTTCAGAAAAAGTGTTCTTTAATATATAAAATTAGCATTCAATGTATAGGTATCAAAGTATAAATCAAAAATTTTATATAGTTTAAATTCTTATTACATGTATAGTTAATCACACAGTTTGTAACATTGATAAGATTAAATCATATTTGAATACATCTGAAAAGAGATTAGTTTAATGTACTCTACTGTAATCAAAATAGATTTGTCTACACAAAAACCGTTGAAAAAACAATTTATTGGTGGGTCGTTTCGTGGGTGGTTGGGTTATTCATTAAAATGTGATCCTCATCATTCCTGTTCTAAATGTGAAGACATTTTTGATTGTCCCTATTTTATGATATTTAAAGAACATAGTGAAGTTCGGCCTTATTCAGTCCTTGCTTTCAATGATCGTAATTATGTAAGGGGATTCATACGTATTCATGGAGAAAAAAGAAAACTTGTACCAAAAATATTATCTGCGATTCAAAATAAAGAAAAAGCTCCTCATTTTTCTGGTCATAAATATTTTATTACTTCAATAGAGGCTAAAAACCTGGAAATCAAACCTGTTAAGATGTCAGGTAAAATACGTTTTGCGACTGTTTCCCCGGTTTGTCTTATGCACAGTGGCAGAATTGAAACACTTCCTTCTTTTAATACTATATTACGTTCATGTATAAGAAGTTATAACAGAATATCAAAATATTATGATTCTAAAAACTATCCGTATCATGTTTCAGAAGAGATTCTATCTTCAGATGCGGAAATTATAGACTTTGATGTTCATGCTGGTCAGTACCAACATAAATCCATGGATGGAAAAAATGTAAAACTTTATGGAGTTGAAGGCTGGATTGAATATGATACTTCACATATCCCAGACGAAGCAGCTATGATACTTGGAATGGGAGAATCCCTGCAAATAGGGAAGCACACTGCTTATGGTTTTGGAGGATTCGTGATTTTAGATCAATAAATGAGGAGGACTAAACTTGAGTGATAATATTGGGGTAGTCGATTGGTTTACCAAAAAGAAAAAAGATGTAAAGTACCCTGAACAAAGCGATAAATTACTTGATGAACTAATATCTGAAATTATCTGTGTCTTCGAGAAATCTTCTAAAATGAGCAGCATTGCAGACGAGTTGTATAAACTATTTGAAGGCAGCTCCTTGCTGAACGAAATAAGCTCAGATTCAAGGTTTCCCATTTGTTCGTTGTTTCATCATTTGAAGAACACATCTGGTATAGCAGTGTGCCTTATGTTACAAAAACTTGATGTTGATGAGAAATATGGCCATAAGGGCCTTACTGAATACGGAATAACCGTTGAATATGAAAAGAAGGATCTGATAGCTCTTATTCGTATTGCAGCATTACTTCATGATATAGGAAAACCTCGCTCATATACTTCATCTTCAACGTATCATTCATATCATAATCATACAAAGCAGTCAAAGGAAATAATTGAACAAATCTTATCTACTGCAAAATCCTCAATTGTTGAGAAATATGAGCTAAAAAAAATACTTCCGTTGCTCGCCTCAAAACACCATCAAAGGGATGCAGATACATCATTTGAGAATTTATTAAGCACTGCAGACACTATTGCCTCTGCAGCAGACAGAATCAACGAAATTGGATATGAATACGATGGTAATGTGCTCAAGCTGACTAGTAATGATAAAATCTTTCCCCATGAAATAAACGTTGATGCTGGAGATTTAAAATGCCTGAGCTTACCAAGCACTGTAATTTTAGGAAATAAACAATCTGAAAGCTTTAATGTGGAGTTAAAAGATAAGAGCGCAAAAAGTGCAAGATTGTTCTATGATAAAGTATCAGGGGGAGGACCAGTATACTGGCTTGGAAAACATAATAAGCCTTCCGGAAGTATCGGCGTATTATCACTTGATGTAATGGGAATCCAGAGTTTCGTTACTGAAGTTGATAAACTTCCAATGCTAAGAGGCGCCAGTTCCATTGTTGAAGATGTATTAAAATGTGCGGAAAGAATCATCTCTGAAAAAGTATGCAAAGAGGCAATTCTATTTTCCGGAGGTGGAAACCTTCTTTCTTTTATACCAAATATCAAAGAATTCGGGGAACAATTAGTAGCACAAATAGAAAAAGAGACAAAGAAGCTTTCCAAAGAGGGTCTATCTGTTGCAATTATTGTATTAGAGGAAAATTTAGCCGATGTAGCGGGGAAGTTTGATAAAGTCTTAAAAGATTCTCAGGATACACTTGATGGCAAGAAAAATGAAACGGCTGAAAGAGAGATCGTTCCTCCCACAAAAAAGATTTGTGGCTATTGTTTCAAAAGACCGAAATGCGATAGTTCAGATATGTGCACGGTCTGTAAAATAAAAAAGGAGGAAGGTGTGAGTGTGGGTCGTTCCATATACAAAGATTATGTTCCACATATTGTTGGACTTAATGAACCTACTGAACTAAATCATATAGGGGATTCAATTGCAGTTTTAGTTATAGATGGGAACATGATGGGTAGATTATTCCAGCAAACTACAACTCCTGCAGAATATACTTATAAAAGTCAGGTATTCGGATCAAAATTCAAGGAAATACTGCGGAAAACGATCTCCAACTTCTGTAATAATCCTGAGAAGCAGGAAATGCTCAAATATACTGATGATAATGGGAATACATACTTGGGAATCTTCCCTGTATATGCAGGTGGCGATGATGCACTAATAATAATGAATGCAAAGGGTTCTCTGGATTTTGCCAGCTCGTTGATCAGCAATATTGCAGATGAATTTGCTTTTGAAATAAGATTCAATGATAATAATTATTTTAAAAATTATGTCGTTACAGCATCATGCGGTATAGCTATTGCAGATAGCAAATTCCCTCTCTATTTCCTTCTGAATGCTGCAAGAGAGATGGAATCAAAAGCCAAGAAAGCATTTAGAGAAGAAACAAAAACAAATAAGCTCAAAATAATTGAATTGCCAAAGGGATCTATAGCCGTAAAAGCTGTAAGTTCTGCCATGCCTGAAAATCAATTTAGCTGTTTTGTGTTAAAAGCTGACCATGAAGCTGGAAATAAAAATCTTGCAGAGCTTATCTATCTGGTCGATTATGCAAACAAGAGTAATCGATCTTTAATATCGGATATCATTACCTGTGGAACTTCAGAAATTGAGCGCCTCAATATGATAAAGTTCATGTATTCTTCCCTTGGGCGGAAGACGAGTGATATAGGAATTGATGATTGTGAACGGATGGTAAAGGTTCTTCTTGACGATGAACTGCTTAATGCTGCAAGGATGGTTGTTCCCCATATACGATCCATTAAAAACGAGGAGGTAGTATGAAGATTTTAAGAATCATTCTGATCAATACAGTGGATTTTTACACAAGAGGCACTTCTCAGGGCTCCACGACAGATTTCCTCAGAAACTCCGAAGGTTACCCCTATATTCCGGCAACTCACATTAAGGGTGTAATGCGCACTGAAGCAGAGAGGATTATGCGCAGCAGAATGGATTATAAGTATGAACCTTTAAAATTTGAATCTGATACTGATGTCTCAGATGCTGAAGAAGAGCGTCGTAAGAAGATCAGAACTGAAGAAGAACTGAAAATAAGAGAAGTGTCTCCTGATGTTTGCAATTTATTTGGCAAGAGACACGGTGAAAATTCTGAAGTATATCATGAAGGAAAAATCAAATTAACTGATTTTATTGCTGACAAAAAGGTTATGTCAGTACCCAGGATGCACGTTGCTATAGACAGAGAGAAGCTATCAAAAAAGGGAAAGTCTCTTTTCAGGATCCTTGCTGTACCAGGGGGTTCAAGGTTTACAGGGTATCTCTTCATGTCAAATTTAACCGAAGATGAAAACAAATTACTGATGGCCAGTTTGCATTCCATGTGCCATTACGGGCTTGGTGGGGAACGGTCTCGTGGAATGGGAGATTTTAAAATTGAAGAATGTAGTTCAATAAGTTATGAGGAATTCATAAAAGGTGGTGTTTTTCTATGATCGAAATTACAGCGGTTATGGCTGCGATTTCATCTCTTCATATTGGTACAGGGAAAAAGATAGGTACTTTTTCCAAGACTCTGGAATATGTGCCGGGAAGGACTATAAGGGGGATGGTAGGGTATTATCTGTACAATAACAACAGAGAACTTTTTGATAAATTAAGGATAAATGAAGACAAAGACATGAAAAAGGTGGGTGTTTTCTTTAAAGATGCCCATCCAATGTACAAAGATAAATTTACAGTTGTCCCTCCTGTTTCTTTTAAATGGTGCAAAAAATGTAATCATCTTATGGACTATGAATCTACCGAATGCCAGCAAGTCTTAGATGGAAATCTTTGTCTTCATGAAGGAAAAAAAGAAAACGGCTTCGTTACCAAAGACTCCCTAAAGACCGGAGTTCTTGAAAAGGCATCGTTAAACACTCAAATAGAAACAAAATGTCCTATTATGCGCAGTGGGCATGCCAGTCCTGACTCAGGCTATGATATTTCTCCCTACAATATAGAGAGCGTATCAAGCGGGACGAATTTTGGTTTCAGATGTATTGTGAAAGAAGACTTTGCTGATGAGCTGAAATCTGCTTTATGTGAAGCTGGTATCTTTTCAGGGTTGGGGGGTTATAGGTCCAGAGGATATGGATTGGTTATCTTTGAGAAATTTAGGGAAAAACAGGTGGACGAATTAATAGAAGAACGTTCAAATGAGCTATCCGGAAAGCATGATTTGTTAATGGTTACAAATTCTCCCATGATACTGAGGGATGACAATAAATCTTTCATAGGATTTGGGACCAACCCTAAAAAAGATTGCAGGCAAGATTGCAACCCTAAAGATTACATCTCAGAAGATTACTTTTCAGTTGTGAGAGAGTTAAGCGGATGTAATGGGATTTTAAAGATAAGAGATGATAACGACACAATTGCACAGAGGATAACTGGAGGCATTGCAAGGGGATGGTCGATCAAGCATAGAAATAAGGTTTCTGAGATCATTCCGTGCATTGGTGCTGGAAGCTGCCTGAAGATTAATGGTTCTGGTCCTGAGATTCTTGCGGCTATGGAGGTATACGGGATAGGAGAAATGATCAACAGTGGTTATGGAGATGTGTATTTCACAGAGGGAAGACTATGAACGACATGGCTGAAATCAACAGGCTATCATGGAAACTGGCTGCAACTGCCATGAAATCCAATGGGAAAATAGAGCCCTATTCCACAAGCCAGATACGCAAGATCATGAATGTGGCCAATGCTCCTGATAATGTAGATCAGATACGAAAACTTATTAAGGATTATAATCCTGCGCCTCCGCCGGGCAGAAGTCAACAGGATTCCCAGCGTGAGCTAGAAGTGAAAAAGAAGAAGAATACTGATTTTGGGAATCTTCTTCTTCAGTCTATTAGCAACCAGAATGCACAATATGTGCAACATCTAATGAGATATACCATCTGGAATATCAAGATAATTGAAAACCTGGGAAAGGAATTTACTGAACTTGAATTGATACTTGATTGTGAAGGTGTAAAGGAAAAGGAATCTATCCTATCTATGTTGAACAAACTAAAGGATTCAGAGAAAGCAAGAAGTCAGAGTCAGAAAAGTTATACATATCAAAAGAAAAAAATCAGGAGGAATTATTAATGGCTGTTGAACTGAACAAAAATGAGTTAAAAGAAATTTTGTTAGATTCATATGAACTAATCTTAAAAATCCCCTCTCCAGAAAAAACAAAGGAAGGGAAATATGAAATTCCTTCTAGAAGCAAATTAAAGAACTTGCCAGAAGCTTTAAGAGAATTTGAAGATCCTGAGGCAGCAGTAATGCATTTTGTAAAAAGTTCCTCTTATTTTCTTCCACGTGCAAATACTAAAACTGAAAATTTCACTAACTATTTGAAACGGATGCTAGAGGACGTCCAAAAGATACAGAAAAAGGAAAAAGATCCTGAGAAGGTTCGCGAGAAGATTAAATATCTCATTGGTTACTGCAACTGGGGGATGGATGCTGTATGTAACATCTTTAATTTAAAAATTACAGATGATGAAATAAGAAACAGGCTAAAAAGCATGATTGGTGCCGAGCTTAAAGTTCTGGGAAATTCTGAAGAAGTGGATAAGATCGTCAACGATTTAATGAAGTGGAAAGCAGCTGAGAGCAGGAGGCAATGAAGATGTTTGAACGACTTGATAATAGGGTCATAGTGAACTATGAGGTTGTAACACTTTCTGATCTGCATATTGGTGGTCATACAACCACTGAACCAGCTGATGTGGATAATCCAGTCATCAAGAATGCTGACAGCTATCCAATTATTCCAGGAAGCAGCCTTAAGGGAGTGCTCAGGACAGAAATGGAAAGGCTTTTGCGTGGTCTTAACATGGATATCAAAGTATGTGATATTTTTATTTCTGGAAAAGACTGTGGCGGATGTAATAAATGTCCGGTGTGTAAGCTATTTGGAGGAAATGAACTTGCATCATCTATAAGGATAAAGGATGCAACTGCGAATAGTAAGAAGACAATGGTAAGAGATGCGGTTGCAATAGACAGAAAGAAAAGAAAAGCCAAAGACGGAGGCAAATACGATACTGAGGTTGTTCCCAAAGGCACGGTGTTTACCGGGATCTGTATAATTGAGAATACCGAGCTTGGTAAATGTGAGCATGCAAAGCTTGGTGCTTTTTTAAGCTTATTGAACTTCTTTAATGAATGTTCAGGTAGTATTGGGCATGCTTCTTCCAGAGGATTCGGAGAGGTTAAGCTGAATGTGAAGGGTATTAACATCATAACAGCTCAGGATTATCTTGATGGAAATTACACAGGAAAGAGCTATGTTCCAGATTCAACTGAATACAGGGAATTAAAAAATAATGCCGTTGCAGATTGGTCAAAATACATAAAGAGTGGTAAATATGATTGATTTTGACTCTTTTTCCAATCGATGGGAGATCTCTGCTAAACTTACCCTCGTAACTCCAATGCGTATAGGTGGCGGGCAGAATGCCGGTGCATACTCCTTGTCACAGGCACCTGTGATGCTTTCCTATGACGCACAAACAGAGATTGCAGAACCGTTTATTCCGGGCAGCAGTCTTAAAGGCGTGCTTAGGAGCACTGTAGAACGTATTGTGCGCACTTTCAATGAAAAGGAAGCATATATAGGAGTAGAAAATAACGATAGAGTATTATGTGGTAAGTGTGATGTATGTTCTGTATTTGGCTCACAGGAAGCTGGTGCATCTATAAGGGTTCAGGATGCTCATCTTTCAAGTGTTATGGGTAATAAAGGAGTACTCGAAGAAAGACCACATTGTTCTACTGAGTATGAGCTTAAAGCTGGTCATTACGTCATGAAGAAAAAAAATAATAAAGTTCCTAAAACTCAACTAAGGCAGGAAGAAATTGTTGCATCAAACACTTCTTTTGATATAAAGATCAATCTTGACAATGCTGATGAAAAGGATGTGGGTATGATTATTCTTGCTCTGAACGAGTTTAATCATAAACGCTGTCATCTTGGAGGAGGAGTTTCCAGAGGTAATGGTTTTGCAGAAGTTTTTGGAATAAGAGTTAAGAGAAAAATTGTTTCCAGTAATCCTGAAAAACTTTTCCAGATAGAAACAGAATCTATTGATCCATATCATTTCTGTGATGTGGCAAAAAAATACCTGCGAAAGCTGCGAAAGATTGATGATAGGATGGAAGTTGAACGCAGGGATTTTGACGTGTATTATAAGGCTTATAAAGGAACAGAATCAGAAGGTACTTTTGTTGTAAAGTACAATGTTGAAACACTTACTGATTTCCAGATGCCGGGAGCGGATGAGGTTACAGTTACAAGTCGAGGAGTACCTGTGATACCGGGATCTACTATAAAGGGTTTCTTGCGCCATAAACTCATAGCTGATCGTGTTCCAGCAGATACTGTTGATGAGATTTTTGGGTCCGTAAAAGGTAATAACCAGCACCGGGGACGTATCATTGTATCAGATGCATATCCTGAATCTGACTTCCCAGGTAATGATAAAATCCCCGAGGGCACAAACCTTACAATGTGGATAGTATTTGATAATATTAAAACTGAAGAGTTTAAATTGATTGATGATATTTTGAGTAAACCGCAGGTGATCACTGGAAACACAGCTGCGGGCAAGACACGCAAATCAAACTCTTTTAAAAATCAGGTAAAATTCGTTCGTATAGAATCAAAGAGATTTGATGCAGAAGAGTTCCTGAAGCAATGACGTCAAAATACTGGATCACTTTCATCGGTTCCAGCCCTTTTGCTGTGATCAATACTGTCTGGGCTGCATGTAAAGAAGGATACGTGCCTGACAGCCTCATGTTGTTTGTGAATGAAGAACTTAGTGAAACATCGATAAATACAGTGAGGCAGTGGTTACCTATTGTCCTTGTAGAGTATGGTATTAAAGAACCAAGCATTCGCACTCTAAATGTAAATGAGACTGGATTCCACGAAATAAAAGATTTCTATGGATCATGTATCTCTTCTTTTAAGGAAAAAGGAGAAATTGCAGTGGATATCACACCGGGGAGAAAATACATGTCTGCCATCGCCATGGCTGCTGGAATATCTGAAAATGCAAATCATGTTTACTATCTGCACCTAAAGGACAGTCTTTATCAGGATAAACCTCTGTCTTTGATACCTGCCCATAAATGCCAGCTGATCGATCTGAAAAAGGAATTTGAACATACAGGCAAACAGTAAGGTGACGCTGATGATAGTACCCAAAGAATACCTGGTTGCTTTTTTCAATAGCTGGAAGCGTATTTCTCAGACTATGGATGTTGTTTATCCTCCTGTCGGGAAACTTTTTACAATATCAATCGGAGAGACTTGTACAATTTTTCCTATATCTTCTGAGGATTATCGTGAAAAAAGAGATAAATTTCTGTTATCCAACAATAACGATAAGATTCTTGATGGGGAAATTCCCACAGCTGATGACCTGAGAACATGTTTTTTTGCTTCCTTTATTTTGGGGTTAGAGAATTATGGGGAGATTAAAGGACTCTTACAGGAGGCAGCTAAAAGAAACCCTCTTAAGGGAGAGAAGCTGTTCTTTATAGGTTATGATACCAATGCATTGAGATTTAGACTTAATTCTGTGGTTGAAGGCATTTTTTCTGAGCTTTGCGGAAATAATGCTTCAAAAATCGGCTACTGCTTAAGTGAGGTAGTAAAAAGTGAACTCAGACCTCAATGGGACAGAAAATATGATCAATCTAAAATTTCCAGCTTGATTTCCAGCTCGAGACTGAATTTTTTCAAGCGTTTCCTTAATCAACCTCCTAAAGCTGCGAGAATGGCGCGTTTGGGAGCTGTGGAATACAAACATTTGATGTCTCAGATTAACTGCCGGGAGGTTTCTGGCCATGGCCGGGGGGACGATGTTATTATAAAATCATATGAATTTTTCCGGGACAAAAACAATGTTGATATTTGCCTGATAAGCAGTGACAATAATTTCACGGCTATGGCACATGAGGAGAAAATACAGGCTATCTGTGTCAAACAGCCAACAAGTTATGGAAAAAGTATCGATTGCAACTGGAACCAGCTTGTCGATCTTGTCTATATAACGGCCATTGTTTTTGGTTACATGATACTTGGGGAAGTAAGTGTTTATGGAATATGGACAGGAAAGGTTGAGGATGACTGGGATAAGTACAGGCTGTCAATCGATATCCTTGATGATAATTTAAAAAAGGACTTGTTCAGAGATATGAGGATACTTGAAAAGGGAAGTTATGGGTTTTAGGCACATACTTAATGATTCATGCGGGGTGACAGGAATGAATTATGTTATGAACAATGTTAAAAAGTGGGTTGAATGCGAGCAAGATCGGCAGCTGATTATTGAAAAGCTGAAGATTTTTGATGAGAGCAATGACAAGAACGAACTTCAGAAGATTCCAAAGGAGCTTTTTGTTTATGAGAAAAAGTATATGCGTCCCTACAAAGATGAATGTGATGTATTAATATGTACGGTGGGAATGAGGGAAGAACCCATTATTTTATCAGTGCTTGCTGTGAAGCCCAGGAGGAAATGTATTTTGCTGCATACGAAGGGATCTTTGAAAACTGCAGAGTTGATAGAAAATGATACAGATATTAAAAAGCTTGGTGTTATTTTTGAGAGAGTTGAAATAGATGAGGTCGATGCAGCAGAAAATTATAGGATCATGAAAGAAAAGGTCTTAGAGAGGCTCAGAGACAAAAGTAAAGTGAGGGTGGATCTAACAGGTGGCAGGAAAATAATGGGTACTGCGGTTGGTGCTGTTGCATTCTATTTCAGGATACCTGTGGTCTACCTGCATGCAGAGGAGAAGGGTGGAATAAGTGTACCATTTACAGGAAGTATGCAGGATATTAAAAATCCTTATGAGTATTATGGAGATATCGATATGCAATTCCTGAAGTATAACTTTGACCATGGTTATTTTAATTCGGTTCTTGAGATTTGTAATCAGCTTAAAGATACTGTGCACGATGCTGCTCTTGTCACAAAACTTGATGTTATAAGTGAACTTTCCAAGATATACAGGGACTGGAATGGCTTTGTTCATAGCCGATACTATCAGAACCCGAAGGAAAGGGAAGAATTTACTTTTCTTGCAAAGAGACTTGAAGATATTAAGAATAAATGTGACAGATTGGGTTTTGAATTGATCAGAAAGGATGATATGGATAAGAACATAGCTTTTCTAAAGTCCCTTGAGGATGGGTGGCAAAACAGATCCAACATTGTAGATGTTCCTCGTCTTGTAGATATTTATATGAATGCCAAAAGACGGGCTGAACAGGAACTTTATGACGATGCCACTGCCAGACTGTATCGCTGTATAGAGATGTGTGCCAGCTTGTTGCTTGAAAAAGAAGGTATAAAAGACGTTAGCAAGATAACCAAAGATGATTATATCAAGTTTGCACAAAAACACGGAATGGACTGTGAAACATTAATGTCAAAGTTTAGACAACTCTCCGGATTTGAAAGACCTGAGGAAAAACCGGGACTTAATGATCAGATGGTGCTGCTTCAGATTGTCGATAATCCGGCTTCCAGGATATATGCTGAAATGAACAATCCTGAACTAAAGGGAAAAGGTGAGAGTGCCCGGGATAAAAGGAACCGCTCGATTCTGGCACATGGGACAAATCCTATCACAAAAGAGGATTATCAGTCGATAGAAAAATACGTGCAACAAATCATAAGCTTTACAATAGGAGCCAGTGAGTTTAAAAAGAATGTTGAAAAGGCTACATTCCCCAAACTTATGATCTGAAGGTATGTCTGAAAATACTCCTGAGACCTTACATATCTGCGGATATGGGAAGAAACTTAAAAAGCACAACGATATGCTTGTTGTAGAATGGAAAGAAGAGGATGAGGAGAGGTCTTTGTCCTTGACTTCTTCAAGACTTCAGCATGTGATACTTTCGGGTGAGCATGTTATAAGTACAGGTGCTATCAGGCTGATGTTTGAAAATGATATTTCTCTTTCGTATATGGATGGTATGGGGAATCCTATTGGTTATATTTTCCCTCATGAAAAAGGCAGGCATGTTCAGACATGGGAAAAACAGATGCTTATAAGTGAAAAGAGGGCGGTGGCAATTGCTAAAGCTATATGCAAGGCTTCGGCAGCTAATAAGGTCTCAGTACTTTTGTCTTTGCAGAAAAACAGGGGTACAGATGTGGATAAAAGAGTAAGGGATATGAAATTGGCAGCTGAGAGTATGGACAGGGCTCTGAACAGTGATGAACTTATGGGTATTGAAGGTAGTGTATCGAAACTGTATTTTGGTTCCATTGCACAGGTACTTCCACAGGAGCTGGGGTTTATTGGCAGGATAAAACATCCGTCTAGTGATATAGTTAATGTGATGTTAAGCTATGGGTATGGTATTTTATATGCTAAGGTAAGGCGTGCAGTGATATCTGCAAACCTTAATCCTTATAAAGGGGTACTGCACGCTTCTTACAAGGATCAGGAAGCTCTGGTCTATGATCTTGTTGAGGAGTTCAGGCAGCCGGTGGTGGATAAGGTGGTGCTTAGGATGGTTGGGAAAAAACAGGTTTCTGTGGAGGATTATGTCTTGGAAGGTGATATTTGTCTGATGAAAGATCATTTCAAGAAGGAATTTGCAAATGAGGTTTTTGCAAGACTTGAATCTGAAACGAAGTATGAGAATGGAAAAAAGTCTTTTGATGATATTATTATGGAACAAGCTCAGAAATTCAGAGCATGTGTAGTTGAAGGAGCTGATTATGTGCCTTTTGTCTTTAAATCCAGGTGATTATTATTAATTCAACGTATGTGTTTGTTGCCTATGATATAGAGGACAATGGCAAAAGGCTCAGAATAGCGGAAATGCTGCAGTATTACGGACTGGTACGTATCCAGTACAGTGTCTTCGCAGGTGAGACTGTTGCACGCAGCTTCAGGGAGATGTGTGACAGGCTTTTCAGTATGGAACTTGGTGAGGATGATAATATTACAGTAATTTCTGTTTGTGAGAACTGCAAGCATAAAATATTGTCTGTCAAGTCACTTCCTGAACAAATCAAACATCTGTCTATCTGACAAGATACTTCATCTATTTTTACTGATATGTTCGAATCTTTATAAACCCCCCTCTGAAAAACCGATCCGCACATAATTATGTAAGGTTAAAGGTGCTTTTTCATGCAGTCATCAAGAGCATACCTTCTGC
>JACIVZ010000006.1 GCA_014361205.1 Methanomethylovorans sp. | reverse complement strand
AGATCAAGATGAAAATTAATTTCTTTAAGAATTATTTCTTGAGAGCAATAGATTTAAATAATTTCTCATAAATTATCATATATCTTTTTCAATCTTAAATACATATGTCAGATACCATACAATTCTGAAAGAGAAGAGTTGAGAATATGCAATTACAAAATCCTCATAAACAACGACCAAAAATCAGTGAAAAAGCATGGATCTCTGAAACAGCTGTCATCATAGGCAATGTCAGTATCAAAGACAATGTATACGTGGCGCATAATGCTATTCTCAGAGCAGATGAACCAGGTTCTTCCATTATAATCAATGACGGATGTAATGTACAGGATAATGTAATTGTACATGCTCTTTCTCATTCAGAGGTTTTCATCGACTCCAATACATCTCTTGCCCACGGCTGTATAGTACATGGACCCTGTGAAATTGGAAAAGGATGCTTTGTTGGATTCGGGTCAGTGGTATTTGATTGCAAGATAGGAGATGATAGCCTGGTAATGCATAATTCCACTGTGCGGCAAGTAATAATCCCTCCTGGAAAAGTGATACCTGATGGTGCAGCCATTAATAAACAGAATGAAGTGGAATATTTAGATAACATTACCTCTGAACTGATAGAATTCAAAAACTCGGTGATAAGGACAAATATTGAGCTGGCACATGGTTACCGCTCTCTGGAAATAGAAACAGAAAACTAGAAGATTGATAGTTTATATTCTATCAGTGTATATTTTATTGACAATACATGATTTTTGAATCTTTAATGGAGTTCAGTGAATAAGATTTCGAACTTCTCAGCTACAAACGGCAAGGAGAATAAAACTTCAGATATATTTCCCTTCCATTTTCTTCATTAAACTTTTTCCTTTATCAGTAAGAACATACTTCTTCCATGTAGTTTTCGTAGGAGTCACACACTCTATTAAACCCATCGACTCCAATTCTTTCAAAGCACGGCTGATATTCTGGGTAGACCTGTTATTCTCATGTGCAATATCAGAAGCATTTGCAACTGTGTGACCATACATATATTTCATGAGAATAAGACGTCTGTCAACACTTATTATCCATTTCAGCAGTTCATCCATTGTTTGCTCTGTCATGTTCTTCCTGTCACAATTATGTATTTAGTACAATTAATTATACAAAAATTCTCTGCTATCCCATTTTATGATAGCTATACATCCAAATAATCTATATAGACTCTACTACATATCCTTAGTAAAAAAATATATGTAATTTTTGGTATGATTGTACAGATTCACTATATATTCAATGTTTAAAAGTATCAAACAAAAAAAACACAAAATTCATATCTATGAGAGTTCATGAGTGAGAATAAATATGCATTTCACATCGAACAAATTAATCTATCTGGTAATAGTATTCTCATTATTGATGATAACATCGGAAACAGGCTCATCTTTGAATATTAATTTTGAATTTGTCAGTCACTTCGGTGGACTGATATCTGATGTAGTGGTTGCTGAAAATTATACCTATATAGGACAAGGACAGGATTTTGTTGTACTGAATACAAGTAATATTACTGATCCATCACCTGCAGGAAGACTCAATACTTTTTCATTAATAAAGGAAATTGAAATATCAGGTAATTATGCGTATTTAACAGATTTCGAAAACAGTTTGCTGATTGTGAATATTACTCATCCTTCTTCACCAACACTTGAAAGCCGTTTTAACTTAACTGGTAATTTAACCAATCTTGCGGTAACTGGTAATTATGCCTATATTGTTAAAGAAAACAATAGTCTTCTTATGGTAGATATCAGCGATCCCCGTTCACCGGCACTGGTGGAAGTTTATAGTAACCCTTATATAACGTCCATAAGTGATCTTGATGTTGCAGGTAATTACACTTATCTGCTGGATAGAAATAATGGGCTTTTTATCGTGGATATAACAAATCCACGCTACAAGAAGCTTATTAATATGTATGATAATGTAAATAAAAGCAAAGATCTTGGTGTATGGGGTAACTATGCCTATTTAATCAATGAATCTGGTTTTTTAGAGATTTTGGATATCTCGGATCCATTCAATATAGCTCTTGCAGGTAGTTATGATGTTGGTATTCTTCCTTATAGTTTTACCGTAGAAGAAAAGTATGCATATGTAACCTCTTTGAGTGGTCTGTTTATTGTGGACATAAATGATCCATCCTCACCTGCCCTTAAAGGAATTTACAATAGCCAAGGAGCTAAGAGAATTGATATTGAAGATAATTATGCTTATTTAATCAGTGATAATAGTCTTATGATTGTTGATATTACTGAACCTTCATATCCTATAATTGGAGGCAGGTATGATAGTGTCGGAAAAGTTGACAGTGTTTCTGTAAAAGATAACTATGCTTACCTTGCGAAGGGAGATGAAGGACTTTTAATTGTGGATCTTAATGACTTATCCGTGCCAAAAATTGCTCACATCTGTGATTTTGATAATTATATATACAATGTATATCTCGTGGACAATTATGCCTATGCAACATATGAAAATGGTTTGGCACTTGTAAATATCACTGATCCACATGAGCCTGAAATCGTTAGCACTTTAAACATTTCTGCTAATATATCAGATGTTGTGATAGCAGGCAATTATGCTTATGTCATGGATAAGAACACTGGACTTGCTATTTTAGACATCAGTGTCCCGTCATCGCCTTCACTTATAAGCAATTATAAAAGTAGTGATTACACAAAAAATGTTGCTGTAGCAGGCAACTATGCCTATATATCCCATGAGAATAATAACAGTATTGAAATTTTAAATATAAGTGTCCCTTCGTCGCCTGTTTTCGAAAATATTTATATGACGCCTGGTTCTGTTTATGGTATTGCTGTAGCAGGTGATTATGCCTATCTTGCAAGTGGTGAAAAAGGTCTTGCTATCTTGAATATCAGCAATCCTTCTTCGCCGAAACTCATGAACATTTATTCCACTGATTTTGCATCAGATGTTACAATAGAAGGCAATTACGCCTATGTTATAGATACTGAAAAAGGTGTTGTAACTTTAGACATTACCAATCCTTCATCACCAATAATTGCTGGCATGTATAAAACTGGCGGAGGTATAAAAAGTATTGCTACATCAGGGAATTATGTATATATAGCGGACATGAACAACGGTCTTGTCATAATCTGCATGCAGACAGAGCCTGACAGAATACCGCCAGCATCTGTAACAGATCTAAAAGGAAATAGTATAGGTCCAACATGGATCAATTGGACATGGAATAATCCGGATGATGCAGATTTCAGTCATGTTATGATATACATTGATGGAACTTTCATTACAAATACATCTGATGTATTTTACAACTTAACCGGGATATCTGAAAGATCCACACATACGATAAGTACCAAAAGTGTTGACTTTTCAGGTAACATTAACACTACATGGATTAATAACTCTGCTACTACATATTCTATAAATACTGGAGGAAGCGGTCGTATAGAAACTTTAGAAGACATTGCCAACTTAGAATTAAAAGATGTAGATACTCAATATCTGGGCATTAATTCTTTTGTTACTTATGAATTCACAAGAGCTGGAGATTTTATAGATTCAGTTAGTTTCTTTTCCCTCAGGAATACAGGAAGGATTAAATCCACTATAGAAATACTTAAAGATAGGTCAAAACTTGTAAAAATCAATCCCGAAGGGGTAGTATACAAATATTTTAATATCTGGGTAGGAGATCAGGGCTTTTCTTCACCTGCAAACATTGCTGATCCTAAAATTAATTTCAAAGTAGATCGGTCATGGCTTCAGCAGATGAGAGTAAGTCCTGAAAACGTAAAGCTTCAGATGTATAACGGAGTTACATGGGAAGTAATGCCAACTACTGTGAAAGGAAGCGATGACAGCTACATATTTTTTGAAGCCTATCCATTTGGCTTCTCTACATTTGCAATAACAGCCCAAACTACATTAAAATCAACATTGGAAGATGATATGCCTATACAAACAAAATCTGACAATATAGAATCCCGGCCTCAAACATCTAATCCGTGGACAACAATAGTCTCTATATTCTTGATTACAGCTATTGGAGCAGGATATCTGTTTCTCAAAAAAGAAAAAGACTAATCCAGTTTTTCTCTAAAAAGAAGAGAAAATAAATTATTAACATAGTTCAAACAATAGTTTAAAGTTTATTCAATATATGTCTATATTCGTCCAGATGCTTCTGTCCTTTTTCTCTTGACTGGCTGTTTACAGAAAACATTATGTATGAAGGCAGGACTTCAAACCCCGTATATTCAAATATGCAATGTGTGATATATTTTAAGAGCTCGTTTATATCTCCATGGGCTCCTCCTTTCGAATACATACTCTCATCTGCTCCGGTGGTAATAGTCATCATCACCCTTTTTCCTTTCAACAATCCTTTCTCATAAAATTCCTGACTGATGGGATTAAACGCAAATCCAGCTGCAAATACTCTGTCAATCCAGCCTTTCATTATGGCAGGCATACCAGTAAAGTAAACAGGAAACTGAAATATGAGCAAATCTGCCCATTTTACTTTCTCCATCTCTTCCATTATATCCCGCGCGAAAGTACCTGTCTTGCTTGCATTTATCTGTTCCGGGAAAAGAGACAAAAAATCCTTTTTTTTCCTTTGCAGAAAATCACTTGCATCGAGCACTGGCTTAAAGTTCATGGCATACAGATCGCTCACCCTGACATTATGACCTGCATTTTCAAAGGTTTCGATAGCAACTGTCTTTAAAGCGGCGTTAAAAGATGCAGGTTCCTGATGTGCATAAATATATAGTACGTTCATATTTCCCCTATTTCTTTTATGAGGTAGTACTATTTTAGAATAATCCTCATGAAAATGTAGATACAAATCAGCTGAATCAAATTAAAAAAATAAATGCAACTCTAATAAGAGTGCATTTCAAAATTCAAATTGCAAATTAAGCTCTTTCTTTAGCTATATTGTTTTCATGCTGGGAATAGAACCAAAGAGGTATATATAGAGCTAGCACAATGAAACCCACAATTGTTGAAGTCCAACCTATCTCAAGGCTATTGAGATAGATAATACCGATTAAGCACAATGGCAGATTGAAAAGACCAAAGAGCAATGCAACATTCTTCCAGCCGGCTGGTGCCTTAAACGGTCTTTCCATAGCTGCAAGTTTAGGATCAGATTTAGCCTTCACATATGCAAAAAGGCTGATACCATTGGCACATACATATCCTATGGCAGATGCCGCCAGAATAGCAGTAGGTGTGCCCAAAGATATAAGTGCCAGGTTAAACACAGCTATAACAACCATGGCAATGATAGGAGTTCCATTGGAATTAATTTTAGCAAATATGGAGGGTAAGTTTCCTTCAGTTGCCATGGAATGCATAGCTCTTGAAGATCCCAGAAAAGCTGTCTGAATAATCAATATCATTGCAGCTACAAGCATGATTATAGATATATATGTGCCAATCGGACCCAATGCTGCCTGAGCAAGAGGAAGCATGGGAGAAATGGGCTGTGCAATAGTTCCTTCTACTCCCAGTGTTCCAGTAACTGCTGCCTGGACAAGTATGTAAGTAAAGAGGCAGACAAAACCACAGCTAAACAGAGCTTTTGGAACATCTGAATGGGGGTTTTTGTATTCTGGACCATATATAGCCGCTGTTTCCCATGCACAGGCACTCCACTGTGCCATTGCAAAAATACCCAGCAAAATGAGAATATGATGCAAATCCCATGTCCAGTCCACAGGTAACCATGCACTGGTAATATTAGACAGTACAAAATCACCAGTTACAAAAGGAGAAAATGTGATGATTGCCAGAGGTGCAAGGGAAAGGAAAGCAAGTATATATCCCATCGTTGCTCCACTCGAAAGTCCTCGAGCATTGATTATCATAAGTCCGCCAAAAATGACGACGCCCGAAGCAAGAGATAAACTATATGCTGAATAGTCAGCAAGTGCCGGGATTAAACCCTGAAGATAACTGCCCACAAGTATGGCAAAAATAGCAAGTACCGGATTCCATGCAAACCAGTAACTCCATGCACTGAAACCACCTATGAGCTTACCTTTGTCATATTTTTCATTGCCATCGCCTTTAAAAACATTCTGGGCAAATCCTGGTAATCCGGATGCATTGGGAAAGGTTGTAGCTAATTCACCGTAGGCGAGGTTTTGCATGAACCCCTGAAACACAGAAAGACCCCACACTATAATTGCAAATGACCACAAATAACTTGCAAAATAACCGATGGATGGTAATATAAGAAGAGGTACACCAATTGCAATAGCAAGACCTTGCTTCCAGTCAATGGTCCTTTCCAGGCCACTAGTTTCACACACGACCTTCGCACATTGTGGTGCATGTTCCCAATCGATTCCTTCTTCTTTAGTCATGTTATCACTCTTTATTTTATAATTATGTTGCTGAGTTAACCCTACAATTGAAATAAAATAGAGGTCGGCACTTTGCACTGCAAAATCCCGACCATTGCGACTTAAACTGTATTACTTGAGTTTACCTCTGAACTTCTCACAGCAGTTGATTTTTATATCAAGCAGCTTTTCGATGTTCATCTTAGCAGCAATTCCCTTCGGGCTACCCGCAACGGATGTTACAACACCGATACCGAGTTCTTCCCTTAATTCCCTCATGACATACTCATCAGAGAGATCCATTGTAGAAACTCCCAGTTTCTTTGCCACATATTCCTTTGCATCTTTAAGTCTCATGTTGCGTGCAAACTGCATTCTTGCCACCAGGTCACCAGCTGCTCTGATACCGCTCATACCGGATGTCATGATGTGAGTGATCGGCATACCCATCGGGTCGCCGACCCCTATCTATATACCATCCACGCCGGCAATTTCCACCATTGCCTTACTGGCTCGTGAAACTGCATCAATGGTTGGAGTTTCAAACATGGGTATACCTCCCACACCCATACCCATATTCACATGACATGGTATAGGTGATGCCTTTACTGCCGCTTTCACGAAAGTTACTGCTCTTGCCAGGTTCCAGGCAGAGGATTTGCTGGTATTGGTGTTAACCACGGGGCCGAATACATTGGCACCTGCCTTTGCTACCAGAGGAGCCTGCTGGTGAGGCCACAGACCTGCAAGTGTAGTATTGTCATACTGCAGTTCACCATGCATACCCAGCACAAGCTCACCTGCCATCCCTACTTCAATATACATGTCAGGATACTGTTTTCTCAGAGATTCCACAGCACGCAAGGTCGCAAACATATCACCATCACCGGCTGCACCAGTTGTATCGAAGTTGACACCATCTGCACCCGCAAACATCAACTTCTGCATAATCCATATCATATCTCTGGTCAGGTGATCAGCAGCATGCTCCATGGATGCCTGAGCCTCAGCTATCTTGAATGCCTTCATAAGATCGCCAGGGTTCTCAAAGGGACCGTCTGGAGTATAGTACAGACCCATGTTTGGCATTGCACCGTAGAATAGCGGAACTATCATATTCTGCTGACATACTTCCATTGCCTGCTGTTCCTGAGCTATTACAGGTTTCACTGGCTTGAAACTGTAATCTATATGACCAAGTTCCATGGTGTCAGCACCCATGGCTCGTTCGTGAATCATACAGCCCGCAAGTCTGCTTGTAGGAATACCCACACCACTATTTCCCTGATCACCATCAAGACGTATAGTGCCTATATCATGAGTTACAGGCACTTCTTTACCTGGTTCGACACCTACCATCCTGGCAGGCATCATCAGAATCTCAGCAAGCTTGTCAAGTTCATTACCAGTAAGTGCAGGAATACTTCCAAGGTCTGCAGCATCGGCTGTGCCTGCTTCCAGATCTGCACGGATCTGCTCCCTTGTAAGGAAGATTCTTTTACCGTCTCCCATTCTCAATGCATATTCTGTCATGTTGATCACTCCTTAAAGCAAAAGCTCCTTTGCCTTTGCAACAGCTTCACTTGCATTCTCAGCATAGCAATCTGCACCGATCTTATCAGCCCATGCCTGAGTTGCAGGTGCACCGCCTACCATGACCTTGACCTTATCTCTCATACCCTGTTCCTTGAGCATCTCAATTACTTCCTTCTGACCGACCATTGTAGTTGTCATCAGGGCAGAAAGACCAATCATCTGTGCATTGGTTTCCCTGGCTTTGTCAATGAAATTCTGCAGAGGGACGTCCCTGCCGATATCGTGGACTTCAAAACCTGCAGACTGTAGCATTGTGGAGACTATGGATTTGCCAATGTCGTGAACATCACCTTCTACAGTACCGTTGACAATTACTCCTAATTTCTTGGAAGTGGCTTCCTTGGGCATGTCAGCTTCCAAGATCTTTACTCCTTCCTGCATGGCACCTGCCGCCATCATGACATGGGGTAAGAACAATTTACCTCGTTCAAACATTACTCCTACTTCGTTCATACCTGCTGCCAGACCTTTTTCTATAATCTCGGCCGGCGCAATACCCTGGCTTCTGGCCTTGTTTACAGCTGCGATAACCGCATCTTTTTTACAGGAAATTATCGCATCTGCAAGTTCCTTAAACATCTCTTCTTTGCTCATAGTTTACCTCCTTTTTAAACCCATTATAGCCTATTGAAAAGGGAAACTGTATCAACAAGCTTTTATATGTTTATTTATTCAAAGAGGCGCTATATATCATAAATTCAGCAAAATATGTCTTCAGTATTGTAATATTAATAGACAGAATAATATCCTGTCAGCAAGTAAAATATTGTTTTTACATTGTAATATTACAATGCTATTGTAAGTTTTAGCTTAGATTATTATAAGAAAAATCAAGAATACATATTCAATAATTAACATATGAAACACTTTTGAATAATTGTTCCGGAGCAAACGAAAGCAGGTGCTACCTTTCATGAGATGGAAAAATATTTCACTCAAAGTAAAACTCATCTTATTCATAGTTGTGAGTGTGATAATTGTACTTGCCAGCACAACAGCAATGATTATTTCTACAGTTACTACTCAGGAAGAAGCACTTGCTTATCAGCAGGCAATTGAAATGGCAAAAAGTTATGCAAATGAGTTCAATGGAGATATGAACACAAACCAAGCAATTGCAAAAATAATAGCTACATCCATGAGTAATTATGAGTCAGCCAACAGGGATGAGGTAAACAATATGCTGTATGGCATACTTGTCAGCCATCCTTCATTATTAGGTACATATGTTGCATATGAGCCCAATGCTTTTGACGGGAAAGACAATTTATATATAAATGCTGTGGGACATGATGCAACAGGTCGGTTTATACCTTATTGGAACAAAATGAACGGTCCGATCAAGCTTGATCCGCTTCTTTATTATGAGACTTCTGATTATTATCAGTTACCAAAAAAATTGAAAAGTAATGTACTTACTGAACCTTATTACTATGAAGGTGTTTTCATGGTAAGTTATGTTTATCCTATAATGAAGGATGATGAATTCATAGGTATCGGTGGTGTTGACGTTTCCCTATATTACCTCGATGAAATCCTTAGCAATGTGAAAGCTTTTGATACTGGTTATGCTTTCATGACCAGTAACAGAGGCATGCTTTTATCCCATCCTTATAATAAACAATGGATAGGGAATCGAACATTATACGATTTCGGAACGGAGGAGATTTCACAAGCTGCTGATGATATAAAAGAGGGTAAAAGCGGTCATGTTGAAACTATTGACATTAATACCGGCAAGAAAGTTGTCATGTTCTATGAACCTATAAGGACAGGTAATTTTTCTTTTGTACTTGTAGTTCCAAAAGATGAGATGTTCGCAGGAGTAATAGCTCTCAGAACAAAACTTCTGCACATATCTATGGCAGCTATTATATTTATGGCTGCTATTGCATATCTTATAGCTCTGTTTGTGACAAGACCCATTAATCAAATTGTTGCAGGCTTTAAAAAAATATCAAATGATGCCGTGAGAGGTAAACTTGATACAAGAGCAAGTACTGATGTGGAAATCGATTTCAGGGAAATTCCACAGGGTCTTAACGAAATATTAGATGCAGTAATCACACCAATAAGAGATACGATAAGGGTTACAAATGCGCTTGCCAAGGGGCAACTTGATGCACGTTCTAAACTGGATGTACATGGTGAGTTTAAACAGCTTGCAACTACTCTTGATAATTTTGCTGAATCTCTGGATACAATGATAAAAGACTCAAATTCTGTACTGACTGCAGTGCAGAACAATGATTTTTCACGTAGTATACAGGTACATGGTGAAGGGGATTTCAGGATACTTACAGAGGGGATTGAAAGAACACGTAAAACATTAGATCATATGATGACTGAACGTAGGCAAATCGAACAAATTCGCAAGAAAGAAATCCATCACAGAATAAAAAACAACCTTCAGGTTATTTCAAGTTTACTTGACCTTGAATCTGATAAATTTAAGGATCCCAAGGTCATTGAAGCTTTCAGGAACAGCCAGAGTCGTGTAATATCCATGGCTTTAGTGCATGAAGAATTATACAGATCAGAAGATATGGAAAGCATTGATTTTGCTGATTATATCACAAAACTTGTCAATGACCTGTCCCGTTCCTACATGATGAATAATAATATAGATGTCAAAGTGCACATTGCTACTGTTTTCTTAGATATGGATGTGGCCATACCGCTGGGGATGATAGTAAATGAGCTAGTTTCAAATTCTTTTAAACATGCTTTTAGATCAGGTGATGAGGGCAGTATTATTATTGATATGAACTATGAGGCAGAGAAGTTTATACTCATAGTAAGTGACAATGGCAGAGGATTTCCCGAAAATATGGATTTTAGGCAGACTGAATCTTTAGGATTGCAGCTTGTGACCACATTGGTTGATCAGATAGACGGAACTATAGAACTTGAAAGAAATCATGGAACAAGATTCATAATAACATTCAAATAAAGAAAAGGTGGAATTTGTGGAAGACATAAAGATATTAATAGTAGAGGATGAAAATATAATTGCTCTTAATATAAAGAAAAAACTGAAGAGTTTTGGTTATTCAATTCCTGCCATTGCATCTACTGGAGAAGAAGCACTCAAGCTGACTGAGATAATTTTACCCGACCTTATCCTTATGGATATCATGCTTAAAGGAGAAATGAACGGGGTGGAAGCTGCGGAACAAATCAGGAAACGCTTTGATATTCCAATCATCTATCTTACCGCTTATTCAGATGATAAAATTCTGGAAAAGGCAAAGATAACAGAGCCATATGCATATATTGTAAAACCTTTCAAAGCCAATGACCTGCATTCCAATATAGAGATGGCACTGTACAGACATAGTGTAGAAAAGGAAATAAACAATAAAAAATCTACAGTTTAAGTATCTATGCACAGTATGCAGACCTATGTTTCATTTTTCATACAACCTATATACTCATAAAAGATAATAGTCATCAAAGGATTTGTGAGTGCTACATGAAAACTTCCTTAATAGACACTATGCTGGATTCGGAAAAAAGAAAGAATCTTTTGCTTCTGCTGATGGGAGGAAAGAAAAACCGTGACGAGATCAAAACAGCACTTAATGTGACTTCCACAGCTATAATACCTCAGATAAAAAAATTAAAAGATTGTGGACTTGTAATTCAGGAGGATGACCTTTATTACCTTTCCAAGATGGGAGAGATATTAGTTGAGAATCTGTTGCCCTTCCTGAATATTGTAGAAGTTTTTGAGGAAAATGAGGAATACTGGCTTAATCATGATCTTAGCGGTATACCTTCCCCTATGTTAAAAAGACTCGGTGAGCTTGGAAATTACATTATCATCGAACCAAATCTAAATTATCTTTTTGAATTTCCTATGGAATTCAAGGAAAATATTTTCAAATCTAATTTTGTCAATGCATTCACTGCTTATTTCCATCCTGAATTTCCCGCTATTTATTCAAAGCTCGCAGAACAAGGTATAAATGTATCTCTTGTTCTTACATCTACTGTTTTAGAGAGATTCCAGAAGGATTATGCAGATCAAATGAAAAAATTAACTATTTCGGAAAGTACAGAAATCCTTGTCAATGATGATATTTCCGGAGTGGCGACTATAGTAACCACTGACCGTTTCTTATTTTTATGCTTTTTTAACAAAAATGGTCATTATGACCACCGTATCATTATGAGCTTTGACCCAAGGGCCTTGAAATGGAGCCATGAATTATTCCAGCAATACAAAGAGAAAGCAGAGAAGATAAATCTGGGAAATGAATAAAAATTGATGTGAAGTAGATTATTACTTCCTGTACAAAACCAGAATATTTACAGTTGTCATGAAGAAAGCAATATGTCTGTAAGTGGTGATTCTATGGATGTGCTATGGCTTGATCAATCAGATGTGCAAAGCTTGCTGGATATGCCTTCAACGCTTGAAGCTGTTGAGAATGGGTTTAAACAGCATGGTCTTAACAAAGTACAGATGCCTTCCAAATCGTATCTGTACTTTGAAAAGTATAACGGTGATCTGCGCACAATGCCTGTCTATATGCCAGAAGAAGATATTGCAGGTGTGAAGATTGTGAATGTGCATCCGGATAACCCTCAGAAAGGCTTACCTACAGTTATGGCAATAGTGTTACTTAATTCTACTTCAACTGGTGCACCGTTGGCTGTCATGGATGGGTCATTTCTTACAGATATGCGTACAGGTGCTGCCGGTGGTGTGGCGTCCAAATACCTTGCAAGAAAAGATTCACATACAGTGGGCATGATAGGAGTAGGAGATCAGGCTCACACACAGTTGCTTGCTCTATCTCTGGTAATGGATATCCACGAAGTGAAAATGACATGCAGGAACTTAAGCCATTGTGACCGCTTCGAAAAAGATATGAGTCATATGATAAACTGTGATTTTGTGAAGGAAGATAACATAAAGGATGTATGTGACTGCGATATATTAGTAACAACCACTCCTGTAAGAGCACCAATTGTGAAGTCAGAATGGATAAAGGAAGGTACTCATATCAACGCTATAGGTGCAGATGCAAAAGGTAAGGAAGAACTTGATCCCCAGCTTCTGCTACGTGCTACTGTGGTGGTGGATGATGTTGAACAGGCTTTGCATTCGGGTGAAATAAATGTGCCTTTTTCAAAGGGTATTATTACTGAAAAAGATATCTGCTGTGAGCTAGGTGAGATTGTGGCAGGTATTTATCCTGGCAGACAATCTGATGAGGAGATTACCATTTTTGACTCCACCGGACTTGCGGTACAGGATATAGCCACAGCCAACATGATATATAAGAAAGCTCAGGAACAAGGTGTGGGTCAGAATATAAGGATTTTTTAAACGTCCTCAATGTAATATAATCAGTTTATGGTCAAAGCAGCAATTAGATGAGTTTAATGAAATTGATTATATGCTTCGATTCTTAAATTCACAAAAGGTATAAGACTTGGAATAGATCGATATACGATGGAAGCTTATTCATTTTATTTTGTGAAAAATATCTGATCCTCGGAACAATGACCATAGGTGGTTCAATATTGAATATAGATAACTTGTCAGAACTCTTGCAAGTCTCCCTTGATGCAGGAGCCCGGAGAGTGCTGATACCAGCTTCATCCTCATCAAAACTTAGCACAGTGCCTTCTGATCTTTTAAGCAAATTCCAGCTCTCCTTCTATGCTGATCCTATGGATGCCGTGCATAAAGCACTATACTTTTAGTTTGATAAATGTTAACTTAATAGTTAGAATAAATGAGAAATCAAGAAAAAGCATGTCTGTAAGTTTCAATCATATTTATCTTCAAATATCATTTGATTCTTGGTTGAAATGAATAAATTTAAGAGAATGCTTGCTGGTCTTTCTTTTATAATCCTTCTTTTATCTGATTATATAAACCTTTATGAATAATGAATGCTATAGTCAGTGCAACATTTATTAAAGAAAAATGCCTCAGTAGAAACAACATTAGTTTTCCGTTCATTCTGGATATTTTAAGGCCATGAGGTTTCAAAAAATAGATTCATTCATTAGATTTTCACGGAGATCAATACATGGGCGAAAAAGAAAGTTATGATGCCACACATATTCAGGTACTTGAAGGTTTGGAGGCTGTACGCAAACGTCCAAGCATGTATATAGGCAGTGTTGATAGCAGGGGTCTGCATCACCTGGTATATGAAGTAGTGGATAACAGTATAGATGAAGCTCTGGCAGGTTTTTGTTCACAGATTGATATTAGTTTAAATAAAGATGGTTCTGTGACAGTACAGGACAATGGTAGAGGCATACCTGTTGATATTCATCCCAAGTATAAAAAATCCGCTTTAGAAGTCGTGATGACCATCCTGCATGCAGGTGGTAAGTTCGATAAGAGTTCATACAAGGTTTCCGGAGGTCTTCATGGAGTAGGTGTTTCAGTTGTTAATGCCTTGTCTGAATGGGTAGAAGTATATGTAAAACGTGATGGAAATCTGTACTATCAACGTTATGAAAGAGGTACACCAACCACCCCTGTCCAGATAGTCGGAAAGGCAGAAGGTTCTGGAACAACAGTAACTTTCAAGCCGGATGCATCCATTTTAGAAACCACAGTTTTCAACTACGAAACACTTGCAACCCGTTTGAGGGAACTTGCATTTCTGAACAAAGGACTGAAGATAACTATCGCCGATAAAAGGGAAGAGAAAGAAGAGAAAGAAGTGTTTCAGTACGATGGAGGCATTATCTCCTTTGTTGAACATCTTAATCAGAAACGCAATGCTCTGCACAAAGACGTCATATACTTCGAAAGAGAGAAAGAAGGCACAATCGTAGAAATCGCCATGCAGTACACTGACAGCTATAATGAGTCCGTGTATTCCTTTGCCAATAATATTAACACACATGAAGGTGGCACGCACCTGGTGGGGTTTAAGGCAGCTCTTACCAGAGTAGCCAATGATTATATCAGGAAAAATAACCTTGCCAAAGGAGAAGACAAGCTTTCAGGGGAGGATATCAGAGAGGGTCTAACTGCTATTATCAGTGTAAAACTGACCAATCCTCAGTTTGAGGGGCAGACAAAAACAAAACTTGGCAACAGCGATGTCAAAGGTATTGTGGAATCAATGGTATCTGAAGGTCTTGCTGAGTTTATGGAAGAAAATCCCAAAGTTGCAAATGTGATACTCCAAAAAGCGCTGGATGCACAACGTGCAAGAGAAGCTGCTAAAAAAGCAAGGGAACTGACCCGTCGTAAAAATGCTCTTGATATTAGCACCCTGCCAGGTAAACTTGCAGACTGTTCTGAAAGAGATCCATCTCAATGTGAGCTGTATCTTGTAGAGGGAGATTCTGCAGGAGGATCTGCAAAACAAGGAAGAGACAGGCGTTTTCAGGCTATATTACCTTTCCGTGGCAAGATTCTTAATGTAGAAAAATCCAGGTTATCTCGCATACTAAAAAACAATGAAGTGCTTTCACTCATAACTGCTATGGGTACGGGCATAGGCGATGATTACGATATCACTAAAGCCAGATACCATAAAGTAATAATTATGACGGATGCAGATGTGGATGGTGCGCATATAAGAACGCTGATACTTACTCTGTTTTTCAGGTATATGAGGCCTCTTATAGATGAAGGATATGTGTATATCGCTCAGCCCCCTCTGTATCGGATTAAAAAAGGTCATGCAGAATATTATGTTTATTCTGACAGGGAGCTCAATGCCAAATTGCAAGAAATAGGTGATAAAAGCGTTAATATTCAGCGCTATAAAGGTCTGGGAGAAATGAATCCGGAACAATTGTGGGAAACAACCATGAATCCTGCTACAAGAACCATATTACAGGTTACTCTGGAAGATGCAGTAGCTGCAGATGAAATGTTTTCTATTCTCATGGGTGATGAGGTAGAGCCCCGCAAGAACTTCATTATGAAAAATGCCAAACATGTCACTAACCTGGATATTTGAGGTGTAGCAGATGGCAGATAATAAAAAAGATAATGAAACTGATATAAATCCTGTAGGAATCCAGCCCACAGAAACAGGTGAAAAGGTAATTCCTGTCCTAATAGAAGATGAAATGAAAAACTCCTATATAGATTATGCCATGAGCGTAATTGTCGGACGTGCTCTGCCTGATGCAAGAGACGGGCTGAAACCTGTACATAGAAGAATACTGTACTCTATGTATGAATCAGGCATTACTTATGATAAACCTTATAAGAAATCTGCCCGTGTAGTAGGAGATGTACTGGGTAAATACCACCCCCATGGTGATTCTGCAGTTTATGAAAGTCTTGTAAGAATGGTGCAGGATTTCTCTCTGCGTTATCCGTTAATAGATGGTCAGGGTAATTTTGGTTCCATTGATGGTGATTCTGCTGCTGCAATGCGTTATACTGAAGCACGTATGAGCAAGGTAGCTGATGAAATGCTTCAGGATCTGGATAAAGAAACAGTCCAGATGAATCCAAACTATGATGGTTCCCTTGTAGAGCCTGTTGTACTGCCGGCAAAACTGCCGAACCTGCTGATTAACGGGTCAACTGGTATTGCTGTGGGTATGGCCACTAATATGGCACCTCATAACCTTGGAGAAGTAGTAGATGCTACAGTCATGCTCATTGATAATCCTTCTGCAACGTTACACGATCTTATGACAGTACTCAAGGGACCAGATTTTCCAACAGGTGGAATTATCCTGGGCATTCAAGGTATAAAAGAAGCCTATGAAACTGGAAGAGGTAAAATACAGCTACGGGCTGTGGCTACAATAGAAGAGATCAGGAAAGATAAAAATGCAATCATTGTAACCGAAATTCCATATCAGGTAAACAAGTCCAAACTTATCGAAGATATTGCATTACTTGTCAGGGAGAAAAAGATTACAGGTATCTCTGACCTGAGAGATGAATCCGACCGTGATGGTATCCGCATAGTTATAGAACTTAGCAGGGGTATTGATCCGAATGTAGTACTTAATCAGTTATACAAACATACCCAAATGCAGACCACCTTTGGCATAATCAACCTGGCACTTGTGGATAATGTGCCTCTTGAACTTAACCTGAAAAGAATACTGCAGATTTATCTGGAACACAGGATGGATATAATCCAGAAACGTACTCAGTTCCAGTTAAAAAAATCTGAAGAACGGGCTCATATACTCAGAGGGCTAAAGATTGCACTTAACCATTTAGATGCTGTAATTTCCCTTATTCGTGCTTCCAGAACGGTTGAGGAGGCACGCATTGGTTTAATCTCAAATTTCAGTCTGGATGAGATACAGGCAAAAGCAATTCTAGACATGCGCCTGCAGAAGCTTACGACTCTTGAAAGGGAGAAAATAGATGATGAGTACGAAGAGCTTATGCGACTTATTTCCGAATATATGTCCATAATGCAAAGTGATGAAAAGAAATATGATATCATAAAAACAGAACTTACAGAGCTCAAAGAAAAATATAATGATGCACGCAGAACACAAATCAAAGCATCACATGTGGAAATTGATCTTGAAGACCTCATTCCACAAGAGGATGTAGTTGTTACCATCACCAATAGCGGATATATCAAACGCCTGCCGGTCAATACATATTCCCAACAGCGCCGTGGAGGAAAAGGTGTTATTGGTATGGAAACAAAGGAAGAAGATTTTGTGGAGAATATCTTTGTTGCTTCAACTCATGATTATATACTCTTCTTTACCAATAAGGGAAGGGCTCACTGGCAGAAGGTCTATGAGATTCCTGAAGGGAGCAGGCAATCCAGGGGTAAGGCCATAATAAATCTTCTGGAGCTGGGTGATGGAGAATATGTTACAACTATGATACCTGTAAAAGAATTCTCAGCAGATAAATATCTCTTCATGGCTACCCAGTCAGGGATTGTGAAAAAATCCCGGCTTTCAGATTTTAGCAATCCACGTAAAGCTGGTATTATAGCTATTAACCTACCAGATGATGACGAACTCGTTAATGTGGCACTGACAGATGGATCAAAAGATGTGGTCTTGGTATCAAAACATGGTAAAGCCATCCGTTTTTCTGAAAATGATGTGCGTCCAATGGGAAGAAATGCATATGGAGTGCACGGTATTAAATTGGAACAGGGTGATAAAGTGGTAAGTCTGGACGTGGTAGATGAAAATGCAAGCTTATTAACAATAACAGAAAATGGATTTGGTAAACGTACTGAATTTGCAGAATATCGTACATTGCATAGAGGAGGCAAGGGTGTCATTACAATAGCTACAAGCCTGCGCAATGGCTCAGTGGTCAATGTCAAGGCTGTGCGTGAAGAAGATGAAGTGATGATTACCACATCAGATGGTATAATTATTCGTGTGCCTGTGAAGGATATAAGGGTTCAAGGCAGAAATACACAGGGTGTTAAGATAATGGATGTGCATCAGGGAGATAAGGTAGTGGGAGTAGCAAGGATAGAATCTGAGAACAGGGAGGAAAATTATTCATAACTTGAGCATTATCTTCATTAGGAACATTTATTTATAGGTGAAAGCGTAGGATGTCCATGATAGAATAACAGGATGATAATGATGGAACTTGAGAAACTAAGACATGGTACTGAACTGATAAAGCGTGGGTTTGCCAGTATGCAGAAAGGAGGTGTCATAATGGATGTGACAAATCCTGAGCAGGCACGGATAGCAGAAGAAGCGGGAGCTGTTGCGGTTATGGCTCTTCAGGCAGTGCCTGCCGATATACGAAAAGCAGGGGGTGTGGCAAGAATGGCTGACCCACAGATTATAACTGAAATTATTGAAAGCGTAACCATTCCAGTGATGGCAAAGGCGCGTATCGGACATTTCGTGGAAGCTGAAATTCTGCAGGCTCTTGGTGTTGATATGATTGATGAGTCGGAAGTGCTTACCCCTGCTGATGACAAGTTCCATATAGACAAGACCCGGTTCACAGTTCCTTTTGTATGCGGAGCCCGTAATCTTGGAGAAGCTCTGCGCAGGATCAATGAAGGAGCGGCAATGATACGCACCAAAGGCGAAGCTGGAACAGGAGATGTAAGAGAAGCTGTGCGTCATATGAAACAGATAACAGGAGAAATCCGGGCTCTTGCAGGAAAAACAAAAGAAGAAATTATGCTTACTGCTCGTGAGATCGAAGCCCCTGTTGAACTTGTGATAGAAACAGCAAAGTTGCAGAGGTTACCTGTTGTAAACTTTGCTGCAGGAGGTGTAGCTACACCTGCAGATGCGGCACTGATGATGCGGCTGGGTGCGGATGGTGTATTTGTAGGTTCAGGTATTTTTAAGGCAGAAAAACCGGAGCTAATGGCATCAGCTATAGTGGAGGCGGTCAACAATTATGATGATCCTCAGAAGCTTGCTGAGATATCAAAAGGAATTGGTGCCGGTATGAAGGGTATAAGCACGGATACTATCCCTCCTGAGCAGGCTCTGCAGACCAGAGGATGGTAAAGTTTTTTTAAGGTGTATGCAGTGCGTATAGGTGTCATTGGTATACAGGGTAATGTGTCGGAGCATGTTGATGCTCTCAAACGTGCTCTTTTCGAAAGAAATGAGCAGGCAGAAATTGTTACTATAAAGCACAAGGGTCAGGTTCCCACATGCGATGCTCTTGTGCTTCCAGGAGGAGAAAGCACAACTCTTGGAAAACTGCTGGTAAAAGAAGGGATCAGCGATGAGATAAAAGCTATGCATGCAGCAGGTATGCCTATAATGGGTACTTGTGCTGGTCTTATCCTGTTGGCTAAAGAAGGCGATGAGCAGGTAAGAAAAACTCATCAGCACTTACTGGGACTTATGGATATTCATGTGAACAGAAATGCCTTCGGAAGACAGCGTGAATCATTTGAGACTAAAATTGATCTGTTTTTCCTTGAAACTCCTTATAATGCCGTCTTCATAAGAGCTCCTGCAATAACGTATGCAGGCAAGGATGTAAAGGTTTTGGGAACCCTTGATAACATGATAGTTGCTGCAGAACAGGGAAACCTTTTAGCTTTGGCATTTCATCCGGAACTTACTTCGGACAGCCGTATACATCAGTATTTCCTAGACAAAGTCTTTCGGTAACTTATAAATAATTTTTGAGTTCCGATTATGAACTTTGTCTGATATATATAATGTATACATTTGTACAATGTATACGTTGGTTTTATTTTACCTGAGCTTTAATAAGAATACATATATTCTTGTAGTGCTTGTTTGGAAGTACTGCAGGTGGGATGAAATGCGAATGATTTTAAAAATAATAGGCTGCATGGCATTGATATTGATTTTTTCTGCAGGCTTACTGTCTTTCTGGTGGATAGGACAAAAACAAAAGATGTATGAAGATAGTTATCAGAGCAGTTATTCCTACAGTATTTCCATTTTAACAAACCAGACACTGAGTAATGTAATTTTTTACTTGCCAATACCGGTATTAAACAATACATCTGCAGTAGGTAAAAACATTGTAGAGAATCAGTTCAATGAAATCAATTCTTCCTGGGAATATGCGCTTGTGGAAACTGAACACGGGCTTATGCTTTCCATGAAAAAAGATATGTTAAAACCTGTATTTTATTCTGAGGCCACCGAAAGAATTATACCAGACACTGACCCTCAGGAGGTGGAGATAATACGTATTACTTCTGATCAATATTCAGAGGAAACACCATATCCAGATACTCTGGATTTTTCAACATTGGTGGTATGTAACCGGAGTATATCTACAAAGAATCCCCTTGGTCATGAAATGGTGCTTATGCCAAAATATAACCTGATTCAAAATTTCACCGCTAATGAAAGCCATTTATGGATGGCTGAGCAACCAGAAGTGTACACCTATCAGAGCAAAGTATATGCTCAATATGAAACATCTCCTGATGCACAGGTAATTATTGATATAAGAATGGATGCATTTAATGAATGGTGGGTCGGAGGATGGCAGTCAAACAGCTTTACTGATTTTATTAATATCAGATTGTCGGGACCTCAGCACAGTTGGGTATCTGCGCATGGTGAAATTATCACGGGGATAGGAGTGTATATGGATGCATAATGCTGGTTTAGTTTATTTTTGTGAAAAATACTTTGCATATTTCTGTCCAAATCTCTGAAGGTTATCTTTTATACTATGTTGTGTAAATCTAAATATTAACCGGTGATATAATGGTAAAACTTAATTCAGATATGAAAGATGCATTTTCCAAGATGAGAGTATTTCCACTGGCAACAGCTTCAAAAGATGGTATTCCTAATGTCATACCAATTGGTTTTTGTAAATTGCAAGAGGACGATGAAACCATCTGGATTGCTGATAATTATTTTCTAAAAACACTTGAAAACCTCAGGGAAAATCCCAGAGCTGCAATGTATGTCTGGGGTCCGGAAACACAGGGATGTTTCCAGATAAAAGGAAATATTGAAATCAAAACAAGTGGTGAAGAATATGAAAAAATGTATAGAATGGTCAAATCCATGGGAGACCGTTTTCCTGCCCGAAGTCTTATCATCATGAAAATTACAGAGGTATATGAGTGTAAATCTGGACCAGATGCAGGCAAAAAACTGCTCTGACCTTAGTCCCCTTTTTAGTTACATAGCAGAGTCTCTTCAATATCATGTGGGAAATTTTAGAACTAATTCATAGTTAATTTTCTTTAATATGGATCATGGAGTGGCAGACTTAAAACATACGCTGGTCAGTAGATATACCGATACTGTGTCTGGCAAGAAATATGAAACCCTTTGCTTCATATTCAATTCAGTGACCTCAATTTTCGAAGCACATAATAAGAATGCATGAACCAGTGTCAGATGTCTGTATAAAAAAGGAAAGTTATTCCTTACCTCTGTTTCTTCCCTCCTGTTTTTTATAGATAAGGAAAGCACCTGTAACTACGATTACTATTACAATTATTGCAAAGAATCCAGTATAATTTGACAATGATTCGCCAAAAGAACGTGCAGGCAGTGTTTCAGTCTTTATCTTTATTGTATCTGATACACGACTGTGCCCGTCCTCATCTTCATACTTAATCTCACTGTTAATAGAATAGGCTTTGGCAACTGCCATTTCATCAACCTTGAGCCTAAACAAAGCATCTGAAGTCTCTCCTGGTGCCAATGTACCCAAAAATGCCTGATCATCTGTTGTACTGAACGGATCATCCACACTTATTCTGACAGTGGCATCTTTGGCAGTCATCTCGCCTGTGTTCTTGTAAGTAACACGTAAAAGTCCCTCTTCATCTGCATACAGCTTACCTGTGACGTTCACCACTTCAAAAGAAGCTTCATTACCTACTTTTATGTTGATAGTCTGATTTTGCCTGCCCACCGAGTACCACAATCCAACTTCCATATTAGTAATGCCCAGATCCGTTTCATCATCACCGCCGAGTTGCACGTCCTGCTGATATCCATAATACAGCTGCAAGTCCAGGGGATAAACACCAGCCGGGGCATTCTTGGATATCTCAATGTTGAATTTGACAGGCTTTTCGGTTTGTTCTCCCGATAAAAGGGAACCTGCTTCCTGAGGTCCGGATTTTACTTTTATATAAGGACTTTCAGAACTGAGGATAGCTACAATGCCAATAGCAGTTGTCCTCTGGGCTTCGTATTTCATTTCTGTCATCTGGATCTTCTGTTCCAGATTGTTAAGATTCTTCCTGCCAGCTTTATCTTTGAATCCTGTGATAACACCTTTGTTCATAAGATTTAGGTTTAGGGTAACTTTGTCCCCTCTATAATATTCATTATCACCTACTAGGGTTGCAGTTACGTTAGGTCCTCCATAGACCACATAATAGTTATCATCAAAGTTGAAGAATTCCGGCAATCGGGCATATGCAGGTGATGTAATACAAATTACCAGAAACAGAAATGTCATGACACTTACAACATTTTTCAGGCTGTTCATTCTATCCCTCTTTTCTTTTGGTTCATGCTCCTTAATATGTTCTTAGATATCAGCACAATTAACGTGAGGATTATCCCGGCAATTGCAATAGCGGTTATGTTTAATTTTTGTTTAGCAAGCGTGACTGTCACATCTACTTTCATATTGCGTGAATATGCTATATCACCGTCTGTATCAATATATTTGATCTCACTGTCAAGACCATATGTCTTTACCACAGCTTCACGTTCAGCAGATATCACAAAAGACGCCGTTTTGCTGAAACCCGGGTCTATGGTGCCAAGAGTTTGGATGGATCGCTCACAAGAAAGCGGTTTCATGGCAATGATCCTTGCAACAGCATCAGTTGCCGGAAGCTCACCCATATTTGTATATGTGACATTAATAACAGCTTTACCTCCTGTTGGAATCTGCCCTGAAACATTAGTAACAGATAACCTGGGTTCAGGTTCTATGATTAATGGTATTGTAAGGGTCTTGTTGGCAGTCTGGAAATAGGTGGCATGATCTGCATCAGGCAGACCCATGATGTTTGTGCTGCCCATAGTCATGCGTATGTCTTTTTTGTACTCGTATACAAGAGGCAAAGATAGCATATATACACCAGCAGGTGCTTTATCCGAAACCTTTAGTGTAAAGACAAGAGGATCATCAGGTAATTGACCCGGAAATATCTTCTCAATGGTCTGACTGTTTGTTGTTGGGTCAACATCTATATATTCAGAATTGCTCACAAGGGTAGCCTTCACACCATAAGCAACGGTACGCAGGGATTCATATTCCATTTCCCTCATGGCAAGAGCCTGTTTAGTCTTCGATGTGCCAACACCTTGGGCACTCTTTGCACCATACAGTACCCCTCTATTCGAAATTACAATCTTTATATCTCTTGTTTCTCCTCTTTTCAGTTCCATATCCCCTATCACCGAAGCATAAAGATCCGGTTCGCCGTAACCAGTGTAAAAGTTAGTCGTGTGCTCGTATGTAGGAGGTAAGAACTCTTTTGCAGAAGCAGGAAATACCCCTGTAACTAAAAACATAATAAAAAAAACTACAACTGTCAGAATAACAATAACATGTATGAAATTTTTTGTTCCTGGTATATTTTTCATGTGGAGATAACCTCCATTACCCTGACATGGTCATTACTCATGGTCTTCATTCTCTTTCTCAAGATCCTCTGTTCTCTGTGTTTGTCCAGCAATACCAATACAGGTGGAAATACAACAAATGTAGCTAACAATGCCAGTGTTACATCTATCACTGTAATGAAACCAAAATTACTTGTCATACTAAAGGGAGAAGCTATCAATGCAGAAAAACCAAATACTGTGGTAAGCCCTGAACTTACAATAGCCTTTCCCATCTTTACGCTTGCCTCATGCATTGCTTCTTCGCAAGAGGCTCCCTTGTCTTTTTCTTCAAAATATCTTTCCATCATTAAGATAGCATATTCTGAACCAACTCCAAGGATAAGTGCACCCAGCGTTGCAGTCATAGGAGTATACTCAAGACCCATATAATACATGATGCCTCCAGACCAGCCTATAACTATCAACATCGTGATGACGGGAGTGAGAGCTTTAAGGTAGTCTCTGTATATGACCAGCAGTCCTGCGAATACAAAAACTATCCCTAAAAGTGTCATTAACCTACGTCCTGAAGTAAGTGCATCTATCACCTCAAAAAACACTACTGTGCCGCCGGTGATTGTCACAGTTGTGCCAGGGGGCGGAGGAAACCATTTTATGTCCTCAGAGACTATATCAGATAGCTCAGATATACCCATCAGGCCCAATTCACTCATGGCATTGCCTATGTTCAGATTGAGTACCATGATATTCCCTCCATGGATGTATCTTTCTTTCTGGACATCGGGTATCTGTGCATACAGATGTCTCACTTCTTCTGATGTTGCCGGAATTTCATCTGCGTTCATTTCCTTTACTATGGACACTATACTGCTGGATCCGTATATATGGGACCTGCCTTCAACTTCATGTTTTGAAAAATCATCTATCCATTGCAGAAGATTTGGATCCGCATTATTATCTGTCTTAATTACGAGATTTAATTCCTCATTACCTCCAAGTATACTGCCTAACAGTTTCAGGTTCAATAAAGCTGGCATATCCTGAGGAACGAAGGTCTGAACATCTGTCTGTAGGGGGACCATTGTATCTACATACATGCCACCTAAACAGGAAATAACTGCAAATATAAGAATAATCCATGGATACCTCAGTGTGAAGGCAGTCATACGTCCAAGCAGTATGTCCAAAATATCATTCCGGGTGTTATTGTCTACATTTTCTTTCTTTTTCCGGAATTTTTCATTATTCAACTTCTTCTTAGCATCTACCCGATGCAGCGAATAAATTACTGTCACTCCCATAAAAAGAGAAGACATAAAACACATAACAATACCTATGAGCAAAAGCTTTCCAAAATCCTGTACCATTGGCACTGCAGATGTGAAAAGAGAAACAAATCCCAAAGCAGTGATGATCAAAGCTGTCAGAACTGCAGGGCCAATGTGCCTGATTGTTTGAATCACAGCCTCTGCAGCATCCTCTCCTTTACCAAGTTCCTCTTCTATACGGTTGTGAAACTGAATTGCATAATCGATTCCAAGCCCTATAAGCACGGGAAATGCCGCCATGGAGACCATTGACAATGGAATATTCAAAAAACCCATTGCACCGAAGGTAAATATGATTCCAAGAAGCACAATGGGAAGGGGAAGTAATCTCCATCTGACATGCCTGAACACCAAATATAGCACTACAATCATCAGTAAGGCTGATATTCCAAGTAAAGGCCCCATACTTGAGTTCATTTCATAGTTAAGAGCAATGTTGAAGGCCGGATTTCCAGTAATTATTATTTTATAACCCGGCGGAAACTTAGCAAAAGCAAGAGCTGCTTCAGTTTCCCTTAATATTTCTTCCTGCATTTGGTCTGTAGCACTGCCTTCCATTACAACTGACATAAAAGCATGAGTCTGATCAGGCATAAGAGCTGAAGGCATATGGGAAGCAACTATACTCTTTATTGTAGCTTCATCATCTGGAATTTCAGATTTTCCTGTTATTTTATAATTTACTTCTTTTATTACTGTGGTAGGAGAAGTTACTTCAATAACTCCTGGTATGGCCAAAGCTGACACTTGAGCCCTGTCCAAAGCTTTGAGAAGTTCAGGATTTGTGATATCATTTCCCTCTATGATCACAACTATGGACTGGGTACTGAAAAGTTTCAGATATAGGTGGTCAAAGTCCTGATAGAGCTTGGAGGTTTTTTCCACGAAAGTATCAGTCCCTGATTTCATTTCAATGAGCTGTGCTCCTTGCAGGGAAAGGATTATTAAAAGTAAGGTAATAAGACCTATAGCCACCGAGTTGTCTTCAATAAAAACACCAAGTTTTTCAAAGATTCCTTTTATAAAAATACCTCTCAACTGTGCCGATTTCCCGTAAGGATAAGGGGCATATAGAAACGGCTAATATTTATATTTTTTTCAAAATTACAATGTTGTTGTTATTCTAATAACAACTAAAGATCATGACAAATTGTTATCCAAGTACTCTATAAGTACTTTAAATAGAGGGCTGCATTACCCATCCTGTATGGTATTAGTAGTGTTTATGAGAGTGTATGAGGTTTTATACTTGTTTATAAAAAAGTTGAAATCTCTCCTTTTATGGATCTCTCCCGCCATTCGATGAAAAGCTGCAAAAGATCTTGAAATGCAAGATAATAGCACTGCAGAATATTTTGAGAAACTTCTAAAAACTGGTGTGTTTGCAGATGTGGTATTCGGAGAAAATAAATACGCTTTATAAGATAGGTATCAAAAGAAGATTAGAAAAGAAGATTAAAACAAAAACATAATATAAGTTTAAAGCTTATATAAATTGATTATTGGTTTTAAGACTTATATTTTCGGGCTGGAGCATGACTGAACCACATATATTTGCAGTGCTTACAGGAGATCTGGAAGGATCTTCTCGTTTTAAAGGAAAACACAGGGATGAATTACTGACTAAAGTTAAAGATTGTTTTGATATTGTTGAAAAACTACTCCCATCACAAACGTTAGTCTATGGTTTTGAAATATACAGAGGTGATAGTTTCCAGTGTGTATTGTCTTCTCCACAAGATAGTCTTTTGGCTGCGATTTCCCTGCGTTGCTGCCTCCTTGCACAAGAAAGTTTTGAAAGCAGGCTGGATGCAAGAATATCTATAGGTATAGGAAGTATAGATTTCCTTCCTGCTTCAGGCAGAGGTGCAGAGGGTGATGGAGAAGCTTTCAGAAATTCAGGGTTAATGATAGAAAGTATGAAAAAATCGAAAAGAAAAACAAAAATCACAACTCCATGGCCTCATATTAATAAAGAGTTCGAGGTTATGTGTATTCTTTTTGATGCTCTTTCTCAAAGGTGGTCGCGTGAACAGGCTCAGGCTGTTCTTGGAAGGATGAGGGGATGGAATCAGGAAACAATAGCATCCCAACTTTCGATATCACAGTCTGCAGTAAGCCAGCGCCTGAAATTAGCAGGTAGCACAGCTGTAGAATATTTTGTGGAATATTGGAAGAAACGGATAGAAGAAAAGATCTCAGGAGAAATGGATAAAACAGATATGATAAAAATGGGATAGAGGGAAATTAAATGAACGGTGATTACATAACCCTACTGATTAAACTGCTGTTTTCCCATCTTCTTACCGATTTCCTTTTCCAAAAAGATCAAAAAATAAGAAGATATATCAGTAAGAACTGGTCTTTTCTTTTGTTTTACATTCAAGGTTGTATTGCAGGCTTGCTTGCCTATATCTTTGTGGCACAATGGGATAAAGTGTGGATTTTATTTGCAGTAGCTTTGAGTCATGTGGCTATTGTCAGTGTCAGGCCTATGCAAAAAGAAACCCCACTGTGGTTTTGTCTTAATCAGACAGCCCACATAATGATATTATTATTAGTTTGGTACATGCTTATTCCTTTCTCAATCAAGGAACTAGGTAAAAACCTATTTGCAAATTCACAAGCATGGATCCTCGTCACAGCATATTTTTTGATACTGTTTCCTGCAGGATTGTTCATCGGAAAAGTAACGCAAAGGTGGAAAAAAGAGATTGAACCTTCAAATTATGAAGGGCTTGAAAAAGCTGGACTGTGGATAGGAAGAATGGAAAGATTTCTGATACTTACATTCATACTTAATCAGGAGTATTCACTGGTAGGACTACTCATAGCCTCGAAATCTATCCTTAGATTTAATGCAGATAGAAAAGCAGGAGAATATATTCTTATTGGTACACTAGCAAGCCTGACAATTTCAGTAGCAGTGGGTATTATAACATTATGGTTGCTGAAAATGCCGAGCTAAGTTAGGAAATATAAAATCATGAAGGTAAGAAGTCAATGAAATAAAATAATATGTGAATGATCCATTGGATCACTCTTCTGGTTTGCTACCACCTATGAGCTCTTCAATGGATTTTTCACCGTACTCCACAACTTTGGTATTAATCTGAATGATATCCGGCGAAATTTCCTTGCCGTGCATTGTCTTTCTGCGGCGCACGCCTCTTGCTTTTGGTGAATAACCAACTCCTTTAGAAACGAGGATCTTTTTTCTTCTCGGGCCGGGAAGGTCTGGTTTCATCACCATTCCACTTTTATCACTTCCTCCCGTGATTATTAGTTTATAACCGGCAAGACCAACTACAGAACCATCAATTTCCTGTCCGATTGTCTTTCCTATGAATTTATTTGCTTCATTGCCTTTAACATCAAACTGATAACTCTTTGTCTTTGGGTCTGAAACAACTACTTTAAAATCTGCCAATTTTATTCCTCCGAATAGTTTTAAACTGTTGCGATTCGTTAATATAATATATATTAATGTAAATATTAAGGTATATCTATTATTTTGCCCAGAAGGGGTTATCTTTTCTTTTAACGTCCAAGAATGCATCTAAAGCTTCCAGTTCGTCAGCTGAAAGAGAATTGTAGATCTCATGCTCAAGTATTTTTGCATGTCTTTCAGGAATATTTACATAAAGAATATCTTCCTCTTTTATTTGACGTCCAACTGTGGGTCCCTCAATTGCCATGGCTACTTCCATGCCTGTTCTTGCACTGCCGATGTTTTCACCCTGTGACTGAAGCCCCTTGATCCTGCCGACAACTACACCCTCCGAGTTTGTAACCTCGACGTTTGTCCTTACTATACCTGCCTTGATCCTAACTCCAACAACAGCAGGTTTACTTTGTCTGAAAACGCAATCGCGCATTATCTGGAAAATTGCAGGTTTGACAATTGTCTCAGAAATGCTTTTTTCAGATAGCTCTTTCTGTTCTTCAAACCATTGCTTGTAATCATCAATGAGTCTGTAAATAACATCATTTACAAATAACTTGATGTTAGATAACTGAGCTTTTTCTCTGGCGTCAGGTAATACCTTTACATTAAATCCTACAAGTACGGAATATTGAGGATCTTCTATTGCTGAGACCTCAACTATGTCACGATGAGTTATATCACCAACATCTGCCTTCCTGATGGGAATTTTCTCTTTTTTAAGCTCATTGACAAGAGCTTCAAGTGAACCTATTGTATCGGCTTTGATGGTGATCCCCATTATATCAGTGTCAATGTGCACTGCTTCTACTTCCTGCTTAATCTCCTTGACTATCCTGTCAATTGTTTCAGCGGTGGCAACTCTAAGAGGAGTGCCTGCAAGGGCTCCGTCAAGATTAGGGGCTGAGATCTTTATACCAGCAGCTGCAATTACTTTATCGACCTGTTGAAACTTTTCTTCGGACTTGATTTCAGACAATGGCCTGGGTTTAAGAATTGCTCTTACTTTGGTCTGGATAGGTTCACCAAGACTTCCCAGAACAATTGTATCTCCTTTCTGTATCATTCCATCATAAAGAATCAGATCAACTGTTGTACCAAGCCCACGTTCCTCTTTTACTTCAAGCACAGTTCCCACACCAGGACCTGTTGCATCATAGCGTAGATTAGCTTCCAGGAATTTTTGCGCCAATCCCAGCAATATCATCAATACATCGGGTATACCTTCCCCAGTATATCCACTAATAGGGATCACACCAACAGTACGCTGGAAATCTTTGATCCGATCATAGCGGTCTGCATTGAAGCCGACATTGAATAACTCCCCTATGATCTCATAAAACTTATTATCGAGATATACTTTTACATGCTCTGCCTGCTTGTTGTAGCTAACAAGGAAGGGAGCATTTGGTACTGAATTCCACCCATGTATCCTGTCTATCTTGTTTGCAGCAACCACAAAGGGTGTTTTAAAGCGTTTAAGGATCTGCAGGCTTTCTATAGTCTGTGGTTTGAAACCCTCATTGATATCAACTACCACAATAGCAAGATCTGCAAGTGCACCACCACGACTTCTCAGGGATGTGAAAGCATGGTGACCGGGCGTATCTATGAATAAGAGACCAGGCACGAAAAATTTTTCCCTTAAGGCGGGATTGCCGCATTTCTCAACTATTACATCTATTGGTACCTCTGTAGCTCCTATATGCTGTGTGATTGCACCAGCTTCACCTGAAGCCACCGAACTACCTCTTATTTTATCAAGCAGGGTGGTTTTCCCGTGGTCTACATGTCCCATTACAGATACTATCGGCGTTCGCAAATTCTTCCTATCTACCATGAGAAACCCCTTCTGTTACTCTTTCTTGAGATATGTGGAATTACGGGATTGTTTAGTCCATACCCAGCTTCAAAATTGATTCATGAAGACCAGGAATGTTAAACGTTCAACCCCCTTTACTCGTACAACCATGCCTCATCTACTTTCTTGTACTCTATTATCTCACTGTTCTTAAAATGTATGGATATCTCACGCTTTGCAGCTTCGAGGGAATCAGAAGCGTGCACTATATTCCTCCCCGTCTCTACAGCAAAATCACCACGTATAGTACCAGGTAAGGCATTCACTGGATTAGTAGCTCCATTGATACTTCTCATGATAGAGATGGCATTCTTACCTTCAACAACCATAGAAACTGAAGGGCCGGAAGTAACATATTCTATAAGAGAATTGAAAAAGGGCTTTTCAGAATGTTCACTATAATGTTCCATTGCGATTGTTTTGTCCATTACGTTCATACGCATGGCTTTGATCTTAAGCCCTTTTCGCTCTATCCTCAGGATAATCTCACCTATAAGACCTCTTTGCACAGCGTCTGGTTTAATCATTACATAAGTCTGTTCCATTTTGACACCAGCTCAGGTTTTCTTGAGATATATCCTGCCCTGCTCTGTCCAGATTGTACGTCTTGGAAGCCTTCCAAGCATGAAATTGTTCTCGCACTTGGATGAACAGAAATAATATGTGGATCCATCTTTCTTGGCGAACAATTTCCCTGTACCTGGTTCGAGAAACCCACCGCAGAAAGAACATTTGCGCTGTTCCATCAAAATCACCTTGTAGTGAGCTTCTTTGCCTCTCTGGAAGTTTCCATGAGGATGAGAATATCTCCGATCCTTACGGGTCCAACGCTGTTGCGGGTAATTATACGGCCCTTATCCCTGCCTTCCAGAACTCTGCACTGGATCTGGCTAGCTTCACCGTGCATACCGGTATTTCCGATTACATCGATGACTTCTGCCGCATATCCTGTTTCATCATCTGCCATTTTCTATGCCTCCAAAGGAGTTACTTAAGGGCGTTAATCTTCTGGATAATGTCTTCAACAAGTTCTCCACCCTTTCCTGCATCGATAATAGCAACTGTTGCACAGTTTACCCCTATGCCGCAGGCAGCTCCAAGTTCCTTCTGCTGTTTTACAAAAATATATGGAGCGTTCTTTTCTTCACAAAGTGCAGGAATGTGGGCGGTGATCTCTGCAGGCTGAATATCCTCTGCGATAACTGCAAGTTTAACAATGCCTCTTTCAATTGCTTTTGTAACTTCGTTAGTTCCTTTTTTGAGTTTACCGGTGTCTCTTGCTAATTCAACGCTCTCAAGGGCTTTGTTAGCGAGCTCTACTGGAATATCGAATTTTTTTGCCATATTATTTGTCTCCTTCAAAACCATGAATGAAATTCATAGTCTTTCATCATTCATTGTAGCTTACTGATCTATGCTGACCAGAAATATTGGCTTAATGATCTTCAACTGCTTGTGTTAGTTGCTATTTGAAAGAACTTACATCAAGCGTTGGCTATCAATCGTTGCTTTTATTTATATATCTTGCGCCAAAAAACAATCGTTGCCTGCTGAAGAAATTGTGTTTAAAAAGGTATTCAGCTGAAATGGAAAAGGTAGAGCCTTATATTGAAGGCTCAAAAGCAAGATTAAAGAAACTCGATTCATTAGCTTGCACAGTTACCTTAGTTAGATTATTTTTCCTTGTAATGTTATATTCAAGTCCGCGAGTTGTACTGTTTTGGGCAAGTGCATTGATCTTTTCGAAAATACTTGCATTCAAATTCAGGAACATAGCTGTCCTTGCATATCCTCCTTGTTCCAGAGACCTGAACTCTAAATAATACTGATCAGCCACTTCTTTATTCTCAGAACTGATTATCTGGAATTCCGCCCCCTCTTCAACATTACTCAGCAGGTAATCGAAATCGTGTACACCTGATGCATTTCCACTGAGTACATCGATCACTTTCTCAAGCATATTTTTACTGCCAAATAACATTGGTGAACCTACCACATTGTAATAACCGTTACCTCTTGAAAGTAAGTAATATCCATTATATGGCTGACCGGAAATCATGTAGTTAAAATTCACCACTGATGGACGTATCTCGTGTGCCCTGAAAGCAATATAATTCTCATCGGATGCATTCAGATCAACAGCAAAGAATTCTTTAGTGAGATTAACATTATATAATGTTGATAGTTCTGTTTCATTTGGCACAAATACCTTTAATTGACTCCTGTGCATTTTTGCATAATCCACAAACTGTGCAGATGTAATGCCTTCGGGGCTCATGGATATTCCATCAGCAATGGAATTTAACCGATAATTTACTTTATTTCCAGGAATGGTATTAATATCCTGGGCACTATTTGCTTTTTTCTGATTACTGTTATTATTTGATGAACCGCTGAAGATCAGTGGGATAATTGACCCTACCATGATCACTGCGAGAAAAATAGCAATTGCACTCTTTTTTTCCATTTATAATCCTCTCGGGTTTATCCTATGACATTGGATGATAAAAACTTTTACTTAAAAATATTGGTAAATGATTATTTAAATTATTATTGAAAAAATGACAGCATTGATTGTCCATGTCTTAAATATCTGGATCAAATGGCTTTTTCACCAATCTTTGCAATAGTCTCATCGATACTTGCCTTCAGCTCCTCTGGTATTCCCTGAATACCTACATCAAGGAATCCTCTTACAATCATTCCAACTGCTTCTTCCTCCGTGAGGCCGCGTGCCATAAGGTATTCTATCTGTTCCCTGGCAATTCTTCCAACAGCAGCTTCATGAGATAATTCAATATCTTCAACGTTTGCTTCCAGAATAGGAATTGCTCTTTGAGTACCTACATCAGAGAGTACAAGACCATGACATTCAAGATGACCCTTTGCTCCATTAGCATTACCTATCATCTCACCTCTTGCAATGACTTTGCCACCAGTGGTGATGGTTCTGGAGATAAGTTCTGCTTTTGTATTTGGTGCGTTGAATATGACCCTGCTTCCCAAGTCCAGTTCTGATCCCGGATGTGCCACTCCTATACTGTTGAGCCTTGCAAAAGCACCATTTCCTTCCAGAAGAACAGTAGGATAGGTCTGCACAGATTTTACAGGTTTCAGAGTAACATAATTGTTGATGTAAGTTCCGCCTTCTTCTACATAGACTACAGTGCGGGGTCGAACACCAATCTGTTCAGCCCAGTTATGTATCATGGTAAAGTTAAGTGTAGCACCTTTTTTCACATACATTTCAGAAATACCGAGGTGTAATCCCCTTTCCACATCCTTCCTGGTAGAGCAGCCTGTAATCACATCAAGGTGTGCACCTTCCTCGACAACTATAAGGTTATGCACCATTTGTGAAGAATTTTTAGACCCTATGAGCAGACATGTCTGTACAGGCATTTTGGATTTCTTTCCTGCAGGAGCACGGATAAAATAACCGTCTGCATTTTGTAAATAGCTGATTGCAGTATATTTGTCTGTATCTGGCTTCACAAGATTCCAGGAATAATCTTTCAACCAGTCATACTTTTTCAATGCATTCTGCAAAGAGAGAAGCTCCACTTCATCCTCCTTTTTGACAGATGCATGGGAAACTGCATTGTTCAGCATTATGAAAGTTCCAATACGATTTTCTTCAGTTGGTATAACTCCCACATTAATGAGCGTTTTCTTATCATCCTCACTGAGAGCCATGAGATCCTGTGTAAAATTTTCCTCTTTACCGGCTACCTCATAATCATCAAGGTTTAAATCCTCTCCATAGGGAGGAGTTTTCTTAAGAGCATCTTCTGCTTTTTTTCTCAGTGATAGTCCATCTTGCATTTGATACACTCCTGGTACCCCTCTCTCTTAATATCCTCAAGCATTTCACGTGGGTTTCCTGAACACATTACTCTTCCATTGCAGAGTATATAACCTCTATCTGCTTCCACATAGTCCAGCACCTGTCCTGTATGGGTTATGATAAGAGCTGATTTGCCATGTTTGCACCTTTCTCCAGCGCATTTACCTTTACCTGTCAGAAGATCCTTTATAGTGATACCCAGCTGTTCGATGCTTACGAGATCCACACCAGATTCAGGCTCATCAAGCAGTACCATATCAGGGTTCTGTACTGAAAGCTGCAACAGTTCAGACCTCTTGATTTCTCCTCCTGAAAAACCCACATTTATATCTCTGTCCAGGAAACGCACCATGTCCAATCTCTCAGCAAGCTCATAATAGCTGCTTCCATTTTTAGATATGGCATCTAAAAGTGTGCGCAGTTTTACCCCGCTCATATTTGGTGGTCTTTGGGTCATAATCCCAAGTCCCATTTGTGCCCTTTCGTATACCGACATATTTGTGATATCTTCACCTTTAAATATGATCTTTCCTGCAACTACTTTGTAATCTGAAAATCCCATTAAGGTCATTAACAATGCTGATTTGCCCGCACCGTTAGGTCCAAAAAGTACAGTTTTAAAGCCATCCTCGACATTGAGGCTGATATCATTTAATATCCGGCGGCCACCGATTTCAACCGTAAGATTCTGTATCTCCAGCATATATTTCCCCCTGAGAGAACATTTTATATCCTTGTGGTCATTATTTATAGATTTCCACATGCCAATTGTAAAAAATAATGCAGATGATATAAAAATATTTAGTAATTATAAATATTATTTTTTGACAGTACCAACAACCGGATAAGCATCCAAAGCAGAGGATTCATGCGGAGCTTCAGATTCAAGAGAATCCGTTAAATCATTGCCTGCTTCATGCAATCCCATATGTTCGCCATCTGACCAGAAATCACTGTCTGTAACATCATAGACCTTGTCTTTGTACACAACATATGCTTTTTCACCATTTTTACCATTGTAGCGGGCAATTTCTTCCATTGTGAACTCTTGCATTTTAACACTCCTTTGCACCTTACAGCTAGTATTATTGAGGATAGAAATGAATAAAGCTTTCGCCTTTAATTTCTCTGATATTAAAAAATAATGCATGGAGACTGAAAGGAAAGCATAACAGATATGTTACTTTCCGGATGATTTTTAATTTTCTGAATCTCTCCCAAAAACAGATTTCTAAAATAGTGGTTTAAATTAATGAAAGCAAAATGAAATACCATTATTAATGCCTGAAAAGCATAGCTCATGATAAAAACGAAAGCCTTATTAAGACATGGATTTTATGCTGCTATTATATTCTAAAAAGGCTAGGTGATCTATTTTGGTGGAAATAGTAAAAATTTTATTTATCAGCTTGTTTATTATCACGTTGACAGCATTTTCAGGCTGCACTGACAAGACTACAGAACAGGCAGGACAAGGGAAAATATATATCGTTGGTACAGAACCTTATTTCCCTCCTTTTGAATATGCAGATGAAAACAACAGTAATAAGATTGTAGGTTTTGATGTAGACCTTATCAATGCGATTGCTGCAGACCAGGGATTCAGAGTTCAATGGAAAGACCTCGAATTCGATGCTCTTATTCCGGCTCTTCAATCAGGTCAGATAGATATAATAGCTTCCGGCATGACCATAACAGACGAACATGAAAAGGTAGTAGATTTTACTGAACCTTATATAAATGCTGGACTGGCTCTTGCAGTAGCTGCTGATAATGAAGAAATAAAAAGTATTGATGATCTGAAAGGGAAAGTTGCTGCTGTACAACAAGGGTCAACTGGTTCTCAAGCAGCTGAAAAACTGAAAGCAGAAGGTAAAATAGGGAACATAATATACCTTGCACATGTAAATGACATTATTCTGAACATCCAAAACGGCAGAGCTGATTTTATGATCAATGATCTACCGGTGACAAATGCATATATAAGTAAACATCCCGGTGTAATAAAAATTGTAGACGACAAGCTCCAAAGTGAATCCTATGGATTTGCCGTAAAAAGTGGAAATAATGAACTACTCAACATGCTTAACACAGGTCTGGAAAACGTTAAACAGGACGGAACATATGATGAGATAATGGCAAAATACTTCTGAAGTTTAAGTGATATGCAGTAATTGCATATCATATATTTTATTTAATAAGTACATTCTTACAAAGCGTATTATCGCTATGTTTATCGCCTTTTGGAGTATTACTTACATATAAAGTTTTATTTTCTGATTGATATTGAGGTCTTCAAGTTGTCTCTATTGAATACATATATAAATCATATAATCCAGGTATTTCCAGATCTTCTTCTGGGCTCAATGGTAACCATAGAAGTAACAAGTTTAGGAGTATTTTTTGGGCTTATAATTGGAACAATCTCGGGACTTGGAAAATTATCACAAAAAAAATTCTACCGTTATCCTTCAATTGTTTATGTGGATTTCATAAGGGGAACACCTCTTTTAGTACAAATACTACTGTTTTATTATGGTATTCCAGGTCTGTTCTCAAATGTTACAGGTAAACCTTTATCTTTTGACCCGATTTTTGCAGGTGTTATTGTTTGCAGCATAAATAGTGGTGCGTATATTGCAGAGATTGTACGTGCCGGTGTTCAATCCATTGACAAGGGTCAGATGGAAGCTGCTCGTTCTTTAGGGATGACAGAAAGAATGGCTATGAAAGAAATAATTCTCCCTCAAGCATTTAGACGAATAATACCACCGCTTGGTAATGAATTTATAGCTCTTCTGAAAGATTCATCTCTGCTTGCTGTCATCGGTGTACATGAACTTCTGAAAAACGGTCAGCTTTACATTTCAAGGACTTTTGCATCATTTCCTGTGTACATTGCTGTAGCAATGATGTACCTTATTATGACTATTGCAATATCCAGACTTGTTGCATATTCTGAAAGGAGGCTTGGAGTCAGTGATAGAAATTAAGGATCTTTACAAGAGCTTTGGAGATCTTCAGGTTCTCAAAGGTATATCAGTTAAAGTAAAGGAAAGTGAGGTGGTTTGTGTAATCGGACCTTCCGGATCTGGAAAAAGCACCTTTCTTCGTTGTATCAATCTTCTGGAAAAACCGACATCTGGAGATATCTGGATAGACGGGGAAAAAATAACAGACACTCATGTTAACATCAATAAGATTCGGGAAGAAGCTGGTATGGTATTTCAGCATTTTAATCTCTTTCCGCACAAAACAGTCCTTGAAAATGTTTCTCTTGCTCCTATCAAAGTGAGAAAGCTTTCAAAGGAGGAAGGAGAAAAAAAAGCATTGGAATTATTGCGTAAAGTTGGACTTGAAGATAAAGCACATGTTTATCCTGCTGCTTTGTCCGGTGGGCAAAAACAGCGTGTTGCGATAGCACGTGCATTAGCTATGCATCCAAAGGTCATGCTATTTGATGAACCGACCTCTGCCCTTGATCCAGAAATGGTGGGTGAGGTGTTAAATGTAATGAATAACCTTGCAAAAATGGGTATGACAATGATAGTAGTCACCCATGAAATGGGATTTGCTCGGGAAGTAAGCCACAGAGTACTTTTCATGGATGACGGCATGATTGTTGAAGAAGGAAAACCCCATGATATATTCGTTCATCCAAAAAACGATAGAACCATTGCGTTCTTGAGCAAAGTTCTTTAGTTTTTTTTCAATGAGATCTGTTCAATCATTTCCTCATCCAGACGATATATTATCCAGTCTTGAATAGGCTGAGCACCGAATTTTTCATAGAACTTACGTGCAGGGTTCCAGTGTAAAACACTCCATTCAATACGCCCACAATCGCGGTCTTTAGCTATCTGGATGCATTTCATGAACAGGGAGCCACCAATTCCTTTGTGCCGGAATTGTGGCAGTACATATATATCTTCTATATATAAACCTGGTTTTCCCAGAAATGTAGAAAAATTATGGAAGAAAACCACGAAACCAGCAGGTACATTATCAAATTCCGCTATCAGAGCTTCAGCAAAAGGTTTATCTCCAAAAAGAAATCTTTTAAGTGAGTCCTCTGTAGCTGAAACCAAATGACTTAGATGTTCATATTCTGCAATTCCCTTTATTAATTGCAATAACAAAGGCACATCTTCAACATATGCACTACGAATAAGGAGACCTTTAACTGATTTCATACAATTATACTTTTCTGGCACAATATTAAGCTTTCTCTTTGTGTACATCAATTTTTCTAAGATACAGTTGAGAAAATTAGATTATATCAAATCATCATGAAATGCACAGTTGCTCATTAAATTTTTATTTTTTTACCTGTCAAATAGTATTTTTGGCCATAGAAAAGCGTTATTAAGGAGTTGCGATTAAACCGAAAGATTTATACCATATACATTGTATGCTATTGTTCACTATATAGAGATTATATGCTATATAGTTATAAATAATAAAATGCTTGGAATAATGACGTAGATATTGAATAACAGTTTTAATACTGTTAATAAACTTAGAGTCATTAATCTGAGCTCACATATGTGTACAAAGGCTAGGTGATAATGTTGAAGAAAATGCTTAATTTTTTATTAATGGGACTTTTGGTAATGGGTCTGGTGGCCATTTCCGGATGTGCCGATAAAAGTACCGAAGAGGCAAAAGAAACCGTAACTGAATCGGTAAATGATGCTGTGAATGTTTCTGAACAGGTAATGAATGAAACTGCATATCCTGCAATTGTCGAGGTAGAGGAAACAGTAACAGAAACCATGAACGCAACTCTTAATGAGACTGCTCTTAATGAGACTGCAGAGGCAGTGAATGAGACTGTGAACGAAAGTTTACAATAATATTTAAGAGTTTGTGGTTGTGGTTTTTAATAAGACGCCAAACAATAGCTGTAACGTTTAACAAATGTTACATTCTATTGTTTTTTTAATTATTTTTGCACAAAAGACTCATTGCCTTTCTATGACTTTTTTCCCTCTTTCTGTAGGTATGATGGACAGTTTTCCACCACTTAAACACTGTTGGAGAGGGTCGCTTAAGGCTATGCGATCCAGAGTTATGGCAACGGCTGCAACTTCAGAATGAGGCTGATTACCCACTGCAATATTCCAATCAGCAAGGTCATATATTTCAGATGGAACTTTTTCTGCACCCACTACCAGCATTAGTTTTTCACATTGCCTGATCTCAGCAACTGCATCCGGAAGATTTATACCATACATGGACAGATGACAGACTTTTCCACCTTCTTCTTTCCATTTTCTTATTTCCTGCTTCCAGTTTACATCGTTGACAACGTAAAAATTGCCTCCCCAACGGGTGGCTACATCTTCAATATTTTGCTTGATGCTGGGGTCATCTGATGCGAGCAGCATGCCTTCCGCACCCAGAGCACGGGCTGTAAGACCTACGTGAGTAGTGATGCGTTTGTCCCTGAAGACTCGATGTCCAAGACGTAAAATGACAATTCTTTTCATGATGTTTCCTGTACAGTTTTTACTTCACGGATATCTGTTACTCTTTCAATGAGCATACCTTCAACGATCAATGGAGGATCTTGCCTTGCACTTTTGATAGCTGCCTGCAGTTTTGATTCTTTTTCTGCATAAATGGTTATTACGGGTTCACCTTGTTGTACTGATTCACCCCTTTTCTTATGAATGTATACACCTGCACCTTTATCGTTAGGAGCACCTGCAAGCCGAGCTATCTGTACTATCCTTTTGTTACGGAACTCAATAATGTATCCGTTGCTCGGAGCATTAATTTTGGCACTGAATTCACCTATTTTGATATCGTTGCTTGTAACATTGGGGTTACCGCCCTGGATAGCTATTATTTCCTTAAGTTTTGCCAGTGCTTTACCATTTTTTAGAGTTTCAAGTGCCAGATCTCTACCTTGGCCTGAAGCTGCTGCACCTCCCATTTCCAGAAGCATTCCTGCAAGTCCAACACTTTTTTCGATAAGGCTGTTAGGACCCTGCATAGTTTCCAGAACCTGTAGAGCTTCTCTGACTTCAAGAGCCGGACCGATGGTCCTCCCTACAGGTGATGAACCATACGTAAGAGCACAGTCTACTTCCATACCCAACCGTTCTCCGAGACTGATGAGATCCCTGGCGAGCTTGCGCCCGGTTTTCATATCAGGTATTTTGGTACCTGAACCCATAGGTATATCGATAACGACTTTGTCTGCTCCCACTGCACATTTCTTTGCCATGATGGATGCAAGCAACTGGCAATGGGGATCTATGGAAAGAGGGTACTCCACTTTGATGAGCTTATCGTCAGCTGGTGCTATGTTGGTTGCTCCTCCCCATACGATGACACCACCAACTTTCTCTGTCATTTCCTTGATCTGGGAAGCTGTGAACTCCACAGGTGCTAAAACTTCCATGAGGTCTGCTGTACCTCCAGCTCCTGTAATTGCTCTTGAACTGGTCTTTGGTATAAATAAACCATTGGCAGCCACTATAGGTACAATGAGTAAAGTGATTTTATTGCCAGGAACTCCGCCGATGGAGTGTTTGTCCATAATTGGATGAATATCGAATTCTATCTTTTCACCGGAATCCACCATAGCACGGGTTAACCATTCGGTCTCTTCCTCACTCATATCATTGATGTAGGAAGCAGTTAGGAATGCTGATAATTCTACATCAGTCAAGTTTTCTTCCACAATATCCTTAACAAGTTCATTTATCTCTTCCCTTGTGAGTTTCTGTTTGTCCATAACCTTCCTGATTATACCTGCAGACTTCGGCTTCTCGGCAGGTTCCACTTCCACTACCTCTGTCCACTCCCTGCGAAGTTGCTCCTGAACCTCATGATAGAGTCCTATCATTCCCGGAGATATCATGTCCTCCGTAAAATCAACAATAGCAGTAATTGTGGTATGATTCTTTATCCTAACTCTGTCACCAGCATTTACACCAAGTTCCTTGGCATCTGAAGTGTTTAATACCACCTTGTATTTTCCTACCTCAATATCAATGGGTTGTACTTTTAATTGCATGTTCTTCTACCTTCTTAGATAAGAGAAGGCACTATTGGATAAATATGTTTAGGAGAGAGAAATTGTAAGCTTCAAAGACTTATTTTACAAAACACAAAGATGTGCTGAATATTATATTTTTGCAACATTTTAAAACTGTTCGAAATATTACTTTTAAATAATGACTATTATATTCTCAAAAATGTGGTTAATTACACTACAGATGATTAATTATATGGTGTCTACTATTTTTATTCATGTTAAAGCTAAACATAAATAATGCTAAAGGAAATTTTTATAAAGGATAA
>JACIVZ010000059.1 GCA_014361205.1 Methanomethylovorans sp. | reverse complement strand
TAATATAAAGAATGGTACTTTAAATATAGAACCTGGAGCAATAACATTCTTATTGGTAGATGTGGAAGATAATGCTTCTGAAATTGAGGTGGAGTATACCGGTGATTTACCTGCGAGCTTTTCTGAAGGTCAGGGTATAAGCCTGAAAGGGACTATGGTTTCTGCTTATAAGATAGAAGCAAATAAGATTGTTATGGGATGTCCCTCTAAATATACACAATAATAATGAATGATGTATGAATAAAACAAGATAGCGGAAATGATAAAAATATGAGAGTAGAGGATTTTGAAGAGTATGAACAGATCAATTCGGCACTTTTTGATCTGATCCATCAGATGGATGACTCTTCCCAGATGAAAAAGATATTAAGCCACATGTACAGTTCTGGGGGAAAAAAAATTAGACCTCTTATTCTTATGCTGTCTACAGAATTATGTGGCGGTGATAAAAACAAAAGCATCGATGCTGCGCTTGCAATTGAGCTGATACATTCTGCTTCTCTTATTCATGACGATTTTCTAGATGGGGGTATAGTTAGAAGAGGAATGCCTTCTGTTCCTGAAAAGTATGGTATTGCTGCTGCACTTCTTTGTGGTGATTATCTCATCTCTAAAGCTATTACCCTTATTTCTCCCTATGGGTATGAAGTAGTACATCAATTCGGAAGTGCAGGAATGCATATGGCTGAAGGTGAAACTATTGATATAAAAAGTGTGGAGCATGAATTCAGAGAAAAGAATTATTTTGAGTGCATAAATAAAAAAACCGCTTCACTTTTTGCTTCCAGTGCTGCCATTGGAGCATATATTGCAGGCTGTAGTAAGGATATGGCTTTGAAACTATATGCTTACGGAGAAAATGTTGGCATTGCATATCAGATAGTAGATGACCTTCTTGAATTTATTGAAGAACTTGACGACAAAAAATCTACTCAAGAATCAGTTACCCTGCCTCTAATATACAGTCGCGCCTTTGGGCGTGAAGAGGCAATTAAGAGAACCGTTTCAGAGGTTCATAAATTTGTGGGATTAGCTAAAGAGCTGCTTAACAATTTCAGACCATGTGCTGCAAGAGAAAAATTGCTTCTCATTACAGATCATATAACAATTGACCTGCTCCCACAAGGGACATGATTCATATATATATTTTAATTAGGTGAATGAATGCGGGTATACGATAAATCATTTATTAAAATAGAGGCTGGAATAGAGAATGGAAAAGTGGTACTTGAAAGTGAGGGGCCATTAAATCCCATTGTTAAACCAATTGTTAATAGGATTAATGATATATTTCAGGAAGAAAAGCCGATCTCTGTGGATGATGAGAATATTATTTTTTCAACATGGATTCCCCCTATACCGGGTAATGTATTCAATAGGCTTATCAATGCAGAAATAAGCTCTATTCTTAAAAAAAGAGTTCCAGATCAGTTTTCTATTGGTATCACTTCCAGGTGTCCTAATAATTGTATACATTGTGGAGCGGCTGATATTGTTGTAAAGAAGGAACTCGCCATTGAGGAAATTAACAATGCAATATTTCAGGCTATAGATCTTGGTTCTTATTACATTTCCATCGATGGCGGTGAGACCATGATGCGTAGTGATCTTGACCAAATTATAAATGCCGTTGATAAAAACAAAGCTATAGTTACCTGCTTTACTTCTGGTTTCAGGCTCACAGAAGAAAAGGCTAAGAACCTGAAGGCTGCGGGTCTTTATGCAACACATATAAGTATTGATAGTCCGCATGAAGAGAACCATGATAGGGTTCGTGGGCGCAAAGGAGCTTTTAGGGACAGTTTGGAAGGAATAAAAAATACATTAGAAGCTGGCATATTAGCTGATATGTTTGTGGTTGTTTCACCTCATAATATTGATGAACTTGAGGATTTTTATGGTATGGCTGAAAGCGTTGGTATGCATGAATTATCCTTATATGAGATTGTCGCAGTTGGTCGGTGGTTGGAGCACGAAGATGAGGTAATTTCCGACTCAGACGTGAAGATGATGGGTAAGTTCCAGAAGAAAAAGAATAAAAAAACAGGAGGGCCAAGAGTAACAGCTTTGCCATATTTCTTGGGTCCGGAGCAGTTTGGCTGTTTTGCCGGAAGAAGATGGATGCATGTCACTGCTTCTGGTGATGTTCTTCCATGTGCATATACACCTCTTTCTTTTGGAAATATCACAGAAGAAAGATTAGACACCATCTGGAAGCGCATGGGGCAACATGAAGCTTACAGAAAACATGCAGATTTTTGCAGGATGCGCGACAAGCAATTCAGGCAAAAATATATCCACATCATTCCTAAAGATGCTGAATTGCCACTGAGAATTTATAAATTTTCACAATAAATAGTCATTCTGGATGTTTTTTTTCTTTTTCCAAAAATAATTAAAAATATTTATTGTCCGATAATTATAAAATTTGGTTGGATCCAGGAAACCGAATACTTTATATTCAAAGTTACATTTACAGTGGGTATCTTATCACATCAAGCGAATTAGTAATCACCTTTGCATGAGGATTATGCATGGCCAAAGATAAAATCTTATCAGAAATCAAACAAGCAGAAACCAATGCGCGGAACCTGGTGGACAATGCTGTCAAGGAGAAAAATGAACGCATTTCCAAAGCCCGCGTTGAGGCCAGAGAGATAATAAAGCAGGCTGAGGTGGATGCTCAAAAGGCAGCTCAGAGCACTCTCAGGTCTGCAGAACGCGAGCTTGCTTCCGAAAAGCAAAAGATTATTGAAAAAGGTAAAGAAGAAGCGGCTATTATTGCTCAGAATGCAAAGGCAAGAGTTGATCTGGCTGTAGAGAATCTTATAAGGGAATTTGAGAGGGCGATACATGCTTAACCCAAGACAGATGAGTCGTGCTTTAATAGTTGGTCATAAAGATCTTCTTGAAGAAACTATTGAGACTCTTCATAAGATGAATCTGTTCCATATAGAGGACTATGTTGAGGACGATTCAGGTCTTAAAATCGGCAAGCCCTTTGGAAATGTGGATTCTATTTCAAAGACTTTAGTCAAGATACGGTCGATAGCTAGTTATCTGGGAGTCAAAAATGAAGCTACGGAAAAACAAAAAGTTTCAGTGGTTTCAAATAAATTAGATTCAATGCTTGAAGAGCTGGACAAAGAAGTATCTGAGCGGACTGATCGCAAGAACGCCCTGGAAACGCGGCTTAAGGAAATCGAATCTTTGAAAAAAGATTTGTTGCCGTTTGTTGGCATACCTCTTGATCTTGATCTATATCGCGGTTACGACAGTTTGGCAGTATTTGCGGGTGTTGTTAAAGGCAATATCGAAACTGAGATCTCAGATATAACAGGATCTTATGAATTATTCACAGACTCAAAATCTGGAACAATTGTGCTTTTTATTCCTATTAACTACAAAGAAGAAATTTCAAAAGCTCTTGCAGAATTTGATTATAGAGAGCTTAAAGTTCCTAATCAAAAGGGTATTCCTGCTGAAATTGTCTCTATGATTGATGCAGAGAAAGCAAGTATTATCAAGCAGATAGAAGGAATAGATGCAGATATAGCGAAGCTTAAGGATAATTATAAAGATTTCATTCTGGCAAGCAATGAAATGCTTTCCATCGAGGCAGCAAAATGTGAAGCACCTTTGCATATTGCCACTTCTGAAAGCACTTTTTTCATTGAGGGATGGGTTCCTTCTGACAGTTTTAAAAATGTTGAAAATGCCATTTCGAAAGCAACTATGAATCGTGTATTCATAACAGAACTGGAAATAGAACCGAAACAGGAACCTGTAGTCCCTGTAGATTATAATAATCCCAAGATCGTCAGACCTTTCCAAGAGATTATGAATCTCTATGCACGTCCCAGATATAAGGAGTTAGATCCGACAACTCTTATATTCATCACTTTCCCGTTATTTTATGGGATGATTCTTGGTGATATAGGATATGCTCTTATTCTGATGTCACTTGCCATAGTAATCAAAAAAATAATAAAATCAGATGCTGTAAAGCCTTTAATGGATATTCTCATCTCTTGTCAGATATATACTTTGGTATTCGGAATTTTATATGGAGAATTCCTTGGGTTCCCCCTTGCAAGCGTTGTGTCACATGGCGAGGTAGAAGCTGGTTTGATTCCGGGTTTCAACACTATAGAACTGTTTGCATCTCCTTTTGGAGGAGAGATGATCACTTTTCCCATTCATCGAACTCACCTCGTAATGACAATGATTGTGTTCACAGCATTGATTGGTGTGATTCATATCAATTTCGGATACATTCTGGGATTTATAAACGAGAACAGAAAACATGGATTTTCTGCAGCCCTTCTTGAGAAAGGAAGTTGGATGGTAATTGAGCTTGGAATCCTGCTTGGAATTCTTGGATACTTTGAGGTTTTGCCATCACCAATTGTATACGCTGGCGTCATTGTATTCTTGGCAGGTTTTTTGATGTTGCTTAAAGGAGAAGGTATCAAAGGTCCTGTGGAATTACCTTCCTTATTGAGTAACTCTTTATCTTATACTCGTTTAATAGCCGTAGGCTTATCTTCCATCTATATTGCGTCTACTGTCAATATGATTGCATTCGAGATGATCTGGCCTGAAAAAATTGGGGTAATGACAGTATTTGCAATATTCATATTCATATTCGGGCATGCTTTAAACACTGTCCTGAGTATTATTGCCCCCGGGCTGCACGCTTTAAGGTTGCAGTACGTAGAATTTTTCAATAAATTCTACGAGGGAGGCGGACGTAAATATGATCCATTTGGATATATAAGAAAATATACGGAGGAATAATAAAATGGCAGTAGAAAGTGCGGCAGTAATGGACCCAGCAGGGTTAAAGGCTATTGGTGCAGGACTTGCAGTAGGTCTTACAGGAATTGCATCAGGTATCGCAGAAAAGGACATAGGTAGTGCAGCAGTAGGTGCAATGGCAGAGAATGAGGCCCTCTTTGGTAAAGGCCTTATATTGACTGTTATCCCAGAAACCATCGTTATTTTTGGGCTGGTAGTTGCACTGCTTATTAGCTAAAATGATTTAAGAGCACACTATTGCTCTTAAATTCTTTAAAGGTGTTGAGCATGGGACTTGAAACTGTTATTAAAGATATCCAGGATGCTGCCAATGCTGAAGTCTCCAGAATTAAAACAGAAACAGATGCCGAAGTTTTGAAAATCATTGAGGAAGCAAAAGACGAAGCTAAAAGAATAATGGGTGAAAGTCTTGCTAAAGCCGAAGATGATATCAAAAGAATGAAGCAGCAAGAGATATCCAGTGCAAATCTTGAAGTTAAACGCACGTTGCTCAATGCACGTAAGGAAATACTTGAAGAAGTATATGACCGTGCCTTTGAAGCAATATCTTCATTGCCTGAGGAAAAGGAAAGAGAACTGTTAAAAGTAATCCTTCAGAACAATGAAGCCAAAGGTAAAAAAATATACTCAAATGCAAAATCGGAAAAACTTGTAAGGGAGCTGTCTTCATTGGAATATGGCGGTAATATTGACTGTGCAGGGGGAGTTGTCATAGAGAATGAAGATGGAACCATCCGTCTGGATTATACCTATGATGTGATTCTGAAAGGTGTGAACGAACAGTGTTTGAAACAGACATCTGACATCTTATTTGGGTGATTCTCAAATGCATCTGTTGCAGAGACTAAAGAAAGGGTTACATCCCCAGAAGTCACGATCTAAGGGGCATTCTAATTACGCATACACTACAGCACGTGTACGTGCAATGAAAAGCAAATTGCTTCCCAGGGAAACGTACCCAAGGCTCATGAATATGGAAATTAATCAAATTACAAGATTCATCCAGGAGGTTGAATATAAAGAAGATGTTGATGAGCTTGCAATGACTTATTCGGGTGTGGATCTTATTGAGCATGCACTTAACAGAAATCTGGCCGTGACCTTCACTAAAATTCTCAGTATCTCTGAAGGTGAACTTAATTATCTTATTTCTGAATACCTAAAGAAATATGATATTTGGAACATTAAGACAATACTTCGTGGAAAATATTGTGGTGCTTCAACAGATGAGATTCTCGAAGCTGTTGTTTCGGCAGGCCGTCTTCGTTATACCTTCCTTTCAGAATTAGCAGCTAAACCCACTTACGAGGATGTAATCGAAGCTTTGTCAACAAGTGAATACTATTCGATTTTGAAGGAATATAATGGAGAGAACCTATCAGGTATAGAAAATCTTTTAGATAAAAAATATTATGATGACTTGTTCCAAGCTATAGGGGATCCAAAATCCAAAGATAAAAAACTTTTTAATAAATTTATCAGGACTGACATTGACTTAAAGAATCTTGTAACATTGTTCAGGCTTAAAAAGTATGGAATTAAAGATCCCTCTATGTCAGATCTTCTAATTGAAGGTGGCCTCAAACTGAAGATCAAGGAAATTGAGAGAATGCTTCCATTATCCTTTGAAGATTTCCTTACAGAAATAGAGAACACTCCTTACTGGGAAGAAATATCTGATTGCTGTAGCCCAAAAATGGATTCTCTAATATATGTCGAAACACGACTTAAGAAACTCAGACTAAAATCTGCAGAAAGCTTCTCACATGTTTATCCTCTTTCTATTGTACCTATTATGGACTATATCCTTAGTAAAGAAAATGAGGTCAGCAACCTGCGTATTATTATTCGTGGGAAGGCAGTTGGTCTAAGTGATGAAGAAATCAAAAATCAGTTGGTGATTTGATGGAGCTTGCAGTAGTAGGTAGCAGTGAGTTTGTTACTGGATTCAGACTAGCTGGAATAAAGAAAATTTTTGAAGTTAATAACCATTTAGAACTTGAACCTACTGTAAAAAAGGTACTTGAGGATAGGAATATCGGAATACTTGTATTACATGGCGATGACCTGTCCAGACTACCGGAGATGCTAAGGAACACGATTAATGAATCGGTTGAACCGACTGTTGTTACTCTGGGAGGTAGTGGTCAAAGTTCGAACTTAAGGGAAAAAATAAAACAATCGGTAGGTGTAGATCTGTGGAAATAAAAGGTGAAATTTATCGTGTGGCTGGACCAGTTGTTACTATTACCGGTATCAAGCCAAAGATGTATGATGTGGTCAAGGTTGGTCATGAAGGATTGATGGGTGAGGTCATCAAAATCGAAGGTGACAAGGCTACAGTTCAGGTATACGAAGATACATCCGGAATCAGGCCTGGTGAACCGGTGGAGAACACTGGAATGTCCCTTTCAGTTGAGCTGGGTCCAGGACTACTTGAAAGTATATATGATGGTATTCAAAGACCTTTGAAAGTTCTTCAGGAGAAAATGGGGGATTTCATTCAGAGGGGTGTGACTGCAAACGGCCTTGACAGGGAGAAGAAATGGGATTTCAAACCCACTGTCGCTAAGGGTGACAAAGTAAGAGGTGGAGAAGTAATAGGCCTTGTGCAGGAAACGGAAAACATTCAACATAAGATCATGGTTCCCCCCAATATTTCAGGAACAGTCGCTGAAATAAAATCAGGAAAATTTACAGTAGATGAGACTGTTTGTGTACTTACTGATGGTACAGAACTGCAGATGATGCAGAAGTGGCCTGTTAGGTTACCAAGGCCTGTTTTCAAGAAACTTTTACCAAAAACACCGCTTATTACAGGTCAAAGGATATTAGATGGACTATTTCCTGTTGCAAAAGGAGGTACAGCTGCCATTCCGGGACCTTTCGGTTCGGGAAAAACCGTTACCCAGCAGCAGCTTGCAAAATGGAGTGACACTGACATTGTGGTATACATAGGCTGCGGAGAACGTGGAAATGAGATGGCAGATGTTCTCAATGAGTTCCCAGAATTGCAAGATCCTAAGACAGGTCGTCCTCTAATGGAACGTACTGTACTCATCGCAAATACTTCAAACATGCCGGTAGCTGCCCGTGAGGCATCAGTGTATACTGGTATCACTATTGCTGAATACTATCGTGATATGGGATATGATGTGTCCCTTATGGCAGATTCCACTTCTCGATGGGCAGAAGCTATGAGAGAAATTTCCTCGAGGCTTGAAGAAATGCCAGGTGAAGAAGGTTATCCCGCTTATTTATCAGCAAGACTTTCAGAGTTCTATGAGAGAGCAGGTTATGTAAAATCTCTGGCAGGGGTCAATGGCTCCATCACAGTCATCGGTGCTGTTTCCCCACCTGGTGGTGACTTTTCAGAACCTGTTACACAAAATACTCTGCGTATAGTCAAGGTATTCTGGGCACTTGATGCAAAGCTTGCACAAAGAAGACATTTCCCCTCTATAAACTGGCTTACCAGTTACAGTCTTTATACCAATTCACTTGCAGAATGGTTTAGTGAAAATGTCGCACCTGACTGGACAGATCTGAGAGACAATGCAATGGACTTATTACAGCGTGAATCCGAACTTCAGGAAATTGTGCAGCTTGTCGGTTCAGATGCATTGCCAGAGGATCAGCAGCTTGTATTAGAAATATGTCGTATGATCCGTGAGTATTTCCTGCAGCAAAATGCATATCATCCAGTGGACACTTATTGCTCATTCGATAAGCAGTACAAATTGCTAAAAGCCATCTCCAAGTATAGTGATATGGCAACCACTGCTCTAGAGTCAGGAGTTCCAATGAAGGAAATTTTAGCTCTTGAATCCAAGGATGAACTTGCAAAAGTCAAGTATGAAGAAAATTTTGATAAAGCACTTGATGAGGTCCTGAAAAAAATGGATTCAGAGTTCGCAAAGCTTGGAGGTAATTAAAATGACCAAGGAATATAAGACAATAGTAGAGATATCAGGCCCTCTCATATTCCTCGAGAAAACTGAACCAGTAGGTTACGGTGAACTTGTGAATATCAATCTGCCCGACGGTAGTACAAAAAGAGGTCAGGTGCTTGATACGTCAGCTGATATAGTGGCTGTACAGGTTTTTGAAGGTACTGGAGGACTTAATGAAGAATCAGGGGTAGTTTTTACCGGTGAGACCATTAAGCTTCCTGTTTCAAAGGACATGCTTGGTCGTATCCTTTCAGGATCAGGTGAACCTCTTGATGGTGGACCACGTATAGTTCCAGAAGATAGAATAGATGTGAATGGTGCAGCGATGAATCCATATTCAAGAATGCCGCCGGAGGATTTTATCCAGACAGGTATTTCTACAATTGATGGAACAAACACCCTTGTAAGAGGACAGAAACTGCCGATATTCTCTGGGTCAGGTCTCCCTCACAATGAGATAGCTCTCCAGATAGCAAGACAGGCAAAAGTTCCAGGTTCAGAAGAAGCTTTTGCAGTAGTGTTTGCTGCAATGGGTATCACCAACGAGGAAGCACAGTATTTCATGGAGGATTTTGAGAAGACAGGTGCCTTAGAAAGAGCAGTGGTGTTCCTAAATCTTGCAGATGACCCTGCAGTTGAGCGTCTTATAACTCCAAGGATGGCTCTTACAGCAGCTGAATATCTTGCGTATCAGCATGACATGCACGTGCTTGTTATCCTTACTGACATCACCAACTATTGTGAGGCTCTCCGTCAGATGGGAGCAGCCCGTGAAGAAGTGCCGGGACGTAGAGGTTATCCGGGTTATATGTATACTGACTTAGCATCCTTGTATGAACGTGCCGGTGTTATCAAAGGAAGGAAAGGCTCTGTAACACAGTTCTCCATTCTTACAATGCCTGGTGACGATATAACTCATCCGATTCCGGATCTCTCAGGTTATATAACTGAAGGTCAGATAGTAGTTTCAAGAGAACTGCACAGAAAAGGAATCTATCCTCCAATCAACGTTCTTCCATCACTATCCCGTCTTATGAACTCAGGAATCGGTTCAGGAAAAACAAGGGAGGATCATAAGGCAGTTTCAGACCAGATGTATGCGGCATATGCAGAGGGTCGTGACCTCAGAGGTCTGGTGGCTATCGTAGGTAAGGAGGCATTATCTGAGAGAGACCAGAAGATTCTGGAATTTGCAGATCTGTTTGAAGACAGATTTGTGCGTCAAGGAAGGAATGAAGATAGGTCTATTGAAGATACCCTAAATATTGCATGGTCAATTCTGGCGGAGCTGCCGGAAGCACTCCTTACAAGAATAGACAACAAGTTCATAGTTAAGTACCACCCTGCATATAAAAAGAACAATTAAAGGGTCTGGTGAACAAACATGGGCGCAAAGGATGTTAAACCAACTCGGTCAGAACTCATAGAGCTCAAGAAAAAAATCAAACTTTCCCAAAGTGGGCACAAATTGCTTAAAATGAAGAGAGACGGGTTGATACTTGAGTTCTTCGATATACTTAACAAAGCAAAGGATGTTAGGGCCGAGCTGGATAAAGCCTATGAAGTGGCAAACAAAAAGATAGGTATTGCAAACGCTGTAGACGGTATTATTACCGTCAAATCTACAGCTTTCGCCCTCCAGAACATTCCCCAAATAGAACTTGAAAGCAGAAATATAATGGGTGTAGTGGTCCCTAAAATCGAATCTTCCAGTGTCCGTAAATCCATAGAGGAACGTGGTTACGGTATATTGGGAACAAGTTCGTATACTGATGAAGCTGCAGACGCTTATGAGAAGCTGGTTGAGAAAATTATTGTAGCGGCAGAAATTGAGACCACAATGAAGAAACTGCTCGATGATATCGAAAAGACCAAACGTCGTGTCAATGCTCTCGAGTTTAAGGTCATACCAGAATTGCAGGAATCTATGAACTTCATCAGTCTTCGTCTGGAAGAAATGGAAAGAGAGAACACTTTCAGACTCAAGAAAATAAAAGGATAAGATTCTTCTATATGAGATCAGGAAATCCAGAAGATGATCGGCCCAATATGGTCGATCTTTTTTTTGCAGAACTTGGAAAACCTCACAATTTGGCCCGAATTATAAAATGGGCTTGGTTTATATCATTGTTAGTCCTTGTTTTAGGTTATATTATAATTATCTTGAATCTGGCAGGTAAATTAAATATTTAATGCTCTTTATTTAATAATTTCTTTTTTAAGTGATCTGAATTTATCTAACACTTCATGAGCATGTCCCTTTGCTTTGACATTGTCCCATATATATGTAATCCTGCCTTGTGGATCAATCAAAAATGTTGTTCTTACTGTACCCATCGATTCTTTACCCATGAACTTCTTAAGCCTCCATACATTGTACAGTTTATGTACAGAAATATCCACATCAGAGAGTAAAGTGATTTTCAGTTCTTCTTTCTCAATAAACTTCTTATGGGATTCAGTACTATCTTTACTCACCCCTAAGATCACTGCTCCCTCTTCTTCGAAATAATTTTTCAGAAAAGTGAATTCTTTAGCTTCTTTTGTACATCCTGAAGTATTGTCTTTAGGATAGAAGTACAATATTACCCATTTCCCCATCAGGTTTTGGAGGCATATCTCTATCCCATCCTGATTGGGAAGACAAAACAATGGAGCATCATCCCCTAGTGAAACAGAAGTTCCAGACATTGTACTTATTCCATTGAATGTTTGTTTGGTTTTATAAAATATAAATACTTTATTATAACTTTCCAATGGGTATTTATCCGATTAGGTATAGTAAACTCAACTTATTGCTACATTAAGATTTATATGCAACACATGTACCTTTTGGCTCTGAGGGTAGAATATGGTACTTAAAACACTCCCTTTCACAAAAGAAAAGATCTCTGAAATTATTGCACAATACCCTACACCTTTTCACCTTTATGATGAAAAAGGCATTAGGGAGAACGCCCGCAGATTGAAGGAAGCCTTCGGAATATTGGAGGGGTTTCAGGAATTCTTTGCTGTAAAAGCTCTTCCAAACCCATATATTATGAAGATCCTCAAGGAAGAAGGTTTTGGAGCTGACTGCAGTTCTCTGCCTGAGTTGCTGCTTGCAGAAAAGACTGGTATCATAGGCGAACTTATAATGTTTAGTTCCAACGATACGCCGGCTGAAGAGTTCAGGAAGGCAAAGGAACTTGGAGCTATAATAAACCTCGATGATATCAGCCATATTAAATTCTTGGAAGATGAAGCAGGTCTGCCGGAACTTCTATGTTGCCGGTATAACCCTGGTCCCCTCAAAGAAGGAAATGCAATAATTGGCAAACCTGAGGATGCAAAGTATGGTTTTACCCGCGAACAGCTCTTTGAAGGGTACAAGTATATGCGAGACAAGGGAGTGAAGAGATTTGGTCTGCACACGATGGTGGCATCAAACGAACTTAACCCCAACTATTTCATAGAAACTGCGAGAATTCTTTTCGAGCTCATTGTTGAGATTTCCAGGGAGCTTGGCATAAGGTTCGAGTTCGTGAACCTGGGAGGCGGGATTGGCATACCTTACCGTCCTGAGCAGGAACCTGTGCCTTATAATGTAATTGCCAGGGGAGTCAGAGAAGAATATGCAAAGATCATTGAAGCAAACGATTTAGCTCCTCTTAAGATCTATCTTGAATGCGGACGGGTTATTACTGGTCCCTATGGCTATCTTATTACAAAAGTACGTCACATAAAACACATCTATAAAGACTATGTGGGAACAGATGCATGTATGGCGAATCTCATGAGACCAGGAATGTACGGTGCATATCACCATATTACTGTTCTTGGAAAGGAAAAAGAACAGCCTGCGTTCAAATACGATGTGACTGGTTCTCTATGTGAGAATAATGATAAGTTTGCCGTTGACAGGATGCTTCCTGAAGTAAAGCGCGGAGATATTCTGGTAATCCATGATACTGGGGCTCATGGTCATGCAATGGGTTTTAATTACAATGGTAAACTACGCTCTGCAGAGATACTACTAAGGCCAGATGGTAGCTTTGTACAGATCCGCAGAGCTGAGACTGTGGATGATTATTTTGCAACGCTGGATTTGGATAATCTTGCTAGCTTCAGTTAAGCAAAATTTTGCAGTTCACAGGAATTGGAATTCATTAATGAGTAGTATCCCTGTATCAAAGGTTCTGAAGTACTTACTGCTTCATAAGACATAGAGCAATATTAAAACTGGATTCTAGTTCAATCTCTTGAAAAGTCAAAAATATCAGAAAATATTACCGTATTTAATCATTTCAGTTTTAATCATTTCAGTTGATTTTTATCTTTTCCTGCAGTGCTGGATAATAGTTGTTAGCTGTTTATTTGAAACTTTAGTAA
>JACIVZ010000058.1 GCA_014361205.1 Methanomethylovorans sp. | reverse complement strand
AACTTTTGGAATTTTTGACGTTGCCATACCCTATTTTCGCGGGTCGTCTTTTCAACAACCTTACGCCTGAGGAGAGGGATGAGTTTGATGAAATATATGTTGCCATACCCTATTTTCGCGGGTCGTCTTTTCAACCAGCTATATCCGATGATGAACGCGAAATGCTCATGGAGTTGCCATACCCTATTTTCGCGGGTCGTCTTTTCAACTCAGAGGTGTTAATATAATAAGCGAAAATGATATTGTGTTGCCATACCCTATTTTCGCGGGTCGTCTTTTCAACCAGCTGCCTCCTGACCAACAGCTTCCAGAAGCACGAGAGTTGCCATACCCTATTTTCGCGGGTCGTCTTTTCAACAATTTTTAATTTCATCTAATAAATTGGATGGGCTGCGTTGCCATACCCTATTTTCGCGGGTCGTCTTTTCAACATTGGTAGAGATAAAGAATATCAACCTGAGGGAAATAGTTGCCATACCCTATTTTCGCGGGTCGTCTTTTCAACACGTAGGCCGAAAGTGGGCCGGCAGGCTGGTAAGAAGTTGCCATACCCTATTTTCGCGGGTCGTCTTTTCAACAACACAAGTGGTCTGAACAGCATCCGTAAGCCCATAGTTGCCATACCCTATTTTCGCGGGTCGTCTTTTCAACTATGGTTACCTGAGCAGGATGTATTAAGATATAAGCGTTGTTGCCATACCCTATTTTCGCGGGTCGTCTTTTCAACCTTACGAGTTCGCGGATTAAGATGCGACAGTGATAGTTGCCATACCCTATTTTCGCGGGTCGTCTTTTCAACCAGTTGACGAGGAGGGGTATGTATACGACCCTTATTAGTTGCCATACCCTATTTTCGCGGGTCGTCTTTTCAACGATAATAAAAAGGCGTGGAAAACGTTTGTCAGATGGTTGCCATACCCTATTTTCGCGGGTCGTCTTTTCAACCCTATGTTTTTTTCCTTTAAATAACTTTTTCTCGCCTGAAAAAGCTTCTTTTTGGAGGGGTTATGTGCGGATCGGTTTTTTAGAGGGGGGTTTATAAAGATTCGAACACACCAGTAGCGGAAGACACTGTATTTTTTCATGCCACAAAAAATAAAATCAGATACAGCAGAAGGTATGCTCTTGATGACTGCATGAAAAAGCACCTTTAACCTTACATAATTATGTGCGGATCGGTTTTTCAGAGGGGGGTTTATAAAGATTCGACACACCAGTGGCGGAAGACACTGCATTGTTCAGACTATAAAAGTTAAAATCGACACAAAACCTATGCACAGACATCCCCTCACCAGTCAAACCGAAAGTTACCTTGAAACGCACAGTAGCTAATCTTAGAATGCAGTCTGGCTAATTTGAAGCTCTAAAGTTGGAAGAAATATTACTGGGTGGATACAAATCCGTATCTGAAACAAAAATCAAATCAGATTATATCAATTATTTTATAAACCACAATGGCAGCAAAAGATATTAAAAGTGGAATTATATTCATGTCCAGTGAACACTTGATTGTATCATTCCATCTTGTAGATGCTGATAACATTAGTTTTGCACAGAGAATCACCACCAATGCCAAAGCTGCAAGACCACCATATTCAGGAATTCCCACCGCTGTAGTCATCGATGTGGTTCTTCCTGTTGCACTGGCAGATGCTATTACGCTTACTAAAGCAACGGATGATATAGATGTAAACATACTCTTCTGTCCATATTCTTTATCAGTATATATATCTTTTCTAGCGTTTAATGACAGCATGTTTTATAAAAATTTTTATATCATATTGTATCATATTATATTATAAATTACTGTGGTATAAATTTTTGCTGTTTGAATACGCATGATTATTTATACTTCATTAATATATTAAATAATATGCCCGATATACAGGATAAAAACAAATCAAATTTGTATGGCATAAAAGGGTTGCATAATGTCCATTCATGGCATGGACTTGCAATCCACTTCAAAAACAGTTCTAAAGTACAGAGGTGCGAATCCTATAATTCATGCACATCCTCTCGTAAATCAAATTCATGTAATTTTTCGATTAAACGACAGGAAGCAATTTATATGCTGGAATCAGAGTTTAATGTAACACTTAATGTGGCAGAAAAACTTATCGATACACTTCTGGATATGGGTAATGCACGTACTCTGCGCTGCACTAAAGATGAGAGCGATCCTTTTGATGAAGGTACGCGGATGATAGTATTCGACGATGAATTATAAATCCTCATCAAAAAATTATTATGTATCTAAGTTCATCTGCACCCTATGTTCACAATTATTACAGGTGCTCAGTTTGGTGATGAAGGTAAAGGAAAGATAGTCGACCTTATCTCTGATAAATATGACCTTGTAGTCAGATTCCAGGGAGGAGATAATGCTGGTCATACGGTTAAAGTAGGGGATACTACCTATAAACTACACCTTATACCTTCTGGTTTTTTGCTGGATTCAAGGGTACTTATTGGACCGGGTACAGTCCTCAATCCTCAATCTCTGGCTCAGGAGATAGAAATGCTTGCAAAGGGTGGGATCCATATTGGTCCTGATAAGCTTGGCATAGATGCCAAAACCAGCATTATTATGCCATATCACATTGAACTTGACGGTCTTAAGGAATCCAGTCGTGCTGAAAAGATTGGCACTACTAAAAAAGGTATAGGTTTTGCGTATATAGACAAGGTTGCAAGAGATGAGATCAGGTTGGCTGATCTTACAGACGAAGGAAAATTCCGTGCAAGATTGGAGGAATTAGCTACTCAGAAAGAAAATATGATCCGTGAGCTGGGAGGTGATCCGTCAGTTGTTTTGGACAATAAATACATAGACCTCTACATTAAACTGGGTCAAATGTTTGCACCATACATGACGGATGTTTCTTTTGAGATTAACAAGGCATTAGAAGAGGGTAAAAATGTACTGGCAGAAGGTGCACAGGGTACACATCTTGATGTAATCCATGGGACTCAGAAATTCGTCACCTCATCCAGCACTATTGCCGGTTCTGCATGTGCCAACCTCGGAGTTGGACCTACTAAAGTTGACAATGTGTTGGGCATCGTAAAAGCATATATTACTCGTGTAGGTGAAGGTCCCCTGCCAACAGAACTAAAAGATGATATTGGTAAACAGCTCCAGCAAGTTGGGAGGGAGTTTGGCACTACAACTGGCCGAGTTAGGCGCTGTGGGTGGTTCGACCTGCCCATATTGAAAAAAGCAGTATATCTTAACGGATACACTGAACTTGCTCTTACAAAGCTTGATGTGCTTTCAAATATTCATCCACTGAAAGTATGTGTTGGATATGAACTTAAGGGCAAATTTATTGAATATCCGCCGGAGCTTACAACAGATCTTGGGATGTGTGTTCCGGTTTATGAAGAATTAACTGGCTGGTCAGAGGATCTTACTCATGTACGACAGTTTTCAGATCTGCCAGATGCTACTCGCAGATATGTGTCATATCTGGAGGAAAAAATTGGCGTCCAAATAAAATATATTTCTGTGGGGCCAGGAAGGGAACAAACTTTCACAAAATAATTTTTTATATTCATTTCTGCCGAAAAGCGTATATACTAACTGAGAGTTTAAAACCAATACTCCACCTTATCAAAGTTTCCAGATGCTGAGTCCAATTATCTGAAAATCTATATTCAATACAGGGAGAATAAAATGACTACATTATATGATGTTCCTGCAAATGACCTGATTGCTAAGGTAGCAGAGAAGTTAAAGGAGAATGAACACATAAAACCTCCTCAATGGGCAGCATATGTCAAAACCGGTGCCCATAAGGAGCTTGCCCCCACCAATAGTGACTGGTGGTACATTCGATGTGCTGCTATATTAAGGACAATTTATACAGATGGTCCGATTGGCGTAGAAAGGCTGAGGTCTGTCTATGGAGGTAAAAAAGATATGGGATCTCAACCTTATAGAAAAGTAAAGGGAAGCGGTTCCATTGTGAGAGAAGCTGCGCAGCAGCTTGAAGCTGCAGGTTTAGTGCGCTCCATGAAGAGTGGTCGTGTTGTTTCCCCTGCAGGACAGTCTATGCTGGACAATACCGCTTATGAAGTGAAACAAAGTCTCTTAGAGAAGATCCCAGGGCTTGCCAAATACTAAGCTGGTATTCAAGGACATATATATTTACAAAATTTCTGTAACTTAATAAAATAAAAGGTGATTGTATGGCAGGTGAACTTGAGGATATCCGCAGAAAAAGGCTGGAACAATTACAGCGTCAGCAGGCTGCTCAAATGCATCCAGACATTCAGGCTGTTTATCAGCAGGAGCAGATGCAAGCAGAATTAGAAGCTAAGAAACAAGCCATTCTTCGGCAGATCCTTACACCAGAAGCAAGGGAGCGTATGGCTACACTAAAAATGTCAAGGCCAGAACTTGTAGAACAGCTGGAATCCCAGCTTATAATTCTTGCACAGAATGGACGCCTGCAGTCGCAAATAACCGATGAAAAATTGAAATCCTTGTTGGCACAAATGCAGCCTAAGAAACGTAAAACCACTATAACAAGAGTATGAAAAAGGAGTCATGAAGGCATCAGTTCTTTTCAGCGGTGGAAAGGACAGTTCTCTGTCAGCTATATTACTTGAGCCTTTCTTTGAGATAGAATTGGTAACCTGTACATTCGGTGTGCTTCCTGTTGGTGAAGTTGCTAAAAAAGCAGCTGAGAAGCTTGGTTTTGCTCATCGGACTATAGGACTTAACAGAAAGGTGCTGGAAGAAGCTTATGAGTTCCTTATAAAAGACGGTTATCCCAAAAATGCCATCAATCACATACATCATGCGGCTGTGGAGCAGCTTGCTTGCGAGAAGGATGTTTCAATAGTTGTTGATGGGGTACGCCGGGATGATCGTGTTCCTGTATTGACCGTTGGACAGTCCCGTAGTATAGAGGACAGGTTAGGTGTAAAGTATATATGTCCCCTAAAGGGATACGGCAGATCTGCCGTTGATCTACTGGTAAGAGAATACTTAATTATAGAAGAAGGCCAAAGTTCAGAAATTATAAAAGCAGATTATGAAGCTGAATTGCGTGAGATCATACGTCAAAGACATGGTGAATATATGATTGGCACACTTTTCCCCTTTCATATGCAGTCTCATGTCATAGGACGTAAAAAATGAAATTGCAAGATAAACGCAAGAGCTCTTAAATTGAATAAATAAACAACATTATGCAGAAGAAAGCCAAACCTTGATATACATCTTATTTGATTAATGATTCCAGAGATAGGTGAGACAAGTGAGTAAAAATACCAAAGGACAAAAAATCAGGCTTGCAAAAGCACACAGGCAGAATCATAGAATTCCAACCTGGGTGATTATTAAGACGGCGAGAAAGGTTGTAAGTCATCCAAAGAGAAGAAGCTGGAGAAGAAGCGATCTGGATGTGAAATAAGCAGGTGATGATCATGGCAGAAGATGCACTTAAAGAGCAGATATATACGATTCCCCTCCGTTCAGTAAAGGACCTTCCAAGATACAGAAGAGCCGATAAAGCTATGACTCTGATCAGGAACTACCTAATAAAACACATGAAGGTAGAACCCAATCAGGTTAAGTTACACAAAACCATTAATGAAAAAGTATGGGAAAGAGGCATGCAGAAACCACCATCTTTTATAAGAGTACGTGCAGCGAAGTTTGAGGATGGAGTAGTAGAGGCAGAACTGGCATGAAGCTGCCTTTCTTATTTAAAATAACTCTTAAAATAACTCAATGTACATTGAAATGACGACCCCTACAATGGATATATTGGATTCCCCTATTATTGGGGTTTTTGCTACCTGCACAGAAGATCTTGCTCTATTGCCACGGAGTGCAAAAGTAAGTAGCAAGGAGCTGATAGCAGATAATTTAGATGTTCAGGTAATAGAAGTCACAATCAACCAGAGCAATGTAATAGGTTCTATGATCAGGGGAAATTCAAGTGGTTTTATTATCCCTGATGGTAGTTCAGTTAAAGGCTTGGAAGGAATTGATATCCCGATTGAGAGTCTTCCTGATAAATTGAATGCTATCGGAAATATAGTCCTTGCAAACGATTCGGCTGCTGTGGTTCATCCTGAATTATCTGATCGATCCATTGATATCATTGCACATACTTTAAAAGTGGACGTGCACAGAGGTACTATTGCAGGTGTAAAAACAGTAGGGATGGCAGGAACTGTGACAAACAAAGGTCTCCTTGTAAATCCAAAGGCAACTGAACAGGAGTTGGCATTCCTTGAAGATGTATTTGATCTACCTGTGGATATAGGTACTACAAATTACGGTGTTCCTATGGTAGGTTCAGGGCTGCTTGCAAATTCCAAAGGTTATGTGGCAGGATCGAAGACCACAGGCTATGAGCTTGGCAGGATTGAGAGTGCTCTGGGCTTTGTCTCAAAAGATTAAAAACATTTCAATTTATATGGGTGATTGATATGAAGGAATTTGTTATTAAAGGAAAGTTCAAAGCAGGAAGTGAATGGGAAAAATTCACAAAGCAAGTTGCTAGCCAAAATGAAAAAAATGCTATTGACAAGGTATACTCTATCTTTGGCAGCAAGCATGGTATTAAAAGGATGTTTGTTAAGATCGAAAGTATCTCAGAGGCATGATTCATGACAGAGATAAATGATAAAGATCCACGCAATCTCTTAATACAGCACAGGGAGTATCAGCGCCGAGCAGAAGCCTTGCAGCAGCAGATAAGCATGGTAAGTCTTTCAGCACAGGATTGTCTGAGAGCTATCAATACCATAGAGGAACTGGAAAAAGAAAAGGCTGGCTCTCAGGCCATGGTTCCCATCGGATCTGGTTCATTTATCTATGCCAAGCTTGATGTTCTCGATAGAGTTGTAGTAAATGTAGGAGCAGGAATCAGCATCGAAAAACCTGTTGATGATGCAAAGGAAATTCTTCAGAGACGCAAGAATGAACTTGAGAAAATACTTGATAAAATGAATACCACTCTGGCACAGCTGGCTCAGGGTATGCAGGCCATAGAAGCTCAGGTCGCTGCAATGCAGCAGAGTGCACAATCAAGCAATAAATGATCTTTTTTCTGTAATTTCCGCAGAGTTGATCGCGTGTTCAACAAACTGAAAGAAAAGCTCAGCGGCTTTACAAAAAGCCTCAGTAAGCAGATAGATGAAAAAGCAGTTCCCGTGGAGTCAACTTCTAATGAAGCAGAAGAGATACCTTTTGATTCATCCGATGAATCAAAAAAAGAGCAAGATGTTCCCAGTGAGAGAAGCTTAAAAAATGATTTTTATCTCAACCATGAAGCAAATTCTTCTATCCAGGAGGAACAAAAAAAGTTTGGCCTTGTAAAAAAGGCTAAGGCCTTGGTGTTTGAGCGCGAGCTGATTCTGGAAGAAAAAGATCTCGAAGAACCTCTCTGGGAGCTCCAGATTGCGTTACTTGAAAGTGATATTGGCCTAACTGTTGCAGAAGCTATCACCGAAGCAGTAAAATCCGAGCTCATAGGTTCCCGAAAGAAAATCGGAAAGGATACCACTTCCATTGTTGAGCAGGCTCTGCGTAATGCATTATATGATGTAATGAGTGCTAATATTTTTGACCTCGATGATTATGTTAAAAATGCCAAGAAGCCAGTGCATATAGTATTTGTAGGTATCAATGGTACAGGTAAAACCACAACCATCGCTAAGATTGCAAAACGTTTTAAAGATATGGGTTATTCTGTAGTTATTGCAGCTGGGGATACTTTCAGAGCAGGAGCCATAGACCAGGTGCAGATACATGGAGACAGAGTCGGTGTAAAGGTAATAAAGCATCGGGAGGGAGGCGATCCTGCAGCAGTAGTCTATGATGCCATGCAATACGCTAAAGCTCACAAGAACGATATAGTGCTCTCTGATACAGCTGGTCGCATGCATACAAATATCAATCTTATGGAACAGCTCAAGAAAGTCTGCAGGGTAAGCGCTCCTGACCTTATTATTTTTGTTGATGAGGCAGTAGCAGGTAACGATGCTGTAGAGCGTGCAGCTCAGTTTAATGAAGCAGTACACATAAACGGTTCCATCCTAACCAAAACAGATGCAGATGCCAAAGGTGGTGCAGCAATCTCTATTGCGTATATTACAGGTAAACCTATTTTATTTTTAGGAATGGGTCAGGGTTATGACGATCTGCAGAAATTTGATCCCAAGTGGTTCGTGGATCAGATATTTAATTGATCCATTGTAAATTTTAAAAATTATAATTGTGTTCAGCACCCTTTATTGGATTCCGAATCCAAACTTAATTTCTCTTGCTAATTCCTCTAATCTTCTTTCCACATTGTTTTGAGATGAAATTATATTTACAAAAGCTGAACCCACTATCACAGCGTCAGCACCTGCTGCAATGACTTGTGCTGCCTGTTTGCCACCTGAAATTCCAAAACCCACAGCCTTTGGAAGTGATGTGTTTACTTTTGCCAGTACCTCCTTAGTAGACTCTGCCACATCGTCACGAGCTCCTGTAACTCCCAAACGGGAGACTATATATATAAACCCTGAACCCTTACTGAAAATTTTTTGCATTCTTCCTTTATCTGTTACAGGGGTTACCATAAATATCATGTCAACATCATGTGTTTTGCACGCTTTAAGCATATCTTCAGCTTCCTCGATGGGCAGGTCAGGTACTATTATGCCACTAATACCGGAAGCTGCGCAATCTTTCACGAACTTTTCCACTCCTCTTCTGAAAATGAGATTATAGTATGTCATGCATACCAGAGGGACGGGATCTTTAATAGAAGCTGCAAGTTCAAAGTAGATGTCTGGGTTCATACCTGCCTCTAATGCTCTATCCGATGCAGCCTGGATTGTAGGTCCATCTGCCACAGGATCAGAGAATGGAAGACCCAGCTCCACTATGTCAGCTCCACCTTTTACAAGTGCATGTACATACTCTCTGGTTGCATCCACACTGGGATCACCTGCACATACATATGCAATGAGAGCTTTCTCGTTGTTTTTCTTCAGTTGCCGGAATTTATCTTCAATTTTCATATTTTACCCTCACAAGTAACTCCTTTTAACTTAACCACAGTCTCAAGATCTTTATCTCCCCTTCCTGATAGACATACTACCACAAGGTCACCAAGTTCACCACTATCAGCCATTTTTCTTACGTATGCCAGTGCATGTGAAGATTCAAGTGCCGGAATTATTCCTTCCAGTCTGCACAGCTCGTGGAATGCATCGAGAGCTTCCTGATCATTAACACTATCTGGCTTAATCCTACCTATATCTGCCAGGTATGCAAGTTCTGGTCCAACTCCAGAATAATCAAGACCAGCAGATACAGAGGTAGATTCTAATATCTGTCCATATTTATCCTGCAGAATAAGTGTTCGAGCTCCTTGTAATATTCCTTCTTCCCCTGCTCCAAGAGATGCAGAATGCATTGCTGTCCTACCCTTTACTTGTATACCACATCCCCCCGCTTCCACAGGAAAAAGCTTCACATCAGTATCTGCTATAAAGGGGTGGAAAATGCCCATAGCGTTGCTTCCTCCTCCTGCACAAGCAACTATAGAGTCAGGAAGTCTTCCCTCCTTTTCCATGATTTGCTGTTTTACTTCCTTACCTATCACGCTTTGAAAATCTCTGACGATCATGGGGTATGGATGGGGTCCTACTACCGAACCAATAAGATAGTGGGTATTTTGTACATTAGATACCCAGTCTCTAAGTGCTTCATTTATAGCATCTTTCAGGGTCATTGAACCTGATCTTACAGGATATACCTTTGTACCCATAAGTTGCATCCGATATACATTCATTTTTTGTCTTTCAACATCCTTAGCCCCCATGTACACAACAGTGTCAAATCCAAGATTTGCTCCAGCCATAGCTGTTGCAGTACCGTGCTGTCCGGCTCCCGTCTCAGCAATAAGCCTTTTCTTACCCATATATTTCGCAAGCAGTGCCTGTCCTATAGTATTGTTTAATTTATGAGCTCCTCCATGTACCAGATCCTCACGTTTAAGATATATTTTCGTACCATATTTTTTGCTAAGGTTCCGTGCATGGTATAACGGTGTGCTGCGCCCGGCAAACTCACTAAGATAATAGTTTAGCTCTCTGAGAAATTTGGTGTCTTGTTTATATCTTTCATACCCTTCCTCAAGTTCATTCAAGGCAGGCATCAGGACTTCAGGTACAAATTGACCACCAAACCTACCATATCTAGATTTTTGCATAGTTTACACTCCATTTAATTGTATATTGAATAATTTAATGTATATATTGAATATTTAGATTGCACTTTACTTATCTTATATAGATTTATGAAGCATTCAACGTTCTTCAGGAATAATTAGCCAGGCTATAAAATACGCCAGGATTCCTCCACCACTTAAGAATATTAGAAATATCCACAGAAGCCTTATTAGAGTTGGATCTATATTCAGGTATGTTCCGATTCCCCCACATACTCCTGCAATAATTCTTTCCTTTTTTGATCTGCAAAGTTTTTTGTACATTTGGCAGCCTCCACTAGCTCCTTTGTTTTATAGTATATATTATCACTCTTGATTATAGAGGTTCCTATAAGAAGAGCATCTGCTCCTGCATCTATCATTGCTTTTACATCCTCACATGAATCAATCCCACTTTCACAGACGATAACATGATCAGTACCATTTTCAGCATCATATTTTCTCACAAGTGGTGCAAGTAGTCTGGTAGTGTTGAGATCTACTTTCATAGTATCAAAATTTCTGTTATTGATACCTATAAGTCTGGCATTTGTTTCAAGGGCAATGTATAATTCTTCTTTGTTTTGTGCTTCTACCAGAGGCTCAATTCCCTTTGAGAGAGCAATATCTACAAAATGTGCAAGTTTATTTCCAAGTACGCAGGTTATCAATAATATAATATCACATTTACTCTCACTCAGTTGACGTTCATCTATGATGAAATCTTTTCTTAGTACTGGTATATTCACGCTTTTTCTAACACTTTCTAAATTTTCCAGTGAACCATGGAAAAAGACTGGTTCAGTCAATACCGACACTGCAACTGCACCGGCACTTTCCATTTGTATCGCTATTGTTACTGCCTTTTGAGGTGTTATGGTCATGTATCTTTGTGAAGGTGAGGAAGGCTTTACTTCTGATATTACAGGTACGTATCCTTTCATTTGTTTTTCTCTGATAGCAGATATTACATCCCTTTTGTTTTGGATTTTTTTTTCATGAATATTATTATCGGAATTTTTTATGGTGCTGACTCTTTTAGTTGTTTCATTAAGTATTCGCTTAATAGTAGAATGCATAATGTCTCCTTAAATACAATAATGTCTAAAAATGTACAATACTTGCTTTTTACTTAAAGATTTTGCTCGAGCATAATTTATGAAAAACCATTTTCGATTGTTTAATGTTTGAGATTTGCAACCACATCTTTTTTATACATAAATATTATAATATAATTTTATCATTATAATTTAAATTTGAAAAGGAGAATTTAAATGAAAGCAAACAGGAAAAAAAAATTGTTTGAAAACACAAGTGCTCAGGTAGGCATTGGTACACTGATCATCTTCATCGCCATGGTGCTTGTTGCAGCCGTGGCGGCAGCTGTACTCATTCAGACCTCCGGTACACTGCAGCAGAAAGCACAGTCTACAGGTAAACAGGCAACTCAGGAAGTATCTTCAAACCTCATAGTTAAAAATATTGAAGGTATACGTGCCAAGAATAGTAGCACTGATATGTCTTCTACTATAGATCTGCTTAAATTGAAGGTTGGTCTGAACGTAGGCAGCTCTCCAGTAGATGTTAATCAGGTTGTTGTTACGATCACAGACGGTACCACTGCAAATAATCTTGTGTATGCAGGTAATACAAAATCTTATTCGAATATTGGTGCCTCCGATGGAGCAATGGATGGTTTTAATGAAACTGATGCTGCAGCCAATCTTCGGACTCTTCTTGTAAATCAAACTGTTGCAAGGACAACATTCAACAACTGTGCTCATTATTTTACAGTTGATAAGATACGTGATGAAGATTCATCGTTTTCTCAGGCAAATCCTGTGATGAACACAGGTGATCTTATAGACATCTATATAGCCACAACATCTTCAACTGCAACAAAATATAATTATGTAGGAAGTATTGATACTTCAGAAGGCCTGAAGGATTCGGGACTTAATCTTGTCCCAAGGACAGTTGTGAATATTATCCTTACTCCAGAGTCAGGAGTAGTAACAAATGCAGATTTCGTAACACCTTCATCATATGGTGTGAAAGAAGCTGTACAGCTGTATCCCTGAGAAATCATAAATTTAATCAAGAGGTATACCATGAAATTAAATAAAAAAATCTCTTTATACAACAGTATCAGTGCTCAGGTGGGCATTGGTACACTTATTATCTTCATCGCCATGGTGCTTGTGGCAGCTGTAGCTGCTGCAGTACTCATTCAGACCTCTGGTACACTGCAGCAGAAAGCTCAATCCACAGGAAAGGAGGCGACTCAGGAAGTTTCTTCTAATCTGATTGTGAAAGGTATAGAAGGTATAAGAGCTAAAAACTCTTCTACGTCCATGGCAGGTAATATTTCTCTGCTCAAGTTAAAAGTAGGCCTGAATGTTGGCAGTTCTCCAGTAGATGTTAATCAGGTTGTAATTTCAATAACTGATGGTACAACTACAAATAACCTCATTTATGCCAACAATGATAAAACATATGGGTACTCCATGAACAATTTCTCAAGTTCTGCAACTGCAGCTACAAATCTTTATAGTCTTCTCACAGGCACGCAGGCTGTACCAGGTGTAAATGCTAAATATTACTTCACCGTGGATAAGATTCGTGATGAAGATGGTTCTTTCACTCAGGAAAAACCAGTAATGAATACAGGAGATCTTGCTACTTTTTATGTTTCAACTTTATCTAGTAAAGATAAGGATTTCCAATATATAGGTACAATCAACGTGAATGGAAATCAGAAAGATTCAGGACTGGTAATCAGACCGAGAACAAGTGTCAGTATTGTGCTTACTCCCGAATCAGGAGTAATAACCAATGCTGATTTTGTAACACCTTCCTCGTATGGTACCAAAGAAACAGTGGTTTTATATCCATAAGGGTTTTATACCCTTACTTCTTTATTTTTATAACATATAAATAAAAGCTATAATTATGGTTTTAGCTTCAAAACATTTTTAATTCCAAGTTAATCCATAGTATATTGTAGATTTTTGAAGATTTCGATAAACCAGTTG
>JACIVZ010000057.1 GCA_014361205.1 Methanomethylovorans sp. | reverse complement strand
AACACGAAAAATGTATTTATCTCTCAGAGCATGTAATAATCAGATAAGATGAGAGATTTTATAGAGCAGCTAAGAAACAGTGGCAAGATCACGGAGATAAAAAATCCTGTCTCAAAGGAGTTCGAAGCACCCAGGATCGCAAAAAAGATACAGGGTCCTGTGCTTTTCCATGATATCGAGGGAAAGAAAGCTATTATGAATCTGCTGGGTACTCGAGATGAGCTTGCAGCTATGTTAGGGGTGCGTAAGGATATGATTATCCAGAAACTCTCCGAGGTCCAGCCGGATGGGGAGATCGTAATGGTTTGCGACTCTCCAACTATGGAAGTTGTGAATGAGCAGGTTGATCTGTACAGGCTTCCTATAATGAAGCATTTTGCAAAGGATGGTGGCCCGTATATTACTGCTGGTATAGTTGTCAGTGAGTACGAAGGCTCCATGAATGCATCCATACACCGCCTAATGGTGATTGGAAAGGATAAGTTGGCTGCCAGGCTAGTGCCTCCAAGGCATACCTATATATTACATAAAAAGGCGGCTTCAAAAGGAGACAAGCTACCAGTAGCGATTGTTATCGGTACCGATCCTGTAATTACGTTCGCTTCAACCACCCGTGTGCCACTGGGTAAAGAATTCCACTATGCTGCAGCTCTTAGGGGTGCTCCGGTAGAGTTGTTTGCATGCAGCAACGGTGTTAGGGTCCCGCATGCTGAGATAGTGCTTGAAGGTTACATTGATCCAGTGGAACGTGTACCAGAAGGACCATTTGTAGATATCACAGGAACTTATGATGAGGTCCGCCAAGAACCTGTAGTCCATATTACAAGGATTATACACAGAAAAGATCCTATCTATCACGGAATACTTCCGGCAGGACCGGAACACTTGCTTATGATGGGAGTTCCGTACGAGCCAAAGATCTACCGGGCAGTGAGCGAAGTAACGACAGTGAAGAACGTGGTTCTCACAGAAGGTGGATGCTGTTATCTGCATGCAGTGGTACAGATCGAAAAACAAACCGAGGGTGACGGGAAGAACGCCATCATGGCAGCCTTTGCAAGCCACACCAGCCTCAAGCATGTGGTAGTTGTGGACGAGGATATTGATATATTCGATCCCAAGGATGTAGAGTTCGCCATTGCTACCCGCGTGAAAGGAGACATGGATGTTATGATCATTACTAATGTGAGGGGAAGTTCCCTGGATCCCCGGGGTGCTGCGGATGGCACAACAACTAAAATTGGAATAGATGCTACAAAAGTGCTTAAACAGGCGGAGATGTTCGAAAGGGCGACGATGCCCGAGTAGGTGGAACTATGTATCTTACGAAAGAAGAAGAGGCAATGCTTGATGGCGAAGAAGGGGAGACACTGCAAAAGGCTATTGAGATACTTGTTGCCTTGGGCGAAATCTATGGTGCAGACAGGCTCATACCTGTCAAAAGTGCACAGATAGCAGGAGTTTCATACAAGACCATAGGCGATGCAGGGCTGGAATGGATATCCGATCTTCATGGTAAGGTAAAGATTCCTTCAGTCCTCAATCCTGCAGGTATGGACCTCCATGACTGGAAAAAAATGGATATAGACCCCGAATTTGCATATAAGCAGCAGAAGATTATAGAAGCATATGAAAAATTGGGCATCAGTCCCAAATGCACATGCACTCCTTATTATCTGGAAGGTTTCAATGCTTCTTATGGGGACCACCTTGCATGGAGTGAATCTTCAGCAGTTTCTTATGCCAATTCCGTAATTGGAGCAAGAACTAATAGAGAAGGTGGTCCATCAGCTCTCTCGGCAGCGCTTGTGGGTAAGACTGCTAACTATGGATATCATCTAGATGAGATGCGTAAGCCCACTGTATGGGTCAAAGTAGAATGCGAACTGGAAGGTTCTGATTACGGTGCTCTTGGGTATATTGTAGGGAAGATAGTGGGCAATGGAGTTCCTTTGTTCACTCTTCAAGGAAAGCCTGATAATGAAGAGCTGAAATTCCTCGGTGCGGCAATGGCTGCATCGGGTGCTGTTGCTCTTTACCATGTGGAAGATGTAACTCCTGAAGCAAGGAATAATAAATTTATAAAGCCGGATGAAAAAATGTTCATTGAAAAAAGTCAGATCAGAGAAATATATGAGAGAGTAGGATCTGATATTAATGACGTTGATATTATAACTGTAGGCTGTCCACATTGCTCTGCAGCTGAACTATCCCTTATAGCAGAGCTTCTTGAAGACAAGACTGTGAATAAAGAAGTGTGGATCTGCACTTCAAGGGAAGTTGCAAATAACCATCCGGAACTTGTCAGATCCATTGAGAAGAGTGGTGCAAAAGTTGTCTGTGATACTTGTATGGTAGTATCTCCGGCAACCGAAAAGTTCAGAGCTATGATGGTCAATTCCGGCAAAGCTCTTACATATGTGCCCTCCATGTGCGGTGTTCCAACCTATTTTGGTAACATCTATAAGTGTATAAGGGAGGCAGTGAAGGAATGAAAGTTAAATGCCGGACAATTTCCAGGGGATACGCAGAAGGACCATTAATGATAACTCGTGATCCTATTTCTTTTTTGGGTAATGTAGATCCCAAAACTGGTAAAATAATGGATGTGAATCACGAACTTTTCGGGAAGTCTGTGAAGGGCAAAGTACTGTTTTTCCCTTATGGTAAAGGGTCCACTGTGGGTTCGTACGTAATTTATCAACTTTTCAAGAATGGTGTAGCCCCCGCAGCAATGATAAATATAGAATCTGAACCTATAGTTGCCGTAGGCGCAATAATATCTTCTATTCCCTTGGTAGATAGGCTGCAGAATGATCCATATACATTCTTTAAGGATGGTATGCTCATAAAAGTAAATAGCAATGAAGGTTATATTGAAGTGCCTGACTATTAATGTTCCTGTTATATTAAAGGTACTCTAAAGTGGTGTATTAATGGATATTTGTTTGAGGTGGAACAGAAAGAATGCTTTTAGTCTTGCAGTTCTTGCACCTCTTCTTCCTCCCATACGTAAAGTTAAAGCACCTGCTGATGGCATTATGATATATAGTCTGATGACAAGGCAGGCAGCAAATGTTTTCAGGGAAGTGCAGAATGCAAACACTAATTCAGTTTTCATAGCAGGTGGCCCTCATCCCTCTGGAGATCCGGAAGGAACCTTAAAATATTTTGATTACGTAGTGATAGGGGAAGGCGAGAAAACTCTTCCTGAGCTTGTAAAGGTGTTGCAGGAGGGGGGAGATCCAAGCCAAGTCAAGGGTATCGCATATAAAAATTCAGAGGGAAAAATAATCTACACACCAAAAAGGGAACCAGTGATGCTGGATGATTTCCCTTGTTTTAATCCCAATCTTATCAAGGCTCCTATAGAGATCAGCAGGGGATGTCCATGGCATTGTAAATATTGTCAGATACCCAATATGTTTGGAAATCAGGTAAGACACAGGAGTATAGATTCTATTGTAAAGTATGCTCGGTATTACCAGGATTTGAGGTTCATCTCGTCAAATTCGTTTGCTTATGGAAGTGATGGTATACATCCAAGATTTGATAAAGTGGAAAAACTCTTGGAGACATTGCATGCAATTGGTGACAAGGATATATACTTCGGCACATTTCCTTCTGAAGTAAGGCCAGAGTTCGTGACGGACAAATCTCTTGAAATGGTAAACAAATATTGTAGTAATGACAGGATAAGTCTCGGTGCCCAGTCGGGTAGTGAGAGGATTCTAAGGGATATTCACAGAGGACACACTGTGAGAGAAGTTGAAATCGCCGTAGAACGTTGTTTTGAACATGGTATAACTCCGACTGTTGATTTTATTCTGGGTTTCCCGGATGAAACAGAAGAAGAACAATATATGAGCCTTAAATTCATAAAGTGGATATGCAGCAAAGGTGGTGAAGTCAGAGCTCATTACCTTGAACCACTTCCTGGAACTCCTTATGCTCATATGTCGCCGAGCAAGGTAAGTGAAAAGGTCAACAGTGAATTGGGAAGGCTGGCTCTGAAAGGCAAGATTACGGGTTCATGGGAATAATTATTCTGCAATTAGATCTGGTGTTTATAGTACATGCAAAGTATTTTCAAATAATTGTTCTTCAAATTTACCGTTAGTAAAGACCATCACCTTTACTTTTTCACCTTTGTTCAATTTTCGAATCATACGGTCATATGTGCTCTGCACATGTTTCAACCTGTGTTCATTGAAATGTTTACGGATGGTTTCCAGAAAATATTTTTTATGTGTAAGATATGCAATTTCGTACTCTTTGGTGAGGGCGGCTATCCTCTTGCATTCCTCATCGGTTATCTCGGCGTGATAGAAGCCATGCTCATTCAGACCACTGATTTGTCTCCAGTCAAATTTTCCGAACTCATCTTCTTCGCGGTGCAGCATGTAGGGATAAAGCCTGCATATCAGAGGTCTGTCTTCATAGACTTTACATTTTCCATTTTCAAGGAATATGCAAGATCCATCTGTTTTGGTCTGGAGGGCATAGCCTGAAACGTAAAATATACCATTGTTATCACAAAATTCGAAATAGGGAGCAGGTCTAACTGTATCTGCTGATAACTTCCTGATCCGGGATAAATCCTGGTCCAAAAGGAAAATATGGTCATTAAACTCACTCGTACAACATTTTGTGCACAGGTCACACTCAAAGCCCACTTCTCTGATGATTTCACAGAGCTTTTCGATAGGATATTCTTTCAAATCAAAGATATCTTTTTCAATATTTTTTATATGTTCGTCTATAGATGGTCTTGCTACAATTACCAACTCCAATAATGGTATAACCACTATTTAACCGATAAACTATTAAGTTTATCTTCAGTGAAGTTTATAGTCTATATTATAGTCATTATATTATAGACAGTATATTATATTCATACTGAAAACAAGAAAAAGAACAATATTCCCGTAAAGTTTAATTATAAGCATCACCTCTAATGCTAAACTTACATATGATTACATTATCGATATGCAAATAATAAAATGAGGATTCACAATGGGTAAAACAGGTAGCATCGAATGGGCAAAAGTTAAAGGAAGAAAAGGTAAAGTCATTAAAGTAGAAAAATCAAAGGAATCCAAGGCACATCCAGGTCCTGCCCAAAGGTACATGTCATCAGGAGCTAAAAGAAGATTTATCAGGCGTTCGCCGAAAGCTATCGTCAAGTAAATATTTTCTTTTTAATGGAGAATGATAACTATTTTTTGTCATCTCTCTTTGATTCTCTTCTTTCTTCTATATTGTGATCTGTTCTGAACATGCGTAAGGGTTATATAGAACTACAATCATTAAAAAACGTCTGTAAATCTAATCCCTTATTTACACTATTAAGGAGGATAAAAATAAATGGCAGGACAGATGGCTGGACAGCCTATTTTCATTTTGAGAGAAGGAAGCCAAAGAACAAAAGGTAGAGAAGCTCAAAGCAATAATATCATGGCAGCAAAGGCAGTTGCAGAAGCAGTGAGAACCACTTTAGGTCCAAAAGGCATGGACAAAATGCTTGTGGACAGTCTGGGAGATGTTGTTATCACTAATGATGGTGCAACCATCCTCAAAGAAATGGATATAGAGCATCCAGCAGCTAAAATGATTGTTGAGGTCTCCAAGACCCAAGATGATGAAGTGGGTGACGGTACTACTACTGCAGCAGTTATTGCAGGGGAATTACTAAAGAAGGCAGAAGAGCTCATAGAACAGGATGTTCATCCAACAATCATTGCTTCTGGATACAGGCTTGCTTCACAGAAAGCTGAAGAAATTCTTCAGACACTTGCAAAGAAAGTCACTATCAATGATGAAGACATCCTGCTGAACATTGCAGGCACAGCAATGACTGGAAAAGGGGCAGAAGCCTCCAAGGATGTACTTTCTAGGATTGCAGTATCTGCTATAAAGAGCATTGTTGACACCGATGGTCAGAACAAGGTAGATATGGATAATATCAATGTAGAGAAGAAGGTAGGAGCACGTATCGAGGACTCAGAACTTATTACCGGTATGATCATCGATAAAGAGCGTGTACATAGCAATATGCCAAAGAAGGTGCAAAATGCAAAGATTGCTCTTATCAATACAGCTATCGAGCTAAAGGAAACTGAAGTCGATGCTGAGATATCCATAACATCTCCTGAACAATTACAGTCGTTCCTTGACCAAGAAGAGAAGATGATAAGGAGTATTGTTGACAAGATCGTGGCAAGTGGTGCAAATGTCGTATTCTGTCAAAAGGGTATTGATGACATGGCTCAGCACTTCTTGGCTAAAAGTGGTGTATTTGCAGTAAGACGTGTCAAGAAGAGTGATATGCAGAAGCTGGCGAGAGCAACAGGTGGCAGACTTATTACTAATATTGATGAGATCACACCTGCAGATCTGGGTAAAGCCGAACTTGTAGAGGAGAAGAAGATCGGCGGTGACGAGATGACTTTTGTGACAGGTTGTGACAATCCCAAAGCAGTGTCTATTCTGTTGCGAGGCGGTACAGAGCATGTTATTGATAATATTGAAAGGGCATTGCACGATGCATTAAGAGTTGTTGGTGTTGCAATCGAGGATGAGAAACTGGTAGCAGGTGGCGGATCACCGGAAGTGGAGCTTGCCCTTAGGTTGTATGAATACGCGGCAACCCTAAGTGGCAGGGAACAGCTTGCAGTAAAAGCATTTTCTGAAGCACTTGAAATCATCCCGAGAACACTGGCAGAAAATGCCGGACTTGATCCAATAGACAAACTCATGGAGCTGCGTGCACATCATGAGAAAGGGTCCAAGACAGCAGGACTTAACGTATATACAGGTGAGATTATTGACATGTGGCAAGCCGGAGTTGTTGAGCCCCTCAGGGTAAAGACGCAGGCAATCAATGCAGCTGCAGAGTCTGCTGTTATGATTCTCAGAATAGATGATATTATTGCTTCGACCCGTGCACCAGAATCCCCATCTGCTGAAGATATGGTCCCAGAGATGCCAAAAGGAATGGGCGGCGCAGGGATGGAATAAAAATTTTCAAAAAAGGCGCAGTTCATCTGCGCTTAATAATCTTTTTTAAGTTACTATAAAAATCTTCTACTTTTCCAGGCAATGTAATATATCTGCTGGATTATACCGGGTCTTTATAATTCGTGTCCTTCCACGCATTCCCTTTCCAGAAAAATCTGCATCAATATACTGTAAAGAATTAAGTTTTTCTATAAGTTCATAGAAACGAGTGTATTCAAGATTTGTAGACTCATGGAATTCCTTGTAAAGTTCTCCTGTCTGCGGATCCTTCCCTAGTGCTATAAGACGTAGAAGAGTTTTTTCATTTTCATTAAGAGAACCGATATTACGGCACAAGTGCAAAAGTCGTGAGGCTTCGTACGCTTTTTCCACATCTTCTAAAGAAATAGTCCTACTTGCTCTTCTCTCTGCATTAAGGCCAGCTCTCTTAAGAAGATCAATCCCTATGCGCAGATCTCCTGTCAGGTCTGTGTATTCCACTATCTTTTTTTGTACTTCAGTATTAACAACATTGGGAAAGAAAGCATGAAATGCTCTATTGCTTATTATGTCCTCTATTTCTTTGAATTCATATCTGGGAAATATAATCTCTTCAGGTAAAAAAACTGAGCCTACTCTGGGGTCGAATTTATATATATTACCTGTATCACTCACGATTGCTATGACTCCAATCTTCACTCCTGTATATTGTTCATGTGCTCTGAGAAGGGAATACATTACCTCATCGGCATGACCTTCATGGAAAAGGTAATTAATGTCGTCAAGAGCAATTACGAGTATACGGTTAGAGTTAATCAAATGAGTTACAACTTTGTGAAAAACTTTTCTGAAAGATACTCCAGAAGAAGGAGGAGAAACTTTAAGTAGATTTTCATAAATTTTAGTGATAACTGCAAAACGCGTCGAATCTATCTGACAATTGATTTTTATAAATATTACGTTCTTTACATGTTCCTGTAATTCAGTGAATACTTTTTTAACAGCCGTTGTCTTACCAGTGCCAGGAGGTCCTCTTACAAGACAATTAAGAGGCTGTAAACCCCTAAGAGCAGGTTTGAGTGCAAATTTAAGCGATTGCAGCTGGCTATCTCTATGGGCAAAATATTCCGGAACATGGTCGAGTTCAAGGATTTCAGGATTCCTGAATATTGTTTCATCCCACATTAAAATGTCCTTACTCAATGAAAAGCCTCCCTTTTTCAGGAAGTAAATTACATTTATTAATATAAAATCTTGTAGTATCAGATCAAGACTGATTATGAAAATTATGTATCTATTATTCTCAGAGGTATTGCTGAATATTTGAAACCACAGTTAAGTGAGGTTCCATTTCAAACTCAGGTTTTTGAAAATTCCTCCAGAAGTGTAAAAGCATTAATAAATACTATAATGGAATCATATTTGCAAGAAGTATCCAGCAGAAAAATAAAGCGTATCCTTTCTCAGCTATATTGAGAACATCTCTTGTTTCCTAATTGGACAAAACCTCAAGTACCTGTCTGTGTTGACATTTACTTTAAGATAATGGATAGCGTAAGATATGCAAACAAAGCTATGGAGGAACCATTACAGTTATCAAAAGTGTGAGAACACCTCAAGAAATGGAAGGTTTATCGCCAGCTATTGAAACAATGGATAGATTCTGTTTCGACAGGCATAACTTATAAGACTACAGCAAAATAGGGATACTGTATATTAAATTCCCTATTGGATTCTATTTGCCTGCTGTTTAACAAAAAAACTTATTCTGCAATAAGTGCAGCAATATCTGAAACAGTTTCTGCAAGTGCTTCTACTTCTTCTATTGTATTGTACAGAGCAAAAGATGCACGTACCGTACCTTTAAGTCCCATACGCTGTAGGGACGGCATAGCACAATGATAGCCACTGCGCACACAGATTTTGCGTGTTTGGTCAAGAATGATGGCTACATCGTGAGGATTCATTCCATGGATATTAAAAGGTACAACTCCTGCTCTGTTTTCAGGACCATATACATTTACCTTGGGTATATCGGAAAGCATAGAAGCAGCTTTTTTTGCAAGCTTTTTCTCGTGTTTTTCTATATTTTCAACCCCAACATCTTTCACATATTCTACAGATCTTCCAAGACCGATAACTCCAGGAATGTTAGGTGTACCCGCCTCAAATCTCGCAGGGCTTGCTTCTATCTGGTAATTCTCTATAGACACAGAATTCACCATTCCTCCACCAAGATATATCGGCATAAGAGTTTCAGTATCTTTTAGTAAAAGAATACCTGTTCCCTGCGGGCCCAATAAGCCTTTATGTCCCGGAGTTGCCAGAAAATCAGCTCCCAGATGTTTCATATTAAGTGGCATATGTCCAGCTGACTGGGAGGCATCTATAAGCACCATACAGTTATTTTTATGGCTTAATCTTATTATTTTTCCGATATCCTGTACAGAACCAAATACATTTGTTACATGATTGACAGATACTAGACGTGTCCTGTCTGTTATGGCTAAATCAATTTGTTGAGGTTCAATAATTCCTTCTTCATTGGCTGGGATAACTGTCACATCTACTCCCTGGTTACGTAACCTCAGCCAAGGGAGCAGGTTTGAATGATGTTCGACAATGGATACTATCACGTGGTCTCCAGCCTGCCACTGCAGACCGTAAGCAACCATGTTAATACTCTCTGTTGCATTACGGGTGAAAACAGTTCCTGAGACATCTGCATTAAGGAAAGATGCAACAGTTTCTCTGGCATCTTCATATTTATCCGTTGTCATTCTTGCAAGTCTATGAGCACCACGACCATGATTGGCTGCATATTTGTAGAAATATTCTTTCATTGCTTCTACTGCAGGCACAGGTGTCTGTGTAGTGGCTGCATTGTCCAGATATATATACTCCTCAAGAAGAGGAAAGTCTTTTCTTATTGCTGAGAGGTCATACATGCGACCTAATACGACAGATTGTAAAAAAAAGTTTTGCAGGCTATTTTGCCTGAAGACCACCAACCATGAAACGGTATAGGTCCATATCTTCTGGTTCAAGCCTGCCTCTGACTATGCCGTCCACTACACTATAGCAATTATTCAATGAACGGCGTGATTCTTTTCCCCTACTTTTCTCTTCTTTTGTATTCATCTTATTACCTCACATCTCACTTTAGACAGAGAAAGCCTCCAGATATTATTATTTACATAGTAAACATATTTATCTTTACTTGGCTTGTTGAAATTTATATTAAGCTTTTATTATATAAAAGCTTAGCGGATGCTTCTTTTTTAAGATATTGAATGAACCTGCTGATTTAAAAAAAAAGTTTTTAAAAAGAAGATTTACTTTCTTACTTGCGCAAAGAGAACAAATAGTCTGATTGAGCAGCTTTTTTATGACAATTATAACATGAACTTAAAATACCTTCATTGATTACATCTCCCTTAGCTGTGTAAGAGGCCCAGAACCAGTCATTATGGATAGGGTCATATCCCTTTACCTTGTACATAACAACAGTATTAGTCAGTTCTTTATTTTCATTGAAGCCGTCCTTTACAACCACTGTTCCGTAAGGCATTTCCTTTTCACCGGAATTGATAGCTGCTAAGGCATTATCTGAAATATAGATCGTTACGAATGCTCCGTGAACTGCAGAACTCGGAGCTATTTCCTCAGTTCCGGGCCATAAAGACCATTCATGATAATTATTATTTGTGATATATGAATATACAGAAAGACCATCAGGAAATACTATACTTTCTGATTCTTCAATACCGTTCTCAGAAGATTCTCTCCCTTCATCAGAAATATTTGTCCTATAGGTATTTTCTTCAATTACCGGTTCAGATGTATCGATACAACCTGAGAGTATCATTACTCCAATAGTGAATGCTATCAAAATATGTTGTTTCATAAAACCCCCACTATCACTAAAACTAAGATAATATAATGTTTCTCTCCTCTTATATTAATAACTTGAGTCAAAGTTTAAACTTGGAGTCGTGGAGTCGTAAAGCATATAATACATGCAGGATTGTTTCGATACTAATGCCTGAGATATTAATAGATGAAACTCTTACCTATATAGAAGGAACTCAGCGTGTATTTACTGAAGAGGAAACACTTTTTAAAATTCAGCCTCTCCTCAGAAATATAGGCGTCACCCGGATAGCCAATATAACAAATCTTGACAGAATAGGTATACCGGTATTTTCCAGTATAAGACCAAGTGCAGCTGAGGGTGCCATTTCTGTATATTCCGGAAAAGGATCAAATGAGACGCAAGCGCGTATATCTGCAATAATGGAAAGTTTTGAAAGGTGTCTTGCAGAGAGAAGTGGTATAAATAAAGATGTACAGGAAAATATAGGATCGCAGGAGTTTATCGAAACACTTGAAATTGCAAGGGAGAATTACAATATTATAGATCCAGATTCACTTCTCCTGCCGGAAAAACCTGTGCCATTTTCACGTGTAGAATGGACAACAGGTTGGGATATGCTCAAAAAAGAAGAAGTTATTGTGCCGACTAATGCTGTGTATCATCCTTACGATGCACCAGGAACTTCTATAAAGCTTTTCCGTACCAATACAAATGGTCTGGCAGCAGGTAATACAATCGAAGAAGCTATTTTTCATGGGTTACTAGAAGTTCTTGAAAGAGATGCTCTAAGTATTGCGGAGTTCAATCGCTTTCCCGGAAAGGAGATAGTACTTACAGAAGATGACGGAGAAAACTACAGACTTGTGCAAATGTGTAAGGAGAAAGGTATTGACATCAAGCTGTGGTTGCTATTTCATGACACTGGCGTTCCTACAGTAGTAGCTGCGATGGATGATGTGCTTTTAAAAGATCCTGCGCTTCTTGTAATGGGTGCCGGTTCCCATTTAGATCCTTCCATAGCTGTGAGAAGAGCTATTACCGAAGCTGCACAATCAAGAGTTGTACAGATACATGGTGCCAGAGAGGACACATACAGAGAGAAATTTGTAAGAGATATTGGTTATGAACGTATCAAACGTCTTAACAGTTATTGGTATGAGGAAGGAGAAAAAATCAACCTTTGTGATATCAAGGATCTTTCTACAAATCGCCCAGCTGCTAATATTAATTTATTGCTTGAAAAGATAGGAAATGTAGCTGAACGTGTAGTAGTTGTTGATCTATCCAGAAAAAGTATTGATATCCCAGTGGTGAGAGTGATAGTTCCTACATTTGAGATTTATACAATTGATCGTGAGCGTATAGGTGGTAGAATCAAGAAATCTCCTCGTAAGAAAATTCCAGCAGAACAAAGACCTTGGAAAAGGAGAATTACTCATTAATGCATGAGAGAAAAATCGTAATATTCACTGGTACCAGTATTAGTCATAATGAAGCAAGGTCAATCTTAGATGCTACATACATGCCACCTATTTATAGAGGTAACATAGATGATGCACTGCGAGAAGGATACAGGATAATAGGCATAATTGATGGAATTTTTTTTAACAAGGCTGCGGTAGCCCATAAGGAGATCATCAAAGCCCTTAAGGCAGGAGTTACAGTTGTAGGAGGCGGAAGTATGGGAGCTTTGAGGGCATCAGAGCTTGATGTTTATGGAATGATAGGTGTTGGAAGAATATACGAATGGTATAGGAATGGTATTATTGAGGATGATGATGAAGTAGCAGTAGCCACGAACCCGGATACTTTTGAGCCTTTATCTGTTCCCATGGTGAATATACGCGAAACATTGAAAGCCTCATGCAGGAAAGGTATTATTGCTCATACTGCATGCATGAAACTTATCGAAATTGCAAAAAACACACAGTATGGTGACAGAAGCTACTTGGGGATAATACGGCAGGGAATACAGAGGGAGTTATTAACCGCAGAACAGGGAAAAATGTTGTTAGAATACTGTCGTAACCATGAAACAGATATTAAAAAAGAAGATGCTATCTTGGTGTTGAATAAAATAGCAGAGATCGCACATGGTTAAATGCCTATTTTTATTTCTCAGTTTTATATAGCAAGACACCACCAATGTGGATTCTGCAACGATAAATATATATGTTCAGAGGACAAAATATGTCCCTGCCTGTTTCATGTTGGCGTATTCGTATTCTTAAAATAATTATTAATGGTTATCAAAACAAAAAATCATAAAAATTTAATTATATGCAAAAAGCATTCAGGAGGGGATATGAGCTATCTGTACCTTGCTGCTGCCATACTTTTTGAGATATGCGGAAGCACTTGTATGAAACTATCTGAAGGGTTTACAAAAACATTACCATCAATATTTATTTTTGTGTTTTATAGTATCAGTTTTATTTTTTTTACTATTGCTCTTAAAAAGATAGATATAAGTG
>JACIVZ010000056.1 GCA_014361205.1 Methanomethylovorans sp. | reverse complement strand
AAGAATGAATATAATCAGGGAAAGAATGGAATATGCAACGTCCATGCTATCCTCATAGTATATTTTGTTAAACTGGGCAAAAGCTATTACATATTATTTAATTATATACTTTTCTCATTAAAAAAACTAATGCCATTGGTATCAATGCGATGATGCACAATAAACTAAAAAATGCTGACACTAAAAAAATAGCAGCGTTTATTTTTGTAATTTTATTGCCAGGTGTCGGGTTTAGAACAGAAGTTATCTTGGTAATGTCATCAGATTTTTTAGATGATACCTCCTTGTCAACATATATTTCTACATCGTTAGAATAAATTCTAACTTCATTCATCTGTTTGTCAGTATAAACTAACTCAAATTTTGGTAGTACATATTCTCCAGCTTCTGAAAAAAATATCTCATAGCTTTGCAGCACATTTTCTCCTGGACCAAGCTTATCATACCAGACCAGATTGCCTCTTATTAGATGTGCTTCAATGGGCAGAGTATCATAGGCATTGACAAAGACTTCCTGATCTCCCATGTTTGCTACATGCAAGGTTACAGTTATATTTTCTCCTTCCATTACATAGCCAGTATTAACACTCTTGTCTGCTATTATATAGGAACCGTTTACTGTTATCTCTGGTGCAACAGACATTACTTCGTATGTACCTAAATTATCTTTCCACTTAGCAACTGCTTTTCCTAATGTAAAATTACCAGGGATGGTTGGGGTAACGATGTAAGTAACTTCATTAGTAGTATGTGGATCAATTAGCATTTCCCATTCCAGCTTACTTGTGTCCAGCAATTGAAAAGACTCTGGAACTGTATCTTTTATGTTTACTACAATTGGTACATCGTTAGTATTTTCCAGTTCAATGCTTATTTTCAGCTTTTCATGAGTAAAAGCCACTGTTTTTCCAGAAAGACTTTTATTCCCTATGATCTTTTTTGTTATGGAAATATAAGGATTCACGAAGAATTCATGTGTGATTGTTCTATGGTATAAATTTCCTGAATAATCCCAACCTGAGATATCAGTGACAAAAGATATTGATTTTCCTGTTGCAGATGGAGGAATCTGAAAATCTATATTATATTCTACAGTTTGAAGTGGTGCCAAGCTTTCCAATGATATTTTTGGTTCGATAAGTACCCTGTCGCTTGCTTTAATATCTATTCTTGTTCCGCGTAGTGTTATAGTACCGTTGTTTTTCAATTTCATTCTAAATGATAGAGGTTCATCAGAGTCAAATATACTCTTTGAAGGATCTATATAAATTTCTATTTCGGGTTTTCCAGGTCTATATGTTTCAATGAATGCCTGTGATCTGGATTTATCGATGTATACAAGCTTGACCATAAATTCATTATCATATTTTTTGTATTCATTCAAAACAAATGAGTTCTCATATTTGGAGTTTGGTGATTCTACTGAAATATTCACTTTATTACTGGAAAAATTTGTTAATGAAACAGCATATACTCCATCTTTTATCACGTCTCCCTGTAAAAGCGAGACTTTAGGAGTTGATAGCATCCATACTTTTTCAAATTCATGTACATACAAAACAAGTGATATTTTTCCAGAATCGATTTTTTTTACTTCAATTTTAAGATCATTGTCATATATTACCTGGTTGTTTGGACCAGCATCCACATAATAAGCTTTTTTAAATGCATTATTTTTATATATAAGTATTACAGCCGAAGCATCTCTAAAGTCGTGGTCAAGACTATAGACCTTAATTGTATATCTTTCAATGGTAAATTTCTCACCTGGTCCAAGATCAACGCATCCTTTGTATACCCAAATATCTTCATACTGAAAATCATATGCACTGCTTGGATGGCTGAAAAACAGTATAATTAGTACTATAATAGCAACAAAACTATGCCCTTTCATCTCAGACCTTCATATGTTCCTTCTTTAGTTACCTTAGTAAGAATCCATAGCAACATTACAGCAATGAAGAAGTACTCAGCAATACTCATAAAAACCTCCACGCTCATGATGCTGTCAAGAGCAAGCCTTGAAACAAGGTTAAAAGGTGAATTGGTGTAAAGGTATGAAGACATAAAAAGGAGTATCAACACCAATGAATAAAATAACTGAGCTGTTCCCCTCTCTTTGCACCAGACAGCTATTATGCTCCCTACACACACCAGTATAAAGGAAACTATAGCAACTATAAGCAGTATATCTGTGAAGTTATATATCTGTATTCCATTTACTCTAAGTAATAACATCCATGCTAATGCCTGTATAGGTGAAATAGTGATTCCAACCAGTGTTTTTCCACCAATCACATCAAGGAAGGATACAGGGGTAGCAAGCAGCAATTCCAGAGTCTTGCGCTCAAATTCTTCTGTTATCATATCGATAACAAGTCCTCCTGATATAAGTGCGGGAGTAAACATCAGCAATGGCAGAAGTGCCACATAAATAAATTCTAATTTATTGGAAGAAGTAGAGCGATTCCAATTCATGATATGAATGTTAAGAGGTTTGTAACCATCAAGCCGGATTGTTCTTATATCTCTTACCCTTTCCTCTAATTTTTCAAGTGGTTTTTTCAGCTGCAATGAGACTATGGTTGCTTTGAGTTCTGACCTTGGTAGATATATATCAATATTGATCAGATTATTACCTTCGGGTTTTTCATCAGGTATATTTATTATAGCATCTATTTTTCTTTCATAGAAATCAGTATATGCTTCTTTGAAATCAGTATACTTTACTGGCTCGAGATCATCTATTTCCATCAATCTGAAAATTTCTCCTTCAGTATCACCAATGACTCCTATTTTAGATTCCTTCATTTGCATACCTTGCAGAGCCATAGGATCATAGAAAGAAGTCAGGCCTACAACAAGAAAAGCAGAAAAAGAAGCAATAAAAAGCTGAACAAGTACTGAAAGTACGAAAGTCTTTTCGAAGAATAAGCCATGGTACTCCCTTTTAGCAATGGTCAAAATCTTTTTTAGAGACAGTTCATTGTTATACAAAAAGAAGCCCCCTTAGTAGGTAAATATTGTAGACTGTATGCAGCCCTGTTGCAACTAACAGGAAAAATATGTAATATCTGGGACTTGTAAAATACATACCCATTGAAGTTACTGTTGTTGTTATCACATGTAGCAATAGTGGTATCAGGAACAATGTACCTGTAGTCATAACTGACCCAAATGCAGACTGGGCGATGGGTGCAAGAGTAATCATAGATACGAGTTTCTCTCCGAAGAAAAATCCTATACCTGCAAGCAATGAAAGCATTCCTGTTGTAATCAAGTTTGCTGTTTTTAACTTTCTCTTAATGATAGTGTAAATTCCTATTGATTTTGCTATTTCCTCCGCTAAAGCTGAGAGAATTATCATCGTAATTACTGAATAAGGAAAAGGAAGGTTGAAAAGCATCACTATCATCATTAATTGAAACATATATACGAAAGGAATCGATACGATGCTAAGGACAAACACTGATCCTCCAGGAGATGACAGGAATATTTCCATGCAATCCATAATTTTTTCAGGTATTGTCTTTTGGCTGAAAAGGTCTTCTTCCCTGAAAATGGCTGTTCCAAATCCATAAAGACTTAACGCAACTAAATAAAAGGGTAATGTGGAAAAGATATATTTATCAAAGCTTATTTCTCTGTTTTCTATCAGGTTCACCATAAGGGTCATGGGTGATATAGAGCTTACTGTGTGCACATTTGCAAACATAGCTGGAAAAAAAACATATGCTGAAACGATAACTGAAAAAAAGACCATAGCAAATGTTAGTTCTTTGAAGCTGCGGGAGAGTATAGCAGCTATAAAGGATAATGATAAGAAGAGAATTAACACCGGAAATATCACTGACAACATTGCAAGGAATGTTTTCAATTCCTGAACGTCTGATGGTCTTTTTATGTACATGGCAATAATAGATAATAAAATCAGGGAAACAAGTACATAAGGTATGGTTTTTCCAAGTACTATCTCCTTGCGTTTAAGCGGTGCCACAAGTAACATTTCACATCTGCGGTTTGTTCTTTCTTCCATTATGCTGGAAGAATAGAACTGGGATACGAAGTATATCGGAAATATGAAAAGAAAAGAGTAGAGTATTGCTGTGAAAGGTATAGGTGGTGTAAAATTTGAAGGTGTAGCAACCGTTTGTTTTTCAAATAAGATTTTAGAATTGCTGTCAGGATCGTCTATGCCTTCAGCTGATATAAAAGTTGAAGAGGAATGTGCTGTATTTGAGTCACTTTTATATTTTTCACCAGTATCTAAGTTATAATTATCAGTATTTGATAACTGATTCTCATTTTTAGTGGCAATTTCCATTACCTGGAAACTCTCTGGTCTACCGAGATCATGGAGAGTAACCCATACGGGATGAGTATTGTTTATGTCATTGTATGATGAAAGGACTTTTTCTCGGTAATTGATTAATACCTTCTCCAAAGCATCAGCTGCAGCCATTGATTTTGTTGTGCCGGAAAGATAGGCGTTGTATTCTACAATTGTTATGTCTGAATCCCTGCTGTCTTCAGGCAATGTCTGGAATCTTTCATCATTGCATATGATATTTTTCAGATCAGGTGAGGTGGTAACTAAAGTGTATATTTTGTGATTCTGACTCATATCTGTAAGAGCTACAGTATAACAAATGATGGAAAGCAGCAGTAACATGAGCAGGAGTGCAAATATAGACTTGCGGCTGAATTTCATTCCAGATTTAATAAATTCCCATTTAGCAACTGTATACCAGCCGGACATCAAAATATATAAGGTATTTATTATATTAATATCTATGGAATATTTGAACACATCTTTTATAGGCTAAATCATTTTGGTTACATAAACAAATTATATATAATTTAGATTATTATTTAGCATATATACATGATAGAAGTTGATGGTTTGAAGAAAGAATACGGTGAATTTGTTGCCGTAAACCAATTAAGTTTTAGAGTAGAAAAAGGCGAGATATTTGGTATTATTGGTCCAAATGGTGCAGGTAAGACAACTACTTTGAAAATGTTAAGTGGGCTGCTTCATCCAACAGCGGGTAATATCAGAATAAATGGCATAGATATCGCTGTTGACCCTGTAAGAGTAAAATCTATAATTGGGTTCTTGCCAGAAGAATCTCCTTTATATGAAGGCATGTATGTGGAAGATTACTTGCTCTTTTTCAGTGAACTTTACAATGTGGAGAGGTATATTGCCAGAAAAAGAATCCATTCTCTTCTAAATGATCTTTCTCTTAATGCAGCAGGCAAGCGGATTGGTGACCTTTCTAAAGGAATGCGACGTAAGGTTGCCATTGCAAGGTCACTCATAAATGATCCGGAGCTCCTTATATATGATGAACCTGGTTCAGGGCTTGATCCTATGACTTCAAGATTTATCACTGAATATATCAAGTCACTTCGAAAGAGAGGAAAGACTATAGTTTTCAGTGCGCATAATCTCTATCAAATGGAGAAGTTATGTGATCGAATTCTCATAATTAAGGATGGAAGGCAGGTTACTCTCGGTTCTGCTTCACAGATACGTAAAGAACATTCTAATGTATTTTATAGATTGGAGTTTATGGTTGATGACTTTAAAGACTTCTGTATTGAAGGTGTGAAAAAACTTGATGACAGATTTTTATTTGTAACAACAGACATGGATGCTGTGAATGAGATCACAAGATATGTGGTTGCAAATGGTGGAAGGATTATAGAAATGCACACTCAAGAACCGGTTTTGGAAGAAGTATTCCTTAAACTAATGGGAGTGGAACCCTCTTAGATAGAGGGTTAATATGTCAACATAAATAAAGGAAGTAATTTTCAGAACTGATCAGTTAAGTCCATGTTCATTAAAGAAAGGTGCACATTTTTTATCGCTGGACTGTATGTGTGTGATCAACCATTTCTTAAGGAAATCTAAAATATCAAAACTAAGACCAGCTTTCCCTGCTTCATAGTCTTTTTTAAAGCTCATCACTTGCTCGACGAACTTTTCATGCTCCTTTTTGTGAGATAAATATTCACGATATCCGAATTCTTTCATGTATTTTTCTTCAGTAGAGAAATGATATTGTGTATATTCAGCTAGTTTATTGATGATGACAAGGGAAGTTTCCTTGCTCTTTGCCTGCTTCATAGCATCATGCAGTTCATTGATTATATCAACCAGTTTTTTATGTTGATCATCAATCTCTCTGACGTTCATACTATATTTATCAGACCACTTTATTAGTGTCATTTGTTCACCAATTTAAATATATTTATTAAATATAAATATTTGATCCTTTCTCCTCATTGATTTTCAATTTATGACTGCAAGCGGTAGATTTATTAGTTGCACATGCAATTATTGCACACGCTACAAAAGAGCGCCTTAATAATGACAAAATCAGAAAACAGGATTAATCAGTAGAGAAATATCCCACCTTTTTAGCTCAATTCGGAACTTCATGGAATGACGACTCGATCCTTATGCAATAAGTTATGTACCTTCTTTCCTCTTGCTGTTACTTCAAGAGAATGGTATAAGCCAGAAACGTCTTAAAACTTATTTAAAATGCGACCGAGAAACAAGTACAAGTCGACAACTATGCTGGAAGACGCTGGATAAGTACGTAGGTTCATTAGGTCCTGAAGATAGGGAGGGCATACAAGGTATTACTTCAGGAAAAGTCAGAATCTGAGCCATATCTTGTGGTCTGTTTAAAATGAACTGAACAGCACATTGCTGGAGGTTTTCAAAGATTAGGGAAAAATAGTTTTCAAATATGATCCACAGAGCGTATGTATATCTCTAAATGGGAACAAATCAGGAAGACCGCAAATGAATAAAAGTCCAGATGCAGGTGAAAATTACAAGATCAGTCATATGACTTCAGGTATGAAGACATTAATGGGCGATCCTAAGAAGGCCATCTTAAAATTAGGTATGCCTATGATGCTTGCCATGTCAGTTCAGACGATCTACAACTTGGTGGACACTTTCTGGGTTTCAGGTCTTGGAGCCGATGCCCTCGCAGCTATTGGTTTCGTTTTCCCATTTTTTATGGCTATGATTGCACTTTCTACCGGGCTTGGTTTGGGAGGAGGGTCGGCCATTTCCAGAAAACTGGGTGCAAGGGACAAGAAGGCTGCCGACAATGTTGCAGTGCATAGTATGGTCCTTATGCTGTTGCTCACATTTCTGGTCAGTGTACCACTATTCATTTTTGCAAAACCCATCTTTATAGCTGCAGGAGCAGGTAAAACGGTAAGTCTTTCCATGGATTACGGGCGTATAGTATTTGGGGGAGGCATTCTCATATTTTTCACTAATGTGGCCAGTGCAATACTGCGAAGTGAGGGTGATGCCAAACGTGCTATGTATGCAATGGTATTGGGAGCTGTGCTGAATATAATCTTGGATCCACTGTTTATCTACACTTTTGGTCTGGGAATCAGAGGAGCAGCATGGGCAACAGTACTCTCATTGGCTATTACAGCAGCTATGATTTTCAGTTGGTTATTTCTCAATAATGATACATATGTTTCTTTCAATTTCTATGATTTCACTCCGGATACTGGAATCATCAAGGAAATATTCAAAGTGGGACTGCCATCAGCTATACAGCAATTATCAATGGCCTTTACAATGATTATTATGAACCTTGTAATTATTGCAGTGAATAATACAGACGGTGTTGCTGTGTATGCTGTGGGATGGCGGGTAGTAATGATAGCTATCGCTCCTCTGATAGGAATCGGGACTGCAGTAATGACAGTATCAGGTTTTGCTTATGGTGAGCGTTCCTACAAAAAGCTCACTTTGGTGCTTATTTACGCTATAAAAGTGGGAATAATACTTGAAACATGTATTGCGATTTTTACTTTTTTACTGGCACCTTACATTGCCGCTGTTTTTACCCAGGCAGAATCTGCATCTCACATAATGGAAGATCTAACTAATTTTTTGAAGATAGCATTCCTTTTCTATCCCACGACAGCTCTGGGGTTGCTTTCTTCATCGTTATTCCAAGGTACTGGCAAAGGTACTAGTTCTCTTATTGCTACAATCTTCCGGTCACTTATATTAACACCTTTTTTTGCTTTTCTGTTCTCTTACTATTTTAAAATGGGGCTCACAGGTGTTTGGTGGGGATTGGTTTTTGGAAATGTACTGGGATCTCTCCTTACTTTTGGATGGGTTTACCTCTACCTTTATAAATTACAAGAACGTTTTCCTCAAAAAATATCTGTTATCAGGTAATATTTAGATATAATATTAAGTTTTAAAACATGATTGATAACCAATTGAATAAGCAGGTAATTTATAGTTATTAATATAGTTTTAATTTTGCTGACATTTTTAAGCAACTTAATATAATAGTATTATCTTTTGCACACTATCTATATATAGAGAATAATCACAACTTTTGTAAAGGTCATTTTTGCCGTAAAATTATTGAAAAATACCTTTCATGAATAAACAGGTTGTATAATTAAGAGTTGAATATAATTCTACCAGGTAATTATCATGAAATGCATGCACTCTACAAATGAAAGATTAGAAGAAACTACTGTGGGTGAAGACGAAACTACTCCAGAGATTTTATTGGAACTCGCAGCTGGAGAAAAAATCTACAGGCAGTGCCGTTCTATTGTCGTAAAACTTCCAACAGGCAGGCGTACGCTTACCACCTCGTGGTTAAACGGTGGCTATCGTGAGGATCTCGAATGTATCATAAATAATCAGATTCCAAGGGGAGTTAAGAAAGGCGAGGAACTGGAAGGAGGAAATATACCTTCTTATATTTCATTGCTTGCTTTAAAATTAGGTTTTAATCCATCAAAATGCTCCGGTATGCTGACTGCTGCAAATATGAAAAACGCTGCTATAGTAAGTAAGGGTTTTAGGGGTCTTGAAGTTACTGCTATTGTCACAGGTGGTGTGGAGATCAATGGAGGCAGAGCAGGAGATCCAGCATCATATTATCAAGAAAATGGAAGTAATTATCCATTAAACGGAACTATAAATACTATTCTTATAATAAACGCGGATCTTCCAGAATATACAATGGCACGTGTAATCATGACTGCTACAGAAGCAAAGACTGTGGCATTGCAGGAATTGATGGTTCAAAGTAGGTATTCACAAGGCATAGCTACAGGTTCTGGAACTGATATGATTGCTGTAATCAGCGATATGACAAGTTCATTAAAGCTTACAGATGCAGGAAAGCATTCCAAATTAGGTGAACTTATAGGAAAGTGTGTGATAGAAGCTACCAAAAAAGCACTTGAAAAACAATCAGAACTTACTCCGATTTCTCAGCGCAATATGCTTATCCGACTTGAAAGATTTGGTGTGGATGAAGCATATTTTTGGGAAGTGGCGTCACACATGGAAGGTGATAACCATAAAATGCGTTTTTTAAAAGAGCTGAGAGAATTAGCTCTTAACCCTTGTTTAGTAGCAACCACTTCTGCAATTACACATATAGTTGATGAGGTTTCATGGCAATTGCTCCCTGAAATTTCAGCTAAAAATACGGCTTTTGCACTTATCCGGGAGCTCCCTAATCTACTGCAAACTAACAAAAAGCCACCTGAAGATTTATTAAAAAATTATGATACAATCATAGATAATTTAGTTTATATGGTAGCCTGGTTAGTGAAGAACGGGACGTGAAAAATAATTACAAATTGCAATAAAATTTTATATATCAGCATTAATGGGGGGTTTTACTATAAAAGAATTGATTAATTTCTCCCTTCATGAAAGTGATCTTTCACGCTTTGGAAATGACTGGAACAATCTATATTCATTCCTGCATTCTCATGGACTGGATGGTATAGAGCTTTTTGTTGATCACAGTCCACTTCCGGATATTCCCTCGGGGATAGTTGAAGGAGTGCATTTGCCTTATTGGATGGGAAGGCATCGCGCATGGATAGATGAAAAAGCTTTCAATGAAGATATGGATGAAAATGAGAAATTTTTTTTATTTGGAGGAAATGACCATAAGGATGTGATACGCAACTTCAGAAATTCTCTTGAAAACGCTACATCAATAAAAGCAAACTATGGAGTTTTTCATGTGGCATATGTGGAACTGGATCATGTGTTTACCAGGAATTTCGGAGTTTCTGATATAGAAGTTATGAACTCAAGTTCAGATTTTCTTAATGAATCTGTATCACAATTTCCAAATGGAGAGCCACCCGTGCGACTTTATTTTGAAAATCTTTGGTGGCCAGGTCTTAATTTGCTTGATACTGTATCGACTATGCATTTTATAGAATCTTTAGAATTCGATAACTGGGCTTTTATGCTTGATACAGGGCATTTGATGAATGCCATTATGAATTGTACTGACGAAAAATGTGCAATTGATTCAGTTATTGAAGTTCTGGCAAGGTACCCAGAGGATTTTATCAAGAAAATAGAAGGAATACATTTCCATTGCAGTCTCTCAGGCGATTATCAAATGGAAGTAGCCAGAAATGGTTTACCAGAGGGCTTTTATGAGCTTCCTTTCCATGAAAGGCTTGTCAATGTTATGGAACATGTTTCAAAAATAGATCAACATATGCCTTTCACTCTAGAAGAATGCAGAAAAATAGTAGATTTTGTTAAACCACGTTTCCTTACTCATGAATTTGTAACTGACAGCCTGAATGAACTTGATTGGAAGCTTCGTATTCAAAGACGGGCTTTGTATGGGATAGACAGACAGAAGTAAATTATATTTATTTTACATTCAGTTATATCTTTATGTAATCCCATAACATATATTATTCATTTGAATTAATTATAACATGAATAGGCTACTGCCGGGGAATATTTTATATATGGATAATAGATACATATGACATATATGAGTTTATCTGATAACAATGTCCCTCAGGAACTTAGTAATAGTGAACGTCTTAAAGTATTCAATGCGTTAGGAAGCGATACGCGTTTGAAGATGGTGGAAAAGCTTTGTGAGGGTGAGATGCATATCTCTGAACTGGCAAGGGAGCTGAATATATCTGTGCCTGTAGCTGCAAAACATGCGACAATCCTTGAAGAAGCTCAACTGATTGAGCGCAAGGTTTATGGAAAAACGCATGTTCTGAAATTGAATAACAAAAATATAGTTTCGGCTTTGGATGTATTAGCACCTACTAAATATATAGAAGTACCGAAAGGCACAACACTACTGGAAGCCTTAAAAAAAGTTGCTGTAGTGGAAGTGAGGCAAGACGATGATTTTGAGAATGTTGTTTCCACTAATGGTGAAGAAGGTTTCTTTGTATATGAAGTCGATGGGAAATTTCCCGACAAGACAGTTAAGGACTGCAGGTTTGAAAAGGATGCAATAGTTGAATGGAAGAAACTGGAAGCTGTTACTAAGTTAAAGATCAATATTAAGGTAAAGGACGAAGAATAATTGTTCTCATTTCTTTAACATGAGCTGACTGTGTTTGATATCTAAAATACTTTCACATCGCTTACTATTATGATTTATATATAGATACAGGTCACTTCATTGTGAGCTATGTGAGAACTCCAACTGAACCCTATAAAACTCTCACTGAGCGCATGCGTCATTTGGCCGCAGGTACTAAGTATGATAGTTGTAACCAGAGTGCTGTATGCCATGCATTTGCTCCTGATGGCAGGTGTATTCAACTTTATAAAACATTGCTTACAAATTATTGCTCAGGTGAATGTACTTACTGTCCTAACAGATGTGAAAGGGATATACCCCGTGTATCTTTGTCTTCTGATGAGATCGTAAAGATTACATGGTCTTTCTATAGAAAAAACGCTGTTGAAGGCCTTTTTCTGTCTTCAGGTGTAATCGGAGATGCTGAGAATACTTCAGAAAAACAACTTGAAGTAGCTAGGAAATTACGCACTCAGGGTTTCCAGGGATATATACACATGAGACTTATGCCTGGCATCCCAAAGTACCTGCTGGAAGAGATTGCAGATGTAGCAAACAAGTTTGGGATCAATGCTGAGACTACTAGCAATATCAACTATTCAGAAATCTGTCCAAATTTCGATTACAAAAACGATGTGCTTCAGCGCCTAAAGTGGACAAAGGAGCTGATAATAAAAAAAAGGAAAGAAGTCGAGTATGGAGACCGTATCATCGGTGCCAACGACACTCAGTTTGTAGTAGGTGCTGCTGATGAGTCAGATCAAGAGATCATACATACTGTGAACAGGTTTATGGATAAATATGATCTAAGAAGGCCTTATTTTATGAGCTTTGATCCTGTGCGGGGAACACCTCTTGAGCATAATATCCCTTCTCCCAAGTGGCGTGAAGTCAGACTATACCAGACATCTTATCTGCTCAAAGATTACGGGCTAAAAGCAAAGGATCTTGATGAAATTTATACAGAAAAAGGTTTTCTTAAAAATGAGGATCCAAAGGTTCTTCTTGCTCAATGCAATCGTGATATGTTCCCTATAGATATTAACAATGCAACTTTACAGGAATTATTGCTTGTTCCGGGAATAGGTCCAGTGAGTGCAAGCCGAATTGTACAATCCCGCCCAGTTAACAACGAGCAGGAACTCGTCAGGATGGGGGTGGTAATTACAAGAGCAAGACCTTACATTAAGATAAGAGGTCTTTGTCAGACAAATCTTTCTACATTCATGGAGGTGTGTTCCTGATAATCTGCTTTAGAACAACGTTGGAAGGGGTGTTGCTTGCCTCTTTGAAACTAAGGCAATTTCCTGATGCACACCTGATGTTTGCTGAAGACATGGAAGAACTTCAAAGAAAGATTGATTTTGCAGGAGTAGAGAATGATATTGAGATTGTTGGTTTTGAATCAACTATGCCAACCAAAAAACTTTTAGAGATTGTTTTTGGCAAACACCGGAACATTCATTCAAAATTCTCAAGAAAGCAAGAAGCAGATCCAATGCATTTCATAGATCTGGTACTCAGACATAGAGATAGTAACCCTTCAGATCTTGTGAAATTTTTGAATTTATCAGAAGATGTCAACTCTCTCTTTTTAGGTAAAACTAAACTTCAAAAGCGTTTTTATAGTTATATGCGGGAGGTAAAACTCTGTTATCACAGATTGTGTATGTTTTCAAGGCCCACTTTAGTAAACGGGATACTTACAGTAAATATCAAATCTAAACACAAAGTAGAAGATATGTTCTGCAGGTGGTTAGCTGGGAAGAATCCGGATATGCCGGTGGCAGTAATACATAGAGATAAAGTGTGGTTAGGTAATGGTCATTTTGTAGGTCTTGACAGGTTCATAGTCATTAATTCTTCATTAATGGATAATATTGCTCAGCATAGTGGCTATGATGAGGTGGAAGAACTATGGGATATTTATTATGATTCTCAAATGAT
>JACIVZ010000055.1 GCA_014361205.1 Methanomethylovorans sp. | reverse complement strand
AGCAAATGAAGTAATCTTTTTTTGAATGTATGTACACTATAACTGGTATAGATGTTAATAACGAACTGATTGCTATTAAGATCAATGAGCTTATGTTAATAGGAGGAAATATAAATAAAGCTATAAAACCATTCAAAGTTTCAAATAGAAGCCATGGTAATCCAAAGGTCCAGGCAATTTTTTTAAGCTTATATAACCCATATGTAATTATTAATCCCATCAACCCGAAAATAAAAGCTAATAATGAACCCAGTAGTCCATAGAGAATTTTTCCAAATATGAAAACAGGTATTTGAGGCATAGCCTGAAATAAATGGCCACATACTCCTACAATCAGCAAAGTAAGTATAATTTTAAATCCAGCTGGCCTATTTAATTCCTTTGAAAGTTCAGTATATTCAGGATATGATATGGCTTCAGTTGACACTTCTTCCATCACCTTTGAAAAAATTATGGCATAAAGTCCTTTACTTAAGACAAAAATACATCTGTAGTGTAAAAAGATGTCGCTGATAATACAAATTTTTATGCTTCCTTATTATATATTAAATATTATGAATAGTATTTAAAGAACCGTGTCATATTTGAATAACTAATACGAAAACCTAAAGTATTTCACAAGATAATTGTACAATAAATCGTATCGGTAATACCATGAAAGCCGAAGTAAAAGCACAACTTATTGCCGAAGGTTCCATAGATATGAAATCTTCTCTGCTAGGCTGTACCACAGTTCCCACCGCAGGTCCCGGTGCAGGCAAGATCGCCTTTTTCTTTAATTCAGGCGGCCACAGAGTGCGCATGGGAATAAATCCAGCCTCTCCTTTAAAAGGCAAAAAAGAGGCTGAAGAGCTTGTTATTATGAAAGATGGGCAAGAAATAGCCCGTGGCATCATCGAGGATGAGCTTATCCACTGCCCGAATCAAGCCTACATCACAATGTGTGAAAAATGCATTTTTGACTGCAAATTCTGTCCCGTCCCTAAGCTACAAGGTAAAGTCAAGACCATGGACGAGATGCTTGCAATGATAGAAAAAGCCCATGCTACAGGCAGGATGCATGCTATCTCTATCACATCAGGTGTGGAGATCTCTCCTGAGAAAGAAGTTGACAGAGCAGAAGAGCTTATTCGCACACTGCGGAAAAGATATACTGTGCCCATAGGTGTTTCTGTGTATCCTACAAAGGACTCCACCCGCAGGCTCAAAGATGCCGGTGCTGATGAACTCAAATACAACGTAGAGACCATGGATCGGCAGATTTTCAGTAAAGTGTGCCCAGGAGGCGATCTTGAAGATGTCCTTACAGGTCTACGTGAAGGTGTACAGATATTTGGACGCAATAAAGTATGTTCAAACTTCCTGATAGGTCTTGGTGAAACTGATGAATCTGTCATGAACGGCATTGAGGAACTTCTATCCATGGGAGTGGTGCCTATCCTCAGAGCTGCAAGTCTCCATCCTTTGAGACAAGGTGAAGTGTTCATAGAAAGACCTTCTGCCCAAAGACTTATGTTTTTGACTCGTTTTCTGCGCAAGAAACTGGATGAATATGGTCTGCGGGCTGATACTTTTAAAACCATGTGTTTGCCATGTACGGGCTGTGATTTGAATCCTCATTCTGATTTGGAATAACTGCAGAGGATTTGAGGAATTACTTTCTCCAATATTTTCTCTTATGAAAATATTTCAATTCTACGTTAGTGAGATGTAAATTTTTCTTGAAGTATATAGTTATGCAGCTATCAGCAAAACAACTTTTGGATATTTAGGATCCTTTTATTATCCTCACTCAGCAAAGGTTTCTAAAGCCTTCTTTTCATTAATGCCATGGTTATGATCATGCCCTAAAAGTACAGTATTTTAGATGAGTTTTATATCAATAATATCAATTATGATACCTCTGGCTCTGTAGAAAAGCTACTTTAGATTTTATTTTGACCTAATAATTTAAAAATGATAAGTCCCCTGAGTATTACTTCCTACAGAAACACCACAAGGGGATGACCTTATTTTGTCAAATAGGTACTTAAAGTTTGTTGATACAGCTTTAGCTGTATCAGGAAAATCTCACCTTCCGATCTATAGCTGCAAATATTCGAAAAAGAAATATACACAACATCAGCTATTGGCTCTGGTATTGTTGAAAGAATATCTCAATGTGGATTATAGAAGTATTGTTGAACTTGTAGAATTAATGGATATATTGAAGCTAAGAATTGGAATAAAACAAGTTCCACATTTCACAACACTTCAGAAATTCGTCACTCGACTTAAGTCAATTATTTTCAGATCGTTGTTGCAGCAAACACTGAAGCTGTTCTATTCGTATGGTGAAAAAATAGAGCTCATTGCTATTGATTCAAGTGGATTTTCAAGTGGTCATTGTAGTTACTATTATTCATTTAGAACAGGAAAAAAACGGAAGTCTTTCCTGAAAGTTAGTATTTCTGTGGATACTGAGAAGTTCATTATCACCGGTTTTAAGATATCAGGTAAACCTGTACACGACATAAAGCATGCGATGACATTGCTTAAACAATGCCATAAAAATCGTCAATCAAATTTTTACCTGATGGATAAAGGTTACGATTCTGAAGCTATACATTCTCTAGTAAGGGAAGAACTAGAAGCAGTAGCTATGATTCCTTTGAGAGAAAGGAAAAGGAAGAAGATTAAGGGTAAGTATCGTAGAAAAATGATCGATGAGTTTGAGGAAATATTGTACCATTGCAGAAATCTTGTAGAAACAATGTTCTCTGTTCTGAAAAGGAAATATGGGGAAGAAGTGAAGGCAAGGAAATATTGGAATCAAGCAAAAGAGGTGAAATTGAAACTCTTAGTGCATAACCTTGACAGGTATGTCAAGGTTACATATATTGTTCAAATGAGCATTTCTACAAAGCCAAAAGCACTGAAAGGAAAAAGCATGGAATGGATAATATTAGTAATTGCAGGATTATTTGAAACCGCATGGGCTATTGGACTAAAATACAGTGACGGATTAACCAAATTTTATCCAATAGTATTTACGGCCATAGCTTTAATTTTAAGTATGTATCTACTGGAAAGAGCTTTGAGAACATTGCCTGTTGGAACAGCTTATGCAGTTTGGACAGGTATTGGTATCATTGGGACAACAATATTGGGCATCTTCCTTTTCAACGAATCGATGAATGCAACAAGAATCTTCTTTATCGGATTAATTGTTGTGGGTATTGGCGGATTAAAACTTGTATCAGCTTAATTATATATATCTTTACATATTATAAGGACAATTTTATTTTAAAATGAGAAAATGAGTGGAATTGAAGAAAAAATAATTGGCATAGGTCATGAGATCTCTAAGGCTATGGGATTGAATATCACTGCACAGATTCCATAGATTCTTAACTTTGAGTCAAACGAAATAAGTATGGAGGAATCAGCACAGAAAAACGGCTACATTCTTGCTTCCATCAGCCTTAAGATTAAAAATATTGAACAATTCTGGAGCATAAAAAGGATATACTAGCCAGGATCTAGCAAGACATATCTGTGGAAAAAAATGTGTTAGGTGCATTTGCTATTCCAGATAAGGCATGGGTTTGAAACTGAATTGGACATTGCAAAATATAAAATAACCCCTCTTATAGATTACTTCAACATGTAACTGTGCAATAATTATCAAATATTGCAGAAATTGTTGTTCAGTTTTTCCGTAAGCTTCATATTTTCTGAATAATCCACTTTTACGTCCACAAGCCACACTCCCCCTCTATTTAGTGCGTATTCAAGTTGTGGTCTGAAATCCTCTGCATTTTCTATCCTTATTCCCTTGGCTGCGAAGCTTTCAGCGAGTTTAACAAAGTCAGGATTCATAAACTCAGTTCCAAAGCTGGCATTAAACTTTTTCATTTCATGCCATTCAATAAGCCCAAACTTAGAATCATTAAATATCACTATTACCATGTCACATCCGAGGCGCACTGCGGTTTCCAGCTCCTGGACATTCATAAGGAACCCTCCATCTCCAACCACAACCACTACTTTTCTATCTGGTTTTACAATTTTTGCTGCGATTGCGCCAGGAAGCGCGAACCCCATGGATGCAAGACCATTAGACATTTGCACTGTATTTGGTTCATATGCAGGATAAAGACGCCCGATCCATAGTTTATGAGCACCCACGTCGCTGATGACAATATCTTCCCTATCCAATGCATGTCTTATGTCGTATATGATTTTCTGGGGTTTCATGGGAAAGGATGTGTCATCCTTGAAATCAAGGAGTTCCTTCTCCATTTTTTCCCTTACTTTTAAGAAGTATTCAGGCATTTCCTTTCTCTTGCAGAATGGTATGAGGTGTTTCAGAGAGGTTCGGATATTCCCTACAAGTGATAGGTCGGGAACATATTTTTCATCCACTTCGTGCTGGTCGTAGTGTATATGGATTATACTTTTGGAACCATCCTGGTTCCAGAACCTGGGACTATATTCTACGTGATCGAATCCAATGCAGATCACCAGATCTGCCATGGCAAAACCACACATTATATGGTCCCTGTCCTTGATACCCATGGACCCCATGTAATGTTCATCATCTGCCGGAAACGCACCTTTTCCCATGAAAGTTGTAACTACCGGGATCCCGGTGCTTCTTACAAAATTTCTCAATTCTTCAGATGCATCTTCTCTTATAACTCCATTACCAGCCAGAATAATGGGCATCTTCGCAGCTTCTATAAGCATAGCTGAACGCTGCAGCTCATCCTCATCAGGCATACGTAGATGTGAATAAGGTTTCTTTACAAGAGGCACCTTGTTAGTTTGTTCAGCAGCAATGTCCTCAGGCAGCTCTATATGTGTTGCTCCGGGCCTGTCCCTGGCGATCTCAAAAGCTTTGCTTACTATCTCAGGTATGAAATCTGCCCGGCTCACACTGGAGTTCCATTTGGTGAACTCTCTGAAAGCTTCCACTATGTTTAGATACTGGTGAGCTTCCTTATGGGTCTTTTCAAGATCAGCCTGCCCTGTAATGGCAACAAGGGGTGCTCTGTCAAGATTAGCATCAGCAACTCCAGTAATAAGATTAGTTGCACCAGGACCTAAAGTTGCAAGACACACGCCGGGCTTATGAGTAAGCCTGCCATAGACATCTGCCATGAAGGCTGCTGATTGTTCATGTCGTGTAACAATGAATTTTATTGTTGATCTGGAGAGTGAATCGGTTAAATCCAAGGTTTCTTCACCAGGGATACCAAAAATATATTCCACACCTTCATTCTCCAGACATTGTACCAGAAGGTCACTACCTTTCATATTTAGAACACTCCCTTTGATATTTACAAAAGAAATTTAAAAGTGCTTATAAAAATTAATTATATTTGTAATCTCCTCTATATATAAGCTTTAATGTTCTACATTTTTAAAGTTGAATCCTCTGCATATGCTTGACTTACTATTAGTGGCTGCTTAATTAATTTCAATATATCTTTATTGATTTAAGGTTCATGAATTCATGGAAACCATGCTTTGCCATTTCTCTTCCCATTCCGCTTCCTTTTATACCTCCAAAAGGCATACATGCTTCAGGTCTGAAGAAAGAATTTATTGCCACCATCCCAGTTTCAAGCTTTCTGGCAAGCAAAGCTCCTTTTTCCCTGTCTTCTGTCCAGATGCTTGCACCCAGCCCATATTGAGTACTATTAGCAATACTTATGGCTTCCTGTTCATTTCTTACAGTTATAATCGGTGATACAGGTCCAAAGGTCTCTTCTGTCATCACTTTCATATCCAGATTTACATTCTCAAGTATAGTGGGGGCGTAGAAAAATCCTTCTTGTTTCACTCTTCCTCCTTCTATGAGGATTTTTGCTCCTTTTGATATAGCGTCTATCACTTGTTGTTCAATTATAGATATGTGTTCTTCCCTTACCAGGGGCCCTATGTCAGTATTTATATCCATCGGATCACCAATTTTGAGTTTTTCTGTGATTTCAACAAACTTATTGGTGAACTCTTCTGCCACTTCCTGTGCCACTATGAATCTCTTGGCTGCTATGCACGTTTGACCTGAATTAATACATCTGCTGGGTACGGCGGATTTTGCTGCTTTTTCAACGTCGGCATCTGCAAGAACTATGAAGGGATCACTCCCTCCGAGTTCGAGTACGAACTTCTTCATGTGTTTAGCAGCAAATTCTGCTACTTTTTTTCCTGCAGTATCACTTCCAGTGAAGGAAACAGCTTTGATTTGGTCTCTTGCTATAAGTGAAGAAGCTGTAGGACCATCGATAAGTAATGTCTGTAACACTCCATCAGGAAATCCTGCTTCTGTGAAAATTTCCTCCAGCTTAAGAGCACACATAGGTACATAGCTTGAGTGTTTGAGTAGTATCACGTTGCCTGCTGCCAGAATATGAGATGCGGCACTAAGCACCTGCCAGAAAGGAAAATTCCACGGCTTGATGGCCAATACTGGTCCCATCGGTTCGTAACATACCATGGACTTTAAAGCATCTGTTTGTGTCTGTTCAGGTTGTATAAATTCTTCTGCATGTGCCGCAAAATAGTCAATTGTATCAGCACACTTAGCAACCTCGGCTACAGATTGTTTTATGACCTTTCCCATCTCTAAAGTAATGAGCTGTCCAAGTTCCTGTTTTCTCTCCCGCAGCAATTGTGAAACGTTATTTAAAAGTCTGCATCTTTCGGAAATTTCAATCCCTTTCCACTTGCGAAAAGCTGTATCGGCTTTTATGATAGCTGTATTTATTTGTTTTTCAGAGTGAGACTGAAATTGTTTTATTACCTTTCCTGTAGCTGGATTGATAGACCAAACGAATGCCATAACAAAACTTCCATTATTCGATTATTGTTTTAGAAATACAGAGTTTATACTATAAAGTTAGCTGAAAGATCATGAAATAGAACATCTATTCTTCAATAAAGAAATCAGTATCTATTTTCTTGATCTCATAAGTCTTGCAGGTTGATACTCCAATATTAAAATCTATCATTAGTTTAACAAGTTTAGAACCATCAACCAAGACAATTGATTTATGACTCCGAGATATCACATTTTCAGCATCCTTTGTAAATCTGGAAGTTGTTATAAAAACTCCCTTACTAATACCATTTACTTCAAGGGTACCCACAAAGTCCCTTAGCATGTGAGCTGAAATAGGTGTTTCTTCTGCAAACCTTTTAGCCTGGAAAAATACCTTGTCCAACCCCAGTTTATCCTGACTGATAAAACCATCAACTCCGCCATCACCACTCTTTCCGGTGACTTTTCCTTCTCCATACCCCATATTTGACAATAATTTTAGTATTACTTTTTCAAAGAAGGAAGGACTATTTGATCTTAGTTTATTCAAAAGTTCTTGGGCTAAACTTGCCAAAATTAAATTAAAACCTTCTTCCATTAATTCATCGGGAGTTATGTCCTCTACTTCTCTTTCTGTTTTACTCAAACCGTTTCTTATCTGCACAGCCGGCTCTTTTTCACCAGTTTTATCCTTAATTGTTTGGAATTCTACAAATTCTGGGAATTGTCTAAGAAACCTACTGTTTATTTTTTTAGGATTATCATTCAGGACTTCCTTTCCTCTTTGAGTGATTTTAAAAAATCCTCTCCTTGTGTATTCAATTAAACCAGCTTTCGCCAGATAGGTTCTGGCCCAACCTACTCTGTTGCTTATAATTGTTTGTCCACTTTGTAAAGTATCAAGTCTCTCTTTTTCAGTCAGTTTAAACTCTGAACAAATATATTCAATAGTTTCTCTAAAACCGTGCTCTTCATCATCATTTAAATATCTTAGCAGAGGAAGCATTATTGATTGAAAATCTGGAATGCTCACAAAATCATATTCTTTACAACTATTTAAAGCGTTTTTGGTACTTATTGGTATATTTGTATCAGACCATCACTATTTGCACAACAGTTTGATATTTTTTCATAATTGAATATGCAATTGACTTGCCAACCCATAGTCTTCCCTTCTCCATCATACGCAGGCGGCTTATTTCTCCCATAATCTGTAAAACCTGAGCTGCATAAACATCATTAAGATAACAGCTATCTGGAACCTGATGATCAAAGAAGAACAGGATAGGAAGTTTGAGTTTAGAATGCATGTCTTCTGGTACTTTTTCACCTATGGATCTCAAAGTAGCCTTTTCAAAAAAGTGGTCACTGCCACCTTTTGTTTTTGCAGAGGGTTTATCCTCCTGCAGAAGCTGGGAAAGATTTTTTCTTTCAGCCACAATGGCATTGTTCATCTTATTTATCTCTGTTCTCATCCACCTCATGAAAATTGAATCTTCACTTTGATAGCGTCTGTTTTCCATATTACTTCCTCTCCATTTTCAAAGATTGTTTCTAATATTTCAAGTATTTTGTATCTTCAGAAAACTTTTACTATATCCAAAATATTTGCAAAAACAATAAATTATTAATACACTAATTATCTTACTACTATACAACAAAATCCAATTAAAGTAGAACATAGGTTGTTTGAATAATCAGATACTCACTAACATAAAGCTGCTTTTTGCCAACAATTATAAATTACTTAACTGCAACCTTTTTAATATGTACAATTTGATGGCTACAGCAGAAAAGATCCGTAACATGGAAATCCGTGGAGCCGGGAGAATAGCAGTTTCAGCTTCCGCAGCCCTCAGAGATTACGCGCAGACTCTCAGCTCCCTTTCTCCTGAAGAATTTGAGAAAAGAATCAACGAAGCTGCAAGAATACTTATAGAGACCAGACCCACCGCCGTATCTCTCCCCAATGCTGTGGCACTGACAAAAAAACATTCATCAAGGAATGTAAAAGAAGCTATTGCAGAAATAGTCGATAATTCTGAAAGATTCATAAAAAATGCCAATGAAGCCTTAGAGAAGATAGGGAAGGTAGGTGCAAGGCGTATCCGTGACGGTGATGTCATTATGACGCATTGTAATTCCCATGCAGCCATTTCTATTATTAAGACAGCATTTAAAGAAGGAAAAAATATATCTGTCATTGCAACAGAATCAAGGCCACGCCGTCAGGGTCTCATCACCATTCGGGAACTGAATGACGCCGGAATTCCTACTACACTTATCGTGGACTCGGCTGTAAGGCTGCTTATGAAAAATGTTGACCTTGTGGTTGTTGGTGCAGATTCCATTGCTGTAAATGGGGCATTGGTAAATAAGATTGGTACTTCTCAGATTGCAATGGCAGCCAGAGAAGCTCGTAAAAATGTCTTAGTTGCAGCTGAGACCTATAAATTCAGTCCCAATACAATATTGGGTCAGATTGTAGAAATCGAGGATCGATCAAGTGATGAAGTCATAGATTCGGCTATACTTAAAGAACTTCCAAATGTAAAAGTAAAGAATCCGGCTTTTGATGTAACACCACCGGAATATATTGACCTCATTATCACCGATGTCGGAGCATTCCCTCCTGCAATGGCTTATATAGTAATCAAGGAATATCTGGGATTAGACATGATTGATTTGAATTAGATCTTTCATACTGTTTCTTATAATTCATTTCTTACCGAGGGTGGCAATATAGATGACAAATTCTTCCTCACCATCTATGTTGAGAAGTTCATTCATATTATCATCCAGAAATGCTCCTATGGCACATACACCACAATCAATGGCTTCGGCGCTTAAATAAAGATTCTGGCATACATGACCGGCGTCAAGATGCAGATACCTATACCCTCTTTCGCCGTAGCGCCATTTCATCCGATATGCTACAGCTACCCAAATGAAAGTCACTGCACTCTTCTTTACAAAATCCTGTCCCAAACAAGCTTCTGTGATTGGCTTTGCCAAATCAGTCTCAATATCCAGTTCTAAGAGTTTATGTCCTATGGCAAGAAACCTGTATAAACCTGGCTCAAGCCCTTCCACATTATTGATCAGCAGATATGTTTCCAATGCATGCCTGGCTCCTGCTGACGGTACAGTCCTGAAAGTGACAACATCTTCAATTGTTTCTTTTACTCCCTGTGTGCACCATAAAAGGTAGGAAAGTTCATTAAGTGTAAGGGATTTATCAGAATAACTACGTACACTTGTACGGTGTTCTATGGCGCGTCTTAAGGGAATATCCCTCACATGAATACTGCTGGGATCGGGTAGTTCAATGATCTTGACAGCATCATCTGGTTCTTTTTGTAGAGGTGGTTGAGGATATCCAAGTGTCTGTGGTGCTTTCCCAAGGTATTGAAACCTTGTTAATTTCATGAATTCTTTGCCTATCTCTTGCATTTTATACTCCCCACTTACATATTTGCTGCAACGTTCAAATAATTTATCATATATTGTTCTTTGAGTACTTGTAAAGGCATCAACTTTTTACTGCAATGTACTTACTTGTTTTTCAATTAATGCAAATCATCCTATCATTTAGTAGCCGAAAAATGTCTGAAAATTTGATGTTGAATGTGTGATTTTTTGTCTTTACTTATATTTTTCATTTTATCCACATTCACTTTTTCTGTCTATTATTTCCAGAATCGTTCTTCAATCTGTTCTTAGTATAATGTAAACTTCAGAGAATACCAGTCCTGCAGTTAAGTCAGAAAAATACCTCAAATGATAATGGAAATAACATCATGATTGTTATTTTTTAAAGGTCAGTTCTCACCCCACTGAATACAAAATGTATTGCCTTTCCCGAACAATTACATGCATTCTAAGGAAGGGATATATACGATATTTGAACCCATGTATGATTTTGAAAGCTTCTGAAAATCTAGCTATTTTTACTCCGAGCTTATTGATACTTTCCAATTATACGTTATTCAGCACTTTACATAGCTGTAGTTCATAATCTAACAGTTTAATCGGTTAATTTTACTAGGTATTATATATATATATGTTAATATAATTACTATCCCAAGTCCAAACCTGAATTTATTTTAGGAAGATTCTTTGAAGCCATATATATGCTAAACATTTCCAGTTCATCGAATGGTATCTGTATCTCTTTTAAAGTGTTTTTCATATGGAATCCGGAAAGTTCTTCAGCATAGGATTCGACAGTTTTTTCCCAATCTGCTATGTACTTAGCCTTTTCATCATCTGGCAGGTTTGTATTTGAGATATTGGAGATTATCCACAATGCAAATTCCCTTATTATAAGAAAACCCACTGGACATGGCTGCAATCCGATAGAATTACCTGAGGTGTTCACTTTAAATGGATACAAAGCACATACAATGGGACGTTGATAATAGATACCACATCTATCATGTGGCTTTAAAAAAGAGCAAGGCGTTTCGATTCTATAAAGAGGACTTGCAGGCATCTCGCTTTGTATCCTTTTTGCTTTTTCTGGATCAATGAGAGAAAAATTCATGTACTCTTCTTCGAATATGTGGATTTGTCCATTCTTGCAGCAATGTGCTTCACACTCCTCAGGGCATATATAGTATTGCAGTATATTTTGTATTGTATTATAATGAATAGCTTTTTTGACAGATTCTATCATATTCATAAATTATCGTACCGGATTCCAACTTTAAAGATTATGGCCTAATATAGGGTGTCAGATTAAATTAATAGGTTGAATATATAGATTTGCATAAAAAATGCTAAAAAGATCTACCAGCTAATCATTTTCCATCAGACTTGCGTAATTATTTTAAAATACTTCCTACACTTATTTAAATATTATCAATTGTTTTCTGCTGTTGAAAAAGTTTCTGTAGGACAGGTAGCAAGCCACATAAGAGGAAATAGAAGTTGTCGAAAGCAGCATGAAAGTGACCATTATCTGATATTTTATTGCCTCCATGGGAGATATTCCTGCAAGTATCAACCCCGTCATCATTCCAGGAATTGATACGATACCTAGTGTTTTTGCTGAATCGATTGTTGGAATCATACCTGTTTTTATTGCATCTCTTATTATTCCTATAGAGGAAGGTAGAATATCTGCACCCAAAGACAACTTGGTTTCCACTTCTTCTCTCCTGTTCTTGAAATCAGATATCATCTGCTTATAACATACACCCAGCGCAACCATAGAATTACTGATGATCATCCCGCTTACAGGAATTATCTGATATGGTTCATATGCTATTGTTCCAGAGAATACAAGAACAGAAAGTGTGAGCACAGTGCCTGTAGTAATGGCGCAGAAAGAGATTCTCAGTATTTTTTTAATTCCCTTTCCTCTTTTAGAGGCATTGTATGCAGCGTTGAAGGCCATGAAAAGTAGCAGAAGAGTTGTAAATAGAGGGCTTTCAAGACCAAATATATATTCTAAGATGTATCCCACAATAACAAGCTGAACCACTGCCCTTACCACACTGACCACGGTTTCCTTTTCAATTCCCAGTTTTTGTGAGTAGGACAGATAAAGCGACACAAGCACAAGGGAAGAAGCAATAAGCAACGATGTACTATCAATAGTTACTGAACCAGTCATTTTAAAACTTCCAGAGACTTCATCTCGCCAGCTTCCAAGGTAAGGATCTTATTTGCATACTTCTTACTTTGTTCAGGATTGTGTGTGATCCATAGTATAGTAATACCATTTCTGTTCAGGGTAAAAATAGCATTCAGTACCATGCGCGTATTTTCCGCATCAAGGGCAGAGGTGACCTCGTCCAGAAGCAGAACTTCAGGAAGGAACAACAAAGTTCTCACCAACGAAATCCTTTGCTTCTCGCCTCCGGAAAGGTTTTGAACATCAGCATTCAGAAAAGTAAAGGGTATATTGAACAATGAGAATAGTTCCTTTACTCTGCCTTCGTTAAAGGGCATCTTTCTGACGGAGAAGGGAAAATCCAGGTTTTCCTTTACATTATTTCCAAAGAGATAAGGTAATTGAGAGCAATATGCAATGCTTTTTCTTAACTCTGTTGGAACGTACTTATTCATGTTCACTCCTTTATAGAATATATTCCCTCCAGTAGGACTGATCAAATGACTACAGAGTCTCAATAATGTGCTTTTACCACTGCCTGAAGGACCAATTATAGAAATATAGTCTCCAGCCTCCACAACAAAGGATAGATTTTTGAGAATGGTTTTGCCATCATTAATAAAAGATACGTCCTGAAAATCAAGCAATGGCAAATTCGATACCTCCTCACTATTGGTGCTTTGGAGAGAAAAGTGAACTTAACTCGATTTTTCCAAGCATTTCCTCAAGAAGCGCTTTTAGATGCTCTTTTTTTTGAGGTTCCAGACTACCAAACAGATTACTTGCGAATATCTGGTCCTCAGCTATATGCTTTTCAACAGCGTACTTTCCATATTCAGTAGCTACAAGCTCTATAGACCTTCGATCTTTGTTCGTTCTCAACCTTTGAATAAGTTTCTTATTTTCAAGCCTGTCAAGGATTCCAGTGAGAGTGGAAGGAGGGATATTGAATTTTTGAGAAATGTCCTTTGAAAGTATGTTGCTGTGCATATATATTTTCTCAAGTACATACATTTCCTGATAAGGAATTCCGGATGTCTGAATCTGATATTCATTTTTGTACTGAATGATGTCGATAATCTTATGTAGTAAGGTATTATCATCCAAAGCCTATTCCACATAATAGTTCGT